>JAYTVL010000216.1:0-22987 GCA_043744075.1 Pirellula sp. | reverse complement strand
AGGATCAGCACTTCCGGCTTTCTCAAGATGGCCCGCGCGAGGGCGATGCGTTGGCGCTGGCCACCGCTAAGTCGCTGTCCGCCTTGACCGACGATCGTTTCGTATCCGTCGATGAGGGAGTCCATCACAAATTGATGCGCATGGGCCAGTTTGGCTGCCTCGATCGCTTCTTCGCGAGTGCTAGCCGGGCTTCCGTACTGGATGTTCTCGAGTACGGTGCGATTGAACAGTTCCGTACTTTGGCTCACCATCGCAATACGTTGACGGATATCTTGAGTAGCCATTTCTCGAATATCGGTTCCGTCCATGGCGATGGAGCCTTGAACGGGATCGTAGTAACGGCATAAGAGTTGAATCAGAGTTGACTTTCCGCTCCCATTACCGCCGAGGATGGCAATGGTTTCCCCAAACGCAATGTTCAAGTTTACGTTTTTCAGAATGGGATGTTCTAGGTTGTAGTGAAAACTGACGTCTTCGAGAGCCAGCGAGGAATGTTGTCCGTTCAAGACTTTGGGTATCGCAGATTGAGGCAATAGAGGTTTGGAGTGCAGGATTGCGTACAGGAAGTTGGCGGCCATCGCCCCACCAAAGATGGAGATGGAAACACCTGATAGTTTGCGAAGTGGATCGCTAGCCCCTACAAGAAGTCCAAAAAAGATTAGCAGGTCGGTGATGCTCATCGGCTCTTCGCAAATCTTCAAAAAGAAGATGTGTGTTTGTTGGTTGACGACTAGATACGCACCCGCGCATACTGTGATTGCCACCATGCCAACGCCAATCAATTCGGTGAACGGTTTGCTGAGCCCCGTGTAGAAAATCATCTTCAGATTGATGCGACGCATGTCGTTGGTGCATTGGCTGAATCGCTCTTTTTCATGCTTCTCCATCGTAAACGCTTGGACGGTGAAGACATTGCTGAGGGCTTCGAGGAGGACTTCGTGAAAGCCAGCGTTGCGGCCTAGGATCGATGCGGCGATGGAACGGATCTTACGGTTGAAGTAGAGGACAACGAAAATCAGCAACGGGGCAAGGATTACAGATAGCAGCAGCAATCGCCAACTGATAAAGCAAGCAAAGATCAGGCAGGACACAATTCGAAGGGGTTCGCGGATCGCGGCGCCAAAGAGGCTCATAATACCTGCAGCTAGTCCGTCGGCGGCGGAAGTGATGGCCGCGAGCAGGCCGCTCGTACCGAATGTTTGGTAGGTCTTGCGGTCCATCGCCAGGGCGACGTCGAACACGTTCATTCGAAGTCCACGGACGATGCTCGTGGACACGTGACCGATGAGTAAATCATTGGCGAGCATCAGCATGTGTTTTGCTAGCGTACTGACCATCAGCAATCCCATGATGCAGCAAATGGTTTGGAACGGGTCTCGGGGCAATAGCGCATCGGACCACGACAGTCCGAGCGACTTCCAAGCGACACTGGAGTTTTCGGACACAACTTGTGTATCAATGCTTTTTCGCAGATCGGATTTCGGGACGACGTCTTGACCTGCAAAGCGGATTCCTACCATCGCTTCTCGCTCGGCTACCCGTTTCTTTGCCTCCAGTTGGTCCAGGTGAGCGTAGCTGGAATCGATGCTTTTTTCGAACCAACTCTGCATCGACTCCCCCTTGAGGGTCATATCGATGACGGGGTAGAGAGCACCGATGTTGGAGCTCCACAGAATCGCGATACCGACAGAGCAAAGCGTGGCCAAAATGATTGCTGGCAAATGGTGAATTGAATCGCAAATCGCAGTCCAAAAATTCTTCATCGATTATTCGACGTCCTTGCCAAGTGTCGCGTGATGATCCTACCTGTACCATTACTTGCAAAGCGAGATATCGCACAACATGGGTGATGCAGTCAAGAGCGTTGATTCAAATGGCGGGGATCGATTGGCTAGCAAGCGAGAATTACCTATCCGCATCACAAAACGAATTGCACTTGTTCCAAGGGAAACAATTGGCTAAAACGACTAGCATAGATCTGAATAGTGACATTTAGCACTCCCTTCAAATCTCGATGATTCCAGTATCCAAGGAGGGAAGCTGTGCAAGTTGTAATACTCTGTGGCGGTCAAGGCACGCGACTTCGTGACGTTTCTGAAGACATGCCCAAACCAATGGTTCCGATCGGTGATCGCCCCATTCTCTGGCATATCATGAAAAGCTATGCGGAGTACGGATTTACCGACTTCGTTCTCTGTTTGGGATACAAGAGTTGGGCAGTAAAGCGCTACTTCTTGGAGTATTTTCTCGCTCATTCCAATATCTCGGTCAATCTCGGTTCTCCTCAAGAGTATGAGCTGCATGGTTCTCTGGGAGAAGAAGATTGGCGCGTAACGATGGTTGAGACAGGGATCGATTCGATGACGGGTTGCCGAGTGAAACGAATTGAGCGATTCATAACGGAAGACACATTTCATTTGACATACGGAGATGGCGTTGCAGATGTTGATCTCAGTGCGTTGGTCAACTTCCATCATTCACATGGCAAGATAGCCACTGTTACGGCCGTTCAGCCACCGGGACGATTCGGCGAAATCGCCTTGAATGGAGATCAAGTCGTAAACTTCATGGAAAAACCTGTTCAAGCACCTGGGAGAATCAGCGGTGGTTTTTTCGTTTTGGATAAAAGAATTTTTAGTCGGCTAAAAAACGATCCAAGCTTGGTTTTCGAGCAGGAACCCATGACGGGACTGGCTCGCGATGGCCAGTTGCACGCTTTTCGTCACGATGGCTTTTGGCATCCCATGGATAATAGTCGTGACCACAAACATCTCAACGACTTGTGGGACGCCGGGCGCGCGCCATGGAAGCGTTGGGGAACTCCGAGACTTAGAATCGCTGCTTAGTCATCCCCGCACCGTACGATAAACTGCACCTCATTTAAAAACAGCAAGACTATTATGAAAATGGATGGATTTTGGCGAGATCGACGAGTTTTCGTAACGGGTTGTACTGGGCTTGTCGGATCTTGGACCGTGCGGGCTCTAGTAGAACGCGGCGCGCATGTGATTGGCTTGGTGCGAGATCAGGTTAAGGGCTCTGAATTGAATCGAACTGGCTTTCTTTCGCAGATTGACGTGGTTCAAGGCTGTGTTGAGGACGCAACGTTTTTGGAACGCGTCATGGCGGAATACGAAGTGCAAAACGTTATCCATCTCGCCGCTCAGACCATAGTAGGTATCGCTAATCGTAGTCCTCTGTCCACTTTCGAAACCAATATCAAAGGGACTTGGTGTCTTTTGGAAGCAGCCCGTCGATGCGGTTACAATCCGCATGTCATCGTTGCTTCATCGGACAAAGCATACGGTGATCAGGCTGTTTTGCCGTATCTTGAAGACGCTCCCCTCCAAGGGCGTCATCCGTACGATGCAAGTAAGTCGTGTACCGATATTCTGTCTCTCACTTACCACAACACTTATGCGTTGCCCGTCTGTGTAACGCGGTGCGGCAATTTTTACGGTGGAGGAGATCTCAATTTCAATCGGCTTATTCCTGGTACGATTCGATCCGTTATGCGAAACCAACGCCCGGTCATCCGCTCGGATGGGACTTTCATTCGCGACTACTTCTATGTCGAAGATGGTGCAGCCGCTTATCTACATCTAGCAGAGTGCATGGCCCGACAGCCTGAAATCCTTGGTCAGGCTTTCAATTTTTCGACAGAAATTCAGGTCACCGTTCTTGAAATGATCAATCTCATTTTGAGCGGGATGGATTCTGCCGTAGTTCCGGATGTTCGATGCGAAGCCAGCCACGAAATCAAGCATCAATATTTGTCTGCGGAAAAAGCTAGGAAAATGTTGAATTGGTCTCCGTGTTTTGACATGAAATGCGCGCTCGAACGCACGATTTCCTGGTATCGCGATTTTTTCGACGCGGATTTGAGTTTGAGCGGCAATCGCCACCATGAGCAAGTTCTTTCCAAACGCAGGGTAGCGTAGTTGCAATCCGAACGGCACCGCCCGAGAGGAATTGCAAAACAATGTTTTTCAACACCGGTATGTAGCACAATGAGGAATAGCATGGTTGAAGAGGTAACAGAGATCCATCGTTGCGAAGTCTGCGGCAATCAGAATCTTGAGTCGGTACTCAATCTGGGAACACATCCGATGTGTGACGATCTCATTCCGGTCAACGACGCCAGGACATGCAACGAATATCCAATCGAAATTCTGTTCTGTGACAACTGCGTCACGGCTCACCAACGATTCCAGGTTCCCAAGCATCAATTGTTTCCTGCAACCTACCACTACCGATCACGATTCACAGCGGACGTGCTCAATGGGATGAAAGGACTTATTCAGAACTGTGAAAAGCGGCATGGGAATCTGAAGGGTAAGAACGTTTTGGATGTAGGCTGCAATGACGGCAGTCTCCTTGGCTTTTTTCGCGATGCGGGTGCAAAGACGATTGGGGTCGAGCCGACAGGCGCATTCCAAGATGCTGAAAACAAAGGACATTCAATCTTCAATGCGTTTCTAGAACCAAAGCTTGCAAGCAGGATTGTCGAGCAACATGGACGGCCGGATTTCATCGTTTTCACGAACGTCTTTGCACACATCGAAAACTTGGATGGCGTTATCGAGTCACTAAAAATACTAATGAGTGATCAGACCGTCCTAGTGATTGAAAATCATTACTTGGGGGGCGTACTGTCTGGTAATCAATTCGACACCTTCTATCATGAACACCCCAGAACATATAGTTGCACTTCCTTTGTCGAAATTGCGAAATCACTTGGAATGCAATTGACCGATGTGGTATTTCCCTCGCGTTATGGAGGAAATATTCGGGTGGAAATTGCTAAGAATGGTACTCCTTTGGATCGAGCGGAAGTCGACAAAGTACTCAAGATTGAACGCAACTTTGGGGCTCAAATTCGATCGATGCAATCTGATATTGCGAAATGGAAAGCGAACAAGCGACGCGAGATCGAACAGTGCGTTCACGATCACGGAAAGCTTCACGCCAAGGCGTTTCCTGGCCGCGCGGCCATTTTGATCAAGATGCTCGAACTAGACTCGGATCTCGTCGAAAGTGTTTACGAAAAACCCGGCTCGTTAAAGATTGGACATTATTTACCTGGAACACGTATTCCAATCAGGTCCGACGAAGTCTTTCAATCGCTGGTATCGCAGCCAACCGTGTTGTTAAATCTCGCTTGGCATATCTCAAGTGAGATCCGTGGATATCTGACGGAACGAGGTTTTCGGGGGAAAGTTATCGATATCTTGTCGCCTCAAGACTTTAAGGCTGCATGATGAACACGATTGCAATTCTCGGTTCTGGCTTTGGTTTGTATGGCTATCTGCCATCGATGACAATCGGTTGTGGTCAGAAGGTCGTACTACCCGAGCGTTATCGAAAGCGATTCAACGAAAGAGCCGAATTGCAAATTTGTTCCCAACATGTTCGATGGGTTCGCGATGAGATGACAGCGTTGCAGGCTGCGTCTGGTGCCGTAATTGCAGTGTGCCCCACAGAACAGTGCCGTTGGTTGGACATTTGTATCGAACAACCGCAACTTCAATTTCTCTTTCTTGAAAAACCGCTGGCTCCATGCCCGGATGCCGCATATGCGATTCATGATCGCTTAAAACAATCAGGCAAAGTTGTTCGTATTGCGTACCTCTTTCGATATCTCGAATGGGCGAAACGGCTTGTAGAACTTGTCCAGCAATACCCATGCGAAAATGTCAAGATCCGTTGGGATTTCTTGGCTCATCATTTTCGTAGTAATTCGCCAACATGGAAACGAGAGCCCGAACTTGGGGGTGGCCCTGTTCGATTCTATGGAATTCACTTGATTGCCCTGCTCGCCGAACTTGGTTACGAAAACGTTTCGTCGTTGACCGAAGGCTATCGATGGCAAGGGGTTTTTACTGGTGACAATTTGCCACGATGCGATGTCGATGTCGATACGGCTTCGGACGCAACTGAATTCTCTGTAACCGCTCGAACATCCGTTGTTGAATTCGATTTGTGCTGCCAAGAATCACCCTTTGATGTGTGCGCTCGAAACATCGATAAAAGCCATGTGATCGGAGCCCTCGATGCAAGAGTCGATTTGCTCTCGACTCATTGTCAATCGGCCTGGAATGATCCTCGTCCCGTGTTCGATTTCTATAAAAGAACAATTGATCTTTGGAATAAGTCCGAAATCAGCGAGCTCGTGTGCAGCTCACCTATTGCGGCCTGATTGCACGGGGAATTTCCAATGACTTTCAACTTTGGTGACGTCCATGAATAAGAAAACCATCAGTATTATCTCGCCATGTTACAACGAAGAAGCTGGGATCCTCGAATGTTACAATACCATTCGAAGCTTGTTCGATAACCAACTAAGCGACTACAACCTCGAATATATTTTTTGTGACAATTGTTCGACGGATCGTACCGTCGAACTTCTCAAGGAAGTGGCTGCGAAAGATTTCTGTGTTAAGATCATTGTCAATTCGCGGAACTTTGGAATCTTGAACAACACTTACAACGGAGTTCGAAACGCAACTGGCGATGCAGTCTTACTATTCATGCCAGTCGATTTACAAGATCCCCCCGAATTGATTCCTGAGTTCGTCAAGCATTGGGAATCCGGATACGAAATCGTATACGGCATACGGGCCCAACGAAACGAAGGGTTCGCCATGTCGTCAGCTCGAAAGGCATACTATCAACTCTTGAGCAAGGTAACCTACCTAGATTATCCACCGAACGTAGGTGATTTTCAGTTGGTTGATAAGTGCGTTTTGAATGCGATGAAGCAAATCGACGATGCACAGCCATTTATGCGCTTGATGACCTTCGAGTGCGGTTTTCGATCGATTGGTGTGCCCTATACTTGGAGATCTCGAAAGCATGGGTTCTCGCGAAATTCGATTGCCAGGATGATTGAGCAGGGGCTCACCGGCATTATCAGTTTTAGCACAGCCCCAATTCGACTCGCACTTTTCTGCGGTATTTTGGTTTCCGGGCTGAGCATTGTCTACGCGTTTGGGGTCCTCGCTGCTGTACTTCTCGGGTCGACTCAATCGCAAAATGGAATTCCAACCGTCATCGTCGCCATGTTCTTCTTTGCCGGTGTCCAATTGTTCTTTCTTGGAGTCATCGGTGAATATGTACTCGCCATCTTCAATCAAGTACGTCGCAAACCGCTGGTTATCGAACGTGAGAGGATCAACTTTAGTGCAGCTGCGGAACGCCCAGCGAAAGCAGCCTAACCCTTGATCAATCAGCCTAACTCAAGACGAACAACGTGACGAGATATGAACCGCAACCTCTTGCCCTGTCTTGGAATCAGTTTGCTCTTATTGGTATTTTGTTACCGTATCTGGGATGTCTGTCCAACACATACGGATGATGCGATCTGGCGACTAGCCGGTCTTCAAGGGAAATGGAGTGTTGTTACAAGCTGGGCCCAGAACCAAGGGAGGGTATTTGCTTTCGCTTCAGGTGCTTTGATTTACGTCGGCACCAGTCTTCAAGGTTCGATTTTTGGGCCGATTCTGCATGTCGGTTTCTTTGCGCTATTTTTCATCAGCTTTCACGCCATTTTGGGAAGGTATTTTGGAAGACGACTCGCATTGATGGCGGCTGTCGTAAATCTTGCTTTGGCAAGCATTCGATGGGATGGGAGCATTGTCACCACTTATCCACTGTTTTCTTGGGTGCTAAGTTTCCTTTTCGTTGCCTCGGTCTACCTTGGGAGTGTGTATGCAGAAAACGATAGGAAGGTGTATCTGTGCCTGTCCTTCGCACTGTTCTACATCTCGCTAAATATCCACGAAGGTGTATCCCTACTATTTAGTATGCTTGCGATTTCAGCTGTTATCGGCAACCGCTTTTCGAATTTGCCCGCGTCTAGTCATTGGCGTTCCTGTTTGTTCAATCGCAATTTCACCCTCCAATTGGTAGGTACATTGCTTGTCATAGTGCTCTATTTTGGAGGCTATATAGCCTGGAGGAGGATGAATCCATCTGGCTACGCGGGAAATCAACTTGGCAGCTTAAACCCAATGCGATTTACTCCAGTGTTGTGTTCACTCTCGGCGAGCGGGACATTGTTAACGGAGTTTGTCTCTCCTTTCGCTGTAAACTACGCAGATTCCATTGGTCATGACGGCTATGGAGTGGTCTACCGGCCATTCAAGTATCTCGTCACAGAAGGTAGCAATCTAGTTGCGATTCTTTGTGGTTTGTTCGTTGCGGCGACCATGGTTTCACTATCTGGCTCCTGCGAGATCGACGAGAATGATTCGCGGGACAAACGTGCACGTTCAACTCCATTTTGGATATGCATTCTGGTCGGAGCAATCATCGCATTGGTACCCGTATTGCCCGTATCCTTGGTTGGAAAGTACCAGGACAACTTTTATCAGCTCAAGGTGCGATCGTACGCATTCACGCCTCTCTGTCATTTTGGGTGGTCGCTGGTCATTGCCGCTTGTCTCAGTCTTTCGAATCGAATTAGCCGCACGCCTTTTCGCCGAGCAGTCCAATGCGGCATGGCGGTCTTGTTTGGTTTACTAGGCTATTGCGTAACCTTAAGAAATGATTCTGTGGTCACCGACATTCGACTTGAAACGTGTCGTTGGAATGTTGCTCATCGCATTGCTAGCATCGTTCCTTCGCTCAAAAGACCTATCACTGCGGTCCATGCGCCACGGCTCCAAAACGGAAGTTGGTTTACCGTTGTTCCAGCCGATTACTGGACTTCCTATATGCGTGAACGCTATCACATGCCGCTTCAATTCGAAAATAGCTCCATTTCAAGGCAGGCGATTGAAAGCGGGATCGCCTTCGTAGACTACTGCATGACTCGTGACAACATTCAGCCAATTGTCTTTGCGGCATCGCTAGAAACAGATTTGAGCACGGGGATAGTAGTTGCAAGCGAAATTGGCATTGCTAGCGGAAGATTGGATCCCTCCGAAAAGGCCCAATATATTTTGAGCATCCGTGATATCGATCAGGGAATCGTTTCGCACCGAATCGCTGCACTGCCAACCAGTGAGAAGGACAAATCCGTTCGGATATTAAGAAACGTCCGCGCGCTTCCGGCCTCAATTCATATCTCTAAAACGTCGGAAGTGCGCGAGTTAAACTTCGAATCCGGAAATGTTGTTCCGATAGGTTCTGCCGTTCGTCTAGGATCGGAAATGGGGCCGGTCAGTGGCCCAAGTTGCACGGGCTGGTTAAGGATTGGGGATTGGAATGTGCCGGAAAGAAGTGGTTCGTGGACGGGCATAAAGGCAGCCCAAATTCGAGTCCCTCTGGCGAAGAATGCGGTGAACAACCTGTCGGTCAAGATGGTGGCTAGCACCCTCACGGGACTCGGCTTCTACGACAAGCCACAGAAGGTAACTGTACGAATTGGCGATCGCATTGCATCAGAACACGAGTTTGTTCAAGGCCACGGATGGCAATCGTTTCGGTTCGAATTGAACGATAGCGATTGGTTGGAAGACTCCAATTTGATACTCACGGTCGAAATAGATGCCATATCCACACCTGCCGAATTGGGATTGTCACCTGATACCAGAAAACTGGGTGTTGTCGTTCAAAGTCTCTTGATCGAGAGAAAATCAGAATAAAGTTCAAATCGTTCGCGGAATAGCTTTTCGACATTGACCTGAAAATGAGCAAACAACTAAGATCGGCAACTTCACTTCGCGGTTTGAAGGGATCAAATCGATACGAATGGAACGAGTCAACGGAGTAGTAAAATGCACGAAAAAATAAATGGTTGTCGAATTTGTGGATGCACCCATTTGGTTGAAATTTTGCACCTCGGTGATCAAGCGCTGACGGGCGTGTTCCCAAAAACCAAGACTCAAGACGTCCCGATCGGTCCCTTGCAACTGGTTAAGTGTGCGGATGGCTGCGGTCTTGTGCAACTCAACCACTCCTTTCCGGCGGATCAAATGTATGGAGACAATTACGGCTACCGCTCCGGGCTCAACGCGTCGATGGTCAAGCATCTTCAAGGGCGAGTCTCCGCCGCCCGAGACTATGTAACGCTTTCGCCAAACGACATTGTTCTCGACATTGGAAGCAACGATTCAACGACCCTGCAAGCCTATGGCAACGAAGGCTTCCGACTTGTGGGAATGGATCCATCGGGTCATAAGTTTAGGCATTACTATCCGAAACACGTTCAACTCATTCCTGATTTCTTTAACGCACCAGCCTTTGTGAAGCACTTTGGTTCGGAAAAAGCGAAAGTCATCACGTCGATCGCAATGTTCTACGATCTTGATGACCCGACTAGTTTTATGAAACAGGTTTACGAGTGTTTGGACGATGAGGGAGTATGGGTATTTGAGCAAAGCTATCTACCTCTTATGATCGAACGAAACGCGTACGATACGGTCTGTCATGAGCACGTCAGCTATTACGCGCTCCGGCAAATCCAATGGATGACCGATCGTGTGGGATTCAAAATTCTTGACGTAGAATTAAACGACATCAATGGCGGAAGCTTCTGCGTTACCGTCGCCAAAAACGCTTCATCGCATACCCCGAACTCAGTTGAGATTCAATGCATCTTGGATCGCGAAGATGCAGTGGGTTACAACGACTGGGAAGTATACGATCGGTTCCGTGAACGTGTTTTCCAGCACCGAGATGACCTGAAAGGTCTTTTGCGTCAACTCAATGCGGCGGGTAAAGACGTTTGTGGTTACGGCGCTTCAACCAAAGGAAACGTAGTTTTGCAATTCTGTGACGTTACAACGAAACAGCTTCGCGGAATTGCTGAAGTCAACGAAGAAAAGTTTGGAGCATTTACGCCCTCCAACTACATTCCAATCGCGTCAGAATCGGACATCAAAGCCGGCAATCCCGATTACATGATCGTCCTCCCGTGGCATTTTCGCGAGAACATTCTCAAACGCGAGCAAGGCTATCTCGCATCTGGGGGGAATCTCATTTTCCCACTGCCCGAGCTTGAAATCGTTTATGGCGTAGCCTCTCTTCAGACCACTGGCCGCGCGGCTGCATAGAATGGAAATTCAATGAATCTCAAACAAAGAATCCGAAGTTGGCGGAAGAAACTTCTTGCCCCGATCGATTCCAAGATTAGAAAAGCCAAGTTTTCTGCAGAACGATTTGTCATCAAAACCGTCAACAAGCATGGTCTGAATTTCAGTTCGATCAGTGTCGCGCAAGTCCAGCAACTACAACCCAATCCGTCCGAGGCAGGAAGTACCATGGTGCATGTGATCGAGCCGGGAAAGCAGCTTTTGGCATTTCTCAAAGCCAGCCAGCGATCGGATCGCAATCTCCAGCACGCATTTCAAGCGGTACCCATCGGCAATGGCCTGGTGCTTGTGCCACACCCTCACGTGGGATACATGTATGCCGATACTCAGAATGTCGCCCTTCTGCCACGCTTGGTCATAGGCGATTACCAAACGGACACTACACTCGCTTTGGAAAGATCGGTGCAAGAGGGTGATACGGTTCTGCATATTGGAGCCAAGCAAGGATACCACATGTTAACCCTTGCTCATCTTGTAGGATCGAATGGGCATGTTGTTTCGTTGGAATCGTCTCCGGATCTACGCGCATTCAAGCTGAACGTAGAAGCCCATCTGCTGGGCTCAACCGTTACCACAATCGAGCGAGAAATCGAGTTTCTTGAGCTGATGAGAAGGCAGCACGCGAAGACGACTTCCTGTATCGTTGTTATTGAAGAGCAGGTTGAACTCAGTCAAAGCCTTCAGCGGGGACTCCTAGATTTACTTTCTCAGGTGAGCTCAGCACTAGTGATTGTTGGTAGCCAGGTGCTTGATCGCAATGAATTCGTCGACATGACGAATAGAACCAGTTCGACACTCGCGACGACCATGGCCGCAGCATAACTGAGGAAACTCGATGAACGTTTACGTCGACATTCGATGCCTGCAGGATGAAAACTATGCCTTCCGAGGTGTTGGATATCATTCGGCTGTTTTGTTGAAGTCCGCCAAAGAGTACCTGCCGATCCATACCAAATTGATAGGCTTGGTCGATCCACAAGTAGGGGCTCTTCCTACGAGCTTTTTGCCTTTGTTTGATTCGATCGAGACCGTTTTCGCTTCCAAAAGTCCGTCTGCTCCGGCGGCCTTCCTGGAAATGTCACCCATGACGCATGACCCGATGCGTGTTACGAGGTTGTTAGGTCGACACAGCATATTCAGCGCAACAATTATTTACGATTTCATTCCATTCGATGTTCCAGAACGGTACTTGTCCAACCCGGCTAACGCCGAGGAATACTCGGTCCAACTGTCTTGGCTTCCAGCGTACGATGTGTTTTTTCCGATAAGCGAATACTCGGGTCGCCGAGTTCAAGAAATCTTGGCGATCCCGACGGATCGAGTGTTTACGACTGGGGTTGCACTGCGACCGGAATTTGAATTGGTAAAGAATGGTGCAACTTTCGATCGGCCTTCTACAACGAAACTAAAGCTTCCCGAACAGTTCGTTGTCTGTGTAGCTGGAGCGGATCGTCGCAAGAATGTCGAGCTCTTGCTAGAGTCTCACGCCAAACTTCCTTCCGAGTGCAAGGAGCTTCATTTGGTTGTTGTGGGGAAGTACAGCGACAGCCATATTGGGGCCTTGGCAGAGATCTACAGGCAAGCTGGCGGTTCCACTCGCAAGCTCCACGTTCTGCAAGGGCTATCTGACGCGGAACTGACGATCGTTTATCAACGCGCGTCGCTTTCGGTATGTGCCTCGCAGATCGAGGGGTTTTCCCTCCCGGTTATTGAAGCAATTGCTTGCAAGTGTCCTATACTCGTTTCCGACAACGCAGCACACTTGGAACTAGTTGGTAACCCGAACGCGATTTTTGGAACCGAAGATGCGTTGCGGCTAACCAATCTCATTGTCCAGACAGCAACAAACCCTGAAACGCGGCTTGATATACTCAGATCTCAATCGGATTCGGCCGATCGGTTTGCTGCCAAGCAAGTATGCGATCTATTTTGGAAGCCGATTTGTAATGGAATTCGCAAGACTGCGGCTCGACAGCGAAACGTCTCGCGACATGCATTGCTGAACCGTCCAAGGATCGCGATCCTTTCACCGTTTCCACCGGAAGCATCTGGAGTTGCTGACTACACTCGCAGGACGGTGCAGGAACTCGGGAAACGCGCCGATGTGGATGTTTATACAGGTGCAGAGAATCCGACACCGACTCGCGAAGTGAAGAACTTTTTTCCGCTAAGCGAGATTCCATTTACATCAGGGCAATATGACAACACGTTGACGGTCGTTGGCAACTCCCACTTTCACACTCAAATCATAAACTTACAACGGACCTTCGGCGGTCCATGTTTGATCCATGACAATCGTTTGGCAGAACTCTACAACTGGTGGAAAGGACAGGACTATCTAGCCGAGATGGCAACAAAGCATCTTGGTAGAAAAGTAACGGGAGCAGAGGTTCAACACTGGATGAGCAATCCTGGTGATTTACCCAGCATGTTTTTTTGCGAATTGATTGACTCCGCTACGCCCTTGATTGTTCACTCCCGGGGCATTCAAGCTCAATGTCTCAAGGAGCATGCGATTAATCCTGCCTACCTACCCTTCTGCTGCTATCGGGAATTCGACGTTGCCCAACTTTCAAAAAGTGGTCAGCAATCTGCTCGGAATCGATTGGGAATTCCACATGACCAACTCATGGTGATTAGCCTTGGGATTGTTGCATCCACCAAAGGCCCTGAGCCGTGCATCAAGGCAATCCAACTTCTTCATGATAGTGGCCAGAATGCCCATTTGTATTTTGTAGGTTCCGCAGGAACGATGCGAGAGTCTCTGATTTCGTTTGCAGGTTCGTTAGGGATTGAATCGCTGATTCACTTCAGCGGCGAATGGGTGAGCGAAGGTCAATATCAGGACTACATTCTTGCTGCGGACGCTGCAATTCAATTGAGGAATCACTTCTTTGGGGGACTTTCAGGTGCCATGTTGGATTGTATCGCGTCCGGGTTGATGACCGTCGCCAACGACGATTTGGCAGAAGCATTGGATTCACCGGAATTTGTATCGCGCATCTCAGATTCTTTGCAAGCGACCGAAATCCATGAGGCTCTGTTGGATATTTTTACTAGCAAGACCTATGGAAATCGGCTCCAGTCATCGCGAACGCAATACATTGAAGAGCATAGCTTTGATCGATACGCAGAAAAGTTGCTCGACGTCCTTGGGGTGGCCTCGTCGGCCTCCACGAGACATCGAGCAAGAAACGTTCATTCCCATCCTCTCGTTGCCGTGGTCTAAGGATCAAAAACCAATTCTACATTTCTATGATAAAACGAATTCGTTGTCCATGAAAAGTATCACCATGTCTCGCCGACTCTTTATTGACCACACCCATACAACACAATATGGGTTTCAAACCGGCGTACAGCGAGTCGTGCGTAAAATTTGCGAACACGCGAAATCCGCAGCAGAGGGCCGTTTTGAACAAGTGATCCCGGTGATGTTGAATGAGTTGGGATTCGGTCCAAGCGACGACCAACCGTTCACGACGCAGGCTTCACAACGAACTCCCGAGAGCAAGCGTTTTGGAAACGGCTTTCGTAGATGGATGAGGAAATCTAAGAGGTGGCTCCGCGGCCAAGTACATCCAAAGGTTCCGATGCCCAACTTGGTCACGAATCTCTGCGATGTCATCGATGAACGAGACACGTTATTGCTACCCGATGCGTATTGGGCTTTGCCAAATGTTTGGCCCGCTGTGAAACGCTTTCGAAACGCCGGCGGACACACTGCGATTGTGATCTACGATCTAATTCCGCACACCCACAGCGATATTTACGGCGAAGATGGCGCCGACGGCTTCCGAAACTATGTCAGGGCAGCGTTTGAACACGCGGATCGTTTTTATGCAATCTCGCGTACAGTTCGCGATCAACTAGTAGTCGAGCTTCCCAAGATCACTGGCCTGCCCCTCGGCGACTTTGGAATCGACTACTTCGACTTGGGTGCTGAGTTCACGGATCCTGCGGGTACAGTCCAAGCCAGCGTGGCGGACATTTTTGTTGGCGACGAACCGTCTCGTCCATTGCTGATGGTAGGTACGATTGAAGCCAGAAAGAACCATCAGTTTGTTATCGACACGATGGAACGTCTGTGGCTCGAATCTCCTGAGCGTCGTCTGTGTGTGGTTGGTAGACCAGGTTGGAAAGGTGATATCGTCATCGCTCGAATCCAAAGCCACTCGCGGTACAAAAAGCAGCTCTTCTGGGTCGATAACGCGTCGGATGCCGACCTTTTGCATTGCTACAAGAATTCAAAAGGGGTTGTATTCTCATCGCTGGCTGAGGGATTCGGACTGCCGATCGTCGAAGCGTTGTGGCATCGATGCAATACCTTCGTAAGTGATATTCCCATTCACCGTGAGGTAGGAAAGAATCGCTGTCAGTACTTCGATCTCAAGCAACCGGACTCACTGCTCAAATTGCTCCGTCCGTTTGAAGTTACGAGATATTCAAACCACAACAATTTTGAATCCACCCATGTCCACGTTCCGCCCACTTCCTGGAGTGAATCTGTGGCGGGTCTGGTTGAAAAGATTCACGTTACGTCATTGTGTCACAAAATCAATTCCAAATCGGTCATTCAAAAAATCGCCGCCTAGTGATCCCGTAAATCGTCACGACCATAAAGTTCTTCGAAAGAGATAGCCCATGTCACTAAAACAAATTGAACGCTACGTCCGCAAGGCCCGGGATCGAGTCATCAAAGGCAAGCCTGCGTTTCCCGACATCAGTCATTTACTGCATCACGCGCGTGACCTAGCGTTTCAAGCGGCCCCTAAAGGGGTCAAGCAATTGGTTAGCGTAGGTTGCGCAGGAAAGTGGTATTTTGATTGGATCGAAAAGTCTTACGGACAAGTAGAGCAGCACACGGGCGTCGAGTTTTACTCACCCAAGCCTCACGATTTGCCAGCCAACTCGCGTTGGATCGCAAACACTGCTGGCCATATGCCAGAGATCGATAGCCAATCTGCAGATGGCGTCTTCTCCGGACAGAATCTAGAACACTTGTGGCCAGAGGATGTATGTGGTTTTTTCTTGGAAAGTCATCGCATCCTGAAGTCCGGAGGACTGCTCATCGTCGACAGTCCCAATCGATTGCTCACACAACAATACGATTGGAGTCACCCCGAACATACGGTCGAGCTGACGCCGGACGAAGCGATCAACCTGGCAACAATTTCGGGATTCGACGTGACAAACGTCAAGGGACTTTGGTTGTGCGAATCGCCCAACAAACAAAAACTGCTCCCTTTTGCCGAAATGAATCGTTTCGGCGTGTGGAATCTTAGTCGCAGAATAGCAGAAGCGGAACTTCATCCAAACCATTCATTCTTGTGGTGGATCGAGGCTCGTCGTTCAAAGCGTTCTCCCAACGAAGCCGAATTGCGAAGCGAAATGCAAAAAACATGGGATCACGCTTGGCCCGAGCGATGCCGACGAACGATTTCGATCGTCGGAAAACTGAATAAGGACAAAGACAGTTTCGAATCGGCGGGCAAGCCTGGAGTACTCATGTACGGTCCGTATTTGCCACTTCGCAAAGGATCCTATTCCGCTGAATTCGAATTGACGCTCCTTGCTGGATGCCAATCCAGTTCTATCACATGTGAAGTCATCGCGGGTGACGGCTCGCAAATGCTCGCCACACTTTCAATCCCTACAGACCAGCTTCAAATTGGTTGCACGCATCGAATTCCAATTCACTTTGGAGTGGAACAAACAACCTTTGGAGTTCAGTTTCGCGTCTGCTTGCCACCCGATACTCTAGTGCGAACAAAACGAGATGTGCAACTTCGAACTCAAGGAAATTGGTAAGGCAATCTAGTTCGATTATACAAAGGCTGGCCAATTCTTTGCAAACAAAGCGTTTTTATTGCGGATACGATTCAGTTCAATTGCCAAATTTGGGTGTTGACTTGCAAGTTCCTTAAATTCCTCACCAGTCTCTGAGATTGCCTTGTACGCATCTGCTAAATCATATTCTGTTTCGCGAAACAGGCTATTACTTGGGAAGTTTCGATTCAAATGGATCAAAGGCAAGTCTCGATCCTCTGGATCGAACGACGCGACGATCAATCCATCGCCGCTGTACGACTCAGACACGTTGTGTTCTGCCAACACGTGTCCATTGTGTTGTTTAATAAACGCAAGGCATTTTTGGTGAATGAGAGGATCGTTTGAGATGGCGTGATGATGCGTGGAAACAAAGACAAATCGAATTAATCCTTTTTCGATACTTGCTCTGGCTCCATGTAACATTTCAAGTTCAGCCCCTTGAATATCGGCCAATAACAATTCTACTTTCGGTACGCGTGTTAGCAGGATAAGTTCGTCCACGCAGTACTCAGGGACGTTATGAAGTTGGCTATCGCTTTCACATAGGAATGGCTTGGCTGGAGAATTGCATCGCCCGATGCTACCGTGAAGGAAATCTCCTCGTATTCCATTGATCGCGAAATTGCGATTCCCAACCTCGAGGTTGACTGGATCGGGTTCGACCATCACTGTCCTGGAGCCAGGCTTGGACAATCCAAACCACATCGAATAGTAGGCCCAGAAGCTTCCTAGCTCAAGCATACTGGCACCTGGTTTGATGTGCTTCAGTACTTCATAAAAGGCACGTTCCTCTTGTGGCTCGTGATGCCCTCTGAGCGATTCAATTATCGCCGTCATCCATTGACCATGGTAACAACCCTCTACAATTCGAATCCCATTGTGCATAATTTGAATCGGCGTCTTGTTTTCAATACAACGCATCCCAGCATTCCACGTTTTCGGAATCGAATCCGAGTCATCGCAACCCAAGGTTATTCGCACTCTTCTAGCATCGCCAGGTGCGAGTTCGAACACCTCAATGGTCTTTTCAATGTCAGTGGGCCGGGAGAGATTTCTAATACCTTGATTGGCTTGCATATTTAAACAAGCCAGACTACCATCGATTTCGCCTGCCGCTTCCATCAATGCCGATAGAGCCAAGATCGATCGACGATCTGGAATAGTCGAACGTTCCCTAAAGTAGATCGCATTCGCCCAAACAAGACGCCCAGATCCAATCGGATGGTGGACGGTCGAATAGTCGAAATGAACCGTTGACGTATTCGACAAGTTCTCGGATGGTGTTTCCGCGTAATGTGCCAAATTGCTCAGTCGCCAAAGTGTGAATCCAAGCTGACGCAAATAGTTGTCAATATCTGCAAACAAGGGTTGACCAACGTACAGCGGGGAAAACATAACCTCCGCCTCGATACCGAGACATCCTCGCAGTAGATCTCCAGCTCCAAGCAAAACGTCCAGTTCTCCTCCTTGAGTGTCGATTTTGATAAAGTCGACTCGATCCACACCTGTCGCGGCCGCCCAGGTATCGAGCCGCGTGATAGGTATCTTGCATTCGGACACTAATTCCATGTCAGACCGTAATGTAGGAAAACGTTCCCGCATAAATTCTGACGGTGGAAAAAGGGATGAGCAAGCGGGCTGGCGTGTGACGTGAAGCACCGCTTCGCCGTCGACTTTGCCAAGCGCCATCGGAAAAAACTGCTCGCAAGAAAAACTCGGTTGAGAGTTAAGTCTCGCGCATTCCTCAGGGTCTGGCTCAAACCCATAAAGCCGCCCCAACGGAGCAATCCTAAACCAAGATTCGCCCGCTCCCCACCGTGCTCCCACGTCGACAATTTTTAAGGCCCCGAGTCCCAATTCCTCTAATGCGGCACGAAATGCTGGCTGATTCACTCTTTGTTCAGAAGTCATGTGCACGTTTGTCCCTCTAAAATGTATTGTCGTGTGATTCTCAGGGTTAAAGCAGCTCAATATTAAATGACATCATATCCGGTAATCCTAATAGGTAGCAATCAAACAACCAACAAATGGCCCCTTTTGAAGCGATCACTAAGAGAAACCGAAATCCCCGCATCCTGGGGTGCAGAATTATTGAGCTTGACTTTGCGTCCGCAAATCGAGAATAGTAGTCTCAAAAGATCGCAAACGTAGATTCGGTGCGATCGAATTGGTGCTCGATCCGGGATCGAGTTTCCAAGCACGTATCATAACCATCAGCAGATCAAAACCAATGGGATTGACATGATCAGTTACGCTCAGAACCGTGAGGACGTACTGCTGAATCGATTCTTTCATGGAGACGCGCCGCAGGTCTACGTCGACGTTGGTGCAGGGCACCCCATCTTCCATTCCGTTACCAAACATTTCTACGATATTGGTTGGAACGGTTTGAATGTTGAACCTCGACGTTCCTTATTCGATCAGCTCTGCGTATCCAGACCGAGAGACATCAACAAAAACTGCGCTGTCACGGACATTGCAGGCGAAATGGTATTTTTCGAAATTCGAGTCGCCGCTGATACGAGCGAAGACAACGGCGGACTTTCAACGCTCGATAAGCAACTGGCGGACAACTATAAAGGTCTAGGGTATGTTGTCGAAGAACACGTGTTGCAGGTCAGTACGCTATCACAACACCTAGCCGAAGCGGGCATAAGCAACATCGGTTTTCTCAAAATTGACGTCGAAGGTTTTGAGATGCACGTGATTCGATCCGTCGACTGGCTTAGGTGGCGACCGCGGGTTGTTGTTATAGAGTGTACAAAACCAACAACCGGCGACGTTTGCGATGAGCAGGCAAGGTCCTTCCTTAGGCAACAGAATTATTTAGATGTTTTTTTCGACGGCCTCAATCGATACTACGTTCGCCAAGAGGACGCCAACCGTGCCGATCGACTTCGTGTTCCGGCAAACGTTTTGGATGCGTTCGTGACTCACGAAGCAGTTCAGTTGGAAGGCGAGAACCAACGATTACGAGAATTGCAAACACAATCGAACGGTCCGTTTTTCGATGAAATGAAACAACTTCTTAGGCAGAACCAAAAGCTTACGGAGCATTGTGCTGCGATTAGTACGCAACTGTCGATCCATCGAGCGACGTCGCAACGAAGAACCATTCGTGGTCGGTGGCAGCAGGCGACTCAAAAAGTACGGAACTATTTCTATCGCAATTTCGATTCGCATCGAAATGCGGCTTGATGCGTGCTTTTTTTGGTGCCGAAGTGTTTGGCCGTCGGCATCGTGAGTAACGTGAGGTAACGGATTCCCCAGGGAAGAATCGATTTGATGACTAAAAATGCTCTAATTACCGGTGTCACAGGACAGGATGGGTACTACCTCGCGAGACTGCTTCTGACCAAGGGTTATCGTGTGGTTGGTCAGTCACGGAACATCAAGGTTGCGAGAGAAACACTAGGGGCGCTTCCTGTATCGCTCACTTCATTCGATCTTTTGTCGACCGATGCATGGTCCCAGACCATCCAGGAGCATGGGCTGGATGAAATTTATCACATGGCCGGGGTTAGTTTTATCCCGACCTGCTGGGAGAAACCTGCCGAAACAATCGCTGCCAATCTCGAAGTGACCGCTCGCATTTTGGAAGCTATTCGATCGTCTTCATTGACTCCGAAACTGGCATATGCGTGTTCCAGTGAAATATTTGGCCAACCTACAGAATTAAGTCAGAACGAGCAGACGGCCTTTAGACCAATGAACCCATATGGTGTCACTAAGGCAGCATCCTTCGGACTTATCGAGAGTTACAGGAATCGCTACGGTCTATTTGCGTGCAGCGGAATCCTTTTCAATCACGAATCTCCTAGGCGTCATCCAAGTTTCGTAACAAGAAAAATCACAAAGGCTGTTGCAGCAATTTCCCAGGGACTTCAAGATAGTTTGGTGTTGGGGAATTTGAATGTTTCTCGTGACTGGGGGTTCGCGGAAGACTACATGGATTGCATGCATCGAATGCTCCAATTGGATATTCCGACAGACTTTGTCATCGGGTCCGGGTGCCTAACAAGCTTAAAGTTTGTTGTGGAAACAGCTTTCAACCGAGTTGGATTGGATTGGCAGCAATGGGTCTCACTCGACCCTAACATTGCTCGTCCGAATGACTCTCGCTCGCTTGTTGCAGATGCGTCAAAAGCGGAGGCAAAACTCGGGTGGAGAGCCTCGACGACCATTGAAGAGATCATTGCAATGATGGTAGATCATGATCTTGACTTCCTTCAACCCGGCAAACAAATCGCTGCGTAGCAAAGCGTATCTTGACGCTATGGGGGCGATTTGCTATCCCTTGCGATAGGCAATTGGAAAAGAATCGCATAGGATCGACCAATCAAGTGAATCCCATATTCCACCACGTGTATGCAACCAACAACCAACCGATGCGGTTGTTTGTCGATGCGTCGCATACTATCGCGTCTGGCAAGAATTCCGGAATTGAGCGAGTGGTTAGAAATATTCTCTCGGAGTGCGGCCGTTGGTGCGCAGATGAGGGGTTACCTATCCCTCAAGTGGTAACCCATCATTCGAATCAATTTGTGTGCGTCGATGATCGACTGGCTAACCGATTTGCGAAACTGGCATCGGTCGAGTCCAACGTCCATCGCTCTTTGCCAAAATGGTATTCTCGCATTGCTAATTGGATTTGCAGTCGAACAAACTCGAATCGTGCCAAAAAGTGGTTGATGCCCCAAGCTGGTCATTTGGGTTTGTTCAAGCTGCCTCACTCTGCTTACTCCTATCTCATTCGTCAATCGCTAGCATTCAAAGGGAAGGCGATCGCTCCAAACGAAAACGACCTGTTTGTCTTGCCGGACGCCTACTGGACCAAGCGCGGCGTTTGGCAAGCGGCTGCGGCAGCTCGAAAAAACGGTGCCACTGTCGCTACCGTCATCTACGACCTCATTCCATTGACTCACCCACAGTATGTGGGCGCGAAGAGGATGGAAGGATTTCGCAAATACCTACACCATGCGATTGAAAACTCTGATCTCCTCGTCACGATCTCGCAAACGGTTGAGACCGAAGTCAAGAACTACATACAGGAACATCGTTCGGAGTTGTCCAATGTACCTTCAGCGATCCGGCATCTAACTCTTGGTGCGGAATTAAAACTAGTGGAAGGTGATGTCCGACCTGATGTACGAGAATTGTTTCCCAGCAACGGCACCGAAAGCCCCCCCTACTTGATGGTCGCCACCTTCGATCCACGGAAAAACCACCACTACCTACTGGATGCCTTTGACCTGATTTGGAAAAAGCGAACGGATCTCCGGCTCTGTCTCATTGGCCGTGTTGGCTCACTCTGTGAAGATGTGGTGCAAAGGATTCGCAATCATCCGGCCTACGAAAAGCAACTCTTCGCTTTTCATGACATCAAGGACTCGGACCTACAGCATTGTTACAAATCATGCCGAGGCGTCATTTTCCCCTCTATCGTGGAAGGGTTCGGACTACCCATCGTCGAATCGCTCTGGTTTGGCAAAAAGACGTTCGCCAGCGACACTCCGATCCATCGCGAAGTAGGCAAATCGGACTGTGTCTATTTTGATTTGAACGACCCGTCCACCCTCGTGACGGAAATTGAAAAGTGGGAGTTGATCGCGGATCGATCTGCTGGCCAATTGCCTGTGCGAAAGCCGACCACTTGGGAAGAATGCAGTCGAAGCCTAATTTCGCATTGCGTCAACGCACAGCAGTCGATGAAAAGCCGGGCTGCTTGAAGCGGGCGTTTTCGTAGGTCCGTTCGCTCCGCGACGGACGTTCAGTGCAGTCAAAAACTCATTCCCCTCTCGACTTCGTTCCAGTCTAACTGCAAAAATCTTCATGCAGTAGGAGCCTTGTGTCGCTCATCCCCGAGTAAGCATACTCGTTTCCAACCTCGAAGGACTCTCAACCATCCGTTGAACTCTCGACAGGGAGGACATCCGTCGACAGAGCGACGGATCTACGGATAGCGGACTGCGCGAGCATGTGCGATACTGCGAATTCGGAATCCATTCAACGTTTGAGTGGTTGATCAGGATCGAAAGCCAACTGTTGGTGGCGAGCCCCGCTTCGAAGACGACCAATTTGATACTCTAACAAATCCGCTGCTGGTGATTGAAGTCCCC
>JAYTVL010000215.1:0-6007 GCA_043744075.1 Pirellula sp. | reverse complement strand
ATTCCTCCGTGTGTGTGGCTTAATCGTTTTGTTGCTACTACGTTAAACCGCAAAAACGCCTGGAGGGTTCAGGTTTTTTCGTAAAAATATCAAAGATAACTCAATCAAGCTTCGCTTGATTGAGGCCTAGACAACAGCCCAAAACGAATATTGTACTGAGTCCGCCTTCAGTACAGATGCTATAATAGTTGATGTGGCAAGAAGCCGTGGGATGACGACTCCGACCTCGAATGTAGTGGCGATGGCGATAACTCGAAACAAGATTCTAGAAAAAATCGCCGGGAAGCAAAAGGGAATTGATTACCATTTGGATCTGCATATACCCCAGTTAATTGACAAAGCGGACAAAGGATTGATTGAGTACTGGCGGAAAGAAGTTCATCGCCTGATTGATGAAATGGATGGTTGGGGTGAGCGGTTGTCAAACAGTAATAACGTGATGACTCAAGCTGCGAAGTATCGCGAGCGGCTCGAGGATATATTGGACACGCGATTGCGAGACCTCGATAACTGATTTGGACAAGTACAGTGACGAACGATACCTACGAAAAGCTCAGAGATCGATTCCGTGCCGTCTTCGACGCGAAATGGGATCGTGAAGAACTATCGAATTTCGATGATTTGCGCGAGAAATTCGCGTTTCATATGGCGGATATCGCTGAAAATCTAGAACGATTGGCAAAATCCTATCATGCGGTCGACTGCGATACGCCTTGCCTTGCCAATCAGACTGAGTTGTTCTTTGTTCACTGTGTCCCGCATCTGATGGCGGCAGGACAAATTTACGACGAAATCCCGCAGCTTTTTGACGAGCAGAAGGGGGTCCACAACTGGAACAGTTTTGTTGACGCAGAAGTCACGAAGTAAGCGTTAAAGCCAAGGACGTTCAAGGTGCGATAATGAATTTGGGTTTTCTGGTCCTGATCAGATCGCTCTCATACGCTTCTCGGACCACAGTACTGGCTGCCGGTGAATCAGCAGCGAATACGTGCAATTCAATTGTGATTTCTTCGCTATTGGTCGCTCCCAAATACTTCGAAAGCGATTTCCGATCGGATTTGTCGAGATGCTTGGTTAATCGCGTTCGCAGGTTGTTGGATTGGCCGATGTACAAGAAACCTGTCTTGTCTCGAAAAATATAGATACCCGCGTTGGTTGGTAAACTTGCCAAATGGGATGCGGCGTGCTCGACCGATGTCGTTTGAATTTCCCGTTTCCAATCGGTAACACGCGTTAGCAACTCGGGTTGCAAACGTCTCGACTTGCGAAGCTTCATTGCCGCCTTGCGAGATTCGTATCGATCAGCATCTGGAACAATCTCAGCAATGAGAGTGTCAAATTCCTTGAGCAACTTCGGAGATACCAGCCACTGATCGATATTAGCTTGAAACCGATCCATCATCAGTCGGGAAGCGATCTCCGCCACCGGGAGCCACTCATCAACATCGCTATTGGCTCGCTTCGTTGCCTTCACATCAAGCTTGCCGGCCTTTCGGATTTGAACAAGTCTTCCATAGACGTACTCATCCGAAAACTCCTCGGTTTGCAATTCAGTCTGTAGTCGAAATCTCTCGCGACAGGCATCGAGAAAGGCATTTCGACGACTGTCTTCGAGCAAGACTTCGTCAACGCTCCAACCATCGCAAGACTCAAGAAATGCTAACTTGACCAAATCATCAAATCGCTTCGATTTCGGCGGGACTTCGGTTTTAGATTCTTGCGAGAAAGTAAATAACGCATAAAAGCAGAAAAACAAAATGCTTAGTATTTTCGACATAATTGACTATCTAGTAGTTTCTTGGAGTTTCGATGAGCGGCAGTAGTGCAATGGGCTAACATCGCGGGAAGTTACTTGCAAGCCGAGGCTTATCTATAACGAGGAATTGAAAAAGTTAAAATGAGAATTGAAAAATGCAAAATTTCGCGGTGGAAGTAAGACAACAGTTGATTGGGTTTTTGTTGATTGCCTTTGGCTCCCTTCCTTTTATGCGATTCCCAACTTATGAATGAAATCACGCTTGCTTTCCGCCGCGTTAGTTAAGTAAGAACACGTCAACACCACATCCATTCCTTACATTTTGCATTTTCCAATTCTCATTTTAACTTTTTCAATGGCATCGATCACAACATGGGCCGCAAACCGTGGGCCCTTCGGCTAATCAGCCGCAACGCGCTAGCGTCCGGTTCAGCCCGACTTATGATCGACGCCTTTTCAATAGCCTGTCGCATGCCCTTCGCCAGGTGAGCGGCAGATTGGAAACTACCAAAAGGAGATTGGGACCAATGTCCCGATCCTTTGTTTGGACGGGACAAATGGTCCCATCCTACCCTCCGCCCGCGATCTCCGCTAATCGCTACGATCGGTTAAACATAAGCTTCAGACTTGCGACTTGTTTAACCTTGCGACGACTTGTTTAAACTAGCGTCGACTTGTTTTCAACCTAGCGACTACGTTGACCATTCGCCGCTCTTTTTGAATTTGGCCTTCGACGCCAACCCAAATTGCTTGCCGGCTTCGTTGATTCCAAGAAGTAATTCTTCGCGAGACAGACCCTCGGCGTTTCGAGCCGCCGATATGACAGTGTTGCACTCATTTGCGTCCATAAAAGTGGCGGCTTCCAGAAGTCGAGTCTGGTCTTGATCTGGAACGGCCAAAAAGCCATGTTTGTCCGCGTGAATCAGTTGCCCTGGCAGGATCGTCCTTCCGAAGACTTCAACGGAACAATTCCAACGGACTGGCGTCGAATGTGCATGTCCCACACACAATCGCCTTGCAATCGCTTTGAAGCCGGCGTTTGTCATTTCGTCGAGGTCACGGATCGCGCCGTCGGTAATTGTTCCAACACATCCCAACGCTCGATGCGTATTGGCGTTCACTTCTCCCCAAAAGGACCCGATCACATTTGGCCTATCCAAATCTTGTACAACAACGATTTTCGGGCCAGTTACTCTGGAAACGTAGTCTCGATAGTCTGCCCAAGCAGTTTTGTTTTCTTTGTGACGGCCTTGGGAGGGTTCGATGATGAGCGTTACTGCGAAGCCGACCATCGGCCCCATTTGCGGCATAAAATCTCTAGTTTCCTCAAGATTGAATGCATCTCTAGCAATGTCTTGATCGGTAATTTGCTCCCAACCATTGTAGATCGTTGGTGTATTCCAACGCTTAAGTCGCAAAAGGTCGGAATGTGACAATTGCGACTCCGACTGCTGAAAGCCGGGGTTATTATTTGGCTGCTGTTCGATTGGAATATTTGGCATGACTAACTCTTTTTGGTTTTCGGGGCGTCGATCACAACATGGACTTCAAACCGTGGGCTAGCGCCCTGCGGCTAATCAGCCGGAACGCGCTAGCGTCCGGTTTAGCCCGACTTATGATCGACGCCGTTTTCGGTTATCTTATACGCAGTCATGATTCTATTCCGGTTTCGGAAAGATGGCACCCACCCAAGTACTTCACTTTTTAGGTATTGTCCATGCATCGCGTTATCATCACCGACTTTATCCATGATGATCTCTTGCCCGAACGCACCGAGTTATCTGAGATCGCTACCGTAGAAGCTCTGGACGCACACAACGAAGACGCTTTCGTGGGACGCATCGAGTCCGCAAACGCCATTATGATGTACCACAACATCTCGTTGACTCGGCGGACGATTGAGCGATTGCAGGATTGCAAGCTGATCGTGCGGTGCGGCGTCGGATTTGACAACGTTGACTACAAATTTGCAAGACAACGCGGCATTCCAGTTGCAAACGTTCCGGACTACGGCACGGAGGAAGTCGCGGATTCGGCAATCGGCATGATGCTCACCATGGTTCGTGGAATTCATCTCTACAACACGCGGATGCGTGAACACCCAACACCCTGGATGTATACTGTGGCAGGGCCGCTTTACCGATTGAGAAGTAAGATGTTTGCTGTGATTGGGCTTGGAAGAATTGGAACGGCGGCTGCGTTGCGAGCCAAAGCACTCGGGATGGATGTGGTCTTTTATGATCCCTACAAGCAAGATGGTTACGATAAAGCCATCGGAATTCGACGGGCTGAATCGCTAGAGGAATTGCTCAAGCAAGCCTTTGTGCTTAGCGTGCATTGTCCTTTATCCACCGAGACGAACAACATGATCAATGCTGATGCTATAGCACAATTGCCTATGGGAGCCTATTTGGTCAACACAGCCCGAGGCGCCATTGTCGACACAGCCGCTATCCCGGATGCAATTGCCTCAGGCCGACTGGCCGGGGCAGCAATCGATGTCCTTGTTGGCGAGCCTCCACTACCTGACAATCCGCTGCTCGTCGCTTGGCGAGATCCGAAACATCCCGCCTACGAACGACTCATTGTGAACCCACACGCTGCCTTTTATTCCGAGCAGGGTTTGATGGACATGCGCATCAAAGGAGTTGACGCATGCCGACGCGCACTGCTTGGTCTCGAACTCCGCAATGTGATCAATTGAATATCGATGCAAAATGTTCGGCTGTTTGTCGAGCCAATCGAACACATTGAGGAATCCCAACGCCGTCAAATGCGTTACCAACTAGCCGCAACGATTTGTCCTCTTGGAGTTTCTGACGAATGGATGCAACGAGTTGCAAATGCCCAACCAGATATTGAGGCATGGCTTCGTTCCATCGAACCAATGTTTGCAATCGAGGCAAACTGCCAGCTCCAAACAATTCCTTCACTTCCTCGCGGGCCATACCTAGTAGCTCATCGTCGCTTTTATCCATGAGTTCCGGCCTAACCGCCCCCCCCATGAAGACTCTTGCCAAAACAAGATCTGGCGGACATCGACCTTCATACTTTTCGCTCGCTAAACTTATCGCCAAGCAATCGCGATGTTCCATTTTTGGAACGACCACTCCAAAGCAAAACGCCTTTGGACGTATCTCGCTGCGTTTGATTGCCAATACAGCGACAGCGGATGAAGCATAGGGAATGCGTTCCAAGAGAGATGCCAATTGCGGTTGCGAAGGCTTCAACAAAAGGGCTGATCGCGGACTCGGTATTGCGAGGCAAACCGCGTGGTAGCCAGAATAAGATTGAGCCAGCTCACCGCTATCCGAAACGGGACGCATGCTAATCGTCCAAGAGCCTCCGGCATCTTTGAACAGCTTTTCTATTCGACAATTGAGATGGATTGGATTGCGAAGAAACGTTGCAACTTGATTGAGCCACCAACTCATCCCCTGTTTGGGAGCTAGGAATTGGTCGTATCGAGCACCTGTTGCTTGACGCGCGGATCGTTCAGCCCGACTTTGGCTTTTTCGTTTGGCAATGGCTCCGCGAATGAGGCCGCCGTATTTACGTTCCATTTCAACAAATTGAGGCATAGCAGCCTGCATGCTTAGCGTCTCCGCACGAGCAGTAAAAATCCCGCCCACAATCGGTTCGACAAGTCGATCAAAACATTCACGACCGAGCCGCCGAACCGCAAACGATTCGACGCTTTCATCCTCAACATCGGTTCTCTGTTTAACAAAGAACTCACCAAGCAATCGCAAACGTCCGGCTGGCGACAGTACCGGAGTCGACAGAACGGATGACAATCGCGTTGGCTGCATCAACGAAAACCCATTCGGAATTGGCAAGATTTTGCCGTTCCGGACAACTTGAGCGATTCGGTGATCGGGCTTTGGGCCAATGAACTCCTCTCGAATACCCATTTCGTCAACCATTTGCAATGCGTCCGGAACGAGCGTTGCGAAATTATCCGCACCTAATTCGGTCAGAAACGGATCGGCATAACTCGTTTGTATGACGCCGCCGATTTGGCTGGCTGAGTCGAAAACATCGACTTGTGCAGATGGAAGGAATCGTTCGACATACCAAGCGGTGGTCAACCCGCTGATCCCTGCACCGATAACCGCAATTCTTGGCTGCATTGTTTTTGAAGTTTCGATTTTTCTTTCTGATTTCTTTCGAGTCTTTTTTGTTCCGAACAACAATAGACTTAAACAATACCGCTAGCCCATCCGTTCGGGGCTTGCCCCCGACGGATGC
>JAYTVL010000214.1:0-6011 GCA_043744075.1 Pirellula sp. | reverse complement strand
ACATCATCGACTACCAAGTTTTGTGGTTCGTTGAAATGCTGCTACATCCCTTTGCGATAGCATTCCACGCTCAAAAAAAGCCTAGCCGGTTGCACCCGACCCAAATACGTAATGTTCGCTTTTATTTGGAATCCTTCGGAGCAGGGAAGTATGTAGGTTTCGTTGAGGTCCTGCCAAAGATTTCGGCGCGGTTAACGCGCAACAAGTACTGTTCGACCAAGAAAACCAAAAAAAGAGTAACTTTCAAGAAAAGATCTTTGGACTTCCGTTGGAGGCTTACGAGTTTGAAAGAAAGCAATCGGAAAAGAGTACCTTCGGCAATCCAGTCGTTGTCTTCGGCACGCTTTCGCTATAACTCGTTGTTGTAAGGGAATTAGTTGAATGTCAAAGAATCTTATTGCTTGGTTGGCATTTCTTGTTTGCGCAACCATTCCAGTTTGTTTAATTGCTGCTTGTGCCAATCTTGGTCCTGTTCCTGCCGGATGTGAAGGAGCACCTGAGGAGGATTCGGGGTGTGTGGGCAGCGACGAAGCACGTTGTGAGGCAGATACGAGCTACGATTCCAAACATGGCTTATTTGGATGTGGTCAAGTTGATGGACAGCATAATTGCCGCACGGGCTTCACGAAAGATGAGTGTTACATCAAGTGGACTTGCGTCTTTCATCATAACGCCGGTGGGTGTGCGCAGATGGATCCGGATTCGCATAAAACATGGGTCAAGAACTCCGACAATTGTCCAGCAGGCTAATACACTTGAGTCCTGTATTTGATTCGTTTGATTCGTTTGTATCTTAGTAGACTGGTCGCGTATTGAGGAGTTCTTGATGAAAATTTTTGCATCCGTGTTTTCTGCCTATCTTGCGATTGCACTCAGTGCATTTGTGCTTCATGCTCAGAACTGTGCAAATAATGGGGAAGTCGTAGGTGGGTGTACCGCTCCCGAAGCCGACAGTGAATGTGTCGGGTTTGATGAAGCGCATTGTCTAAAGGACACGTCAGTCGAGGCGGTCACGGGACTCTTTGAATGTGGACTTAGCAATGGACGAATGACCTGCAGAACGTCCAGCGAGGTAAAGGATATTTGTTATGGTCAGTTTAAGTGTCGGTTTGAAGCAGGGACCTGTTATCAGTATGATGTAGAAACGGTACATGAATTTGTTAAGATTTCGACAGCATGCCCTGGCGGTGGGTAGGATTTGCGTGCAATCCTCAAGGGTCCGTGGCTTGCATGTAGCAGAAAAAATCAATCTGACGAAGGGCAATTCATGCGACGGATTTCAATAGCGATTTGTGTTTTTCTATTTACTTGCTCTGGTTCAAGGCTAATGCCTCAAACTGTAGACGTTGAGGCGGTTCAGTCTTCGATATTGGAATTGCGGAGAAAGATTAATACCTGCGAATTCGAGGCAGAAGTTGAGAGAGGAAGCGAAAAACGTTCCCATAAAATTTGGATTGACGGCACGTATTATCGTGGCGACACTGTTCGCAATCACCGAGTGTCACATAGACCGTTTAGAGTGTCCACTGTGTTCAGAGGCGACTCGAAAACCTATCTCAGCTACACCGACGAAAGCGATCACTTCGGGGATGGTGGTACAATCGTTGCTCGGATTGATGGCAATAACAGTAAGTCCTCAAAGTTGATGTTGCCTGGCGACCCACGGCTGGTAGGATTGGTCGCATCTTCCTATGCACTCTACCCTCATCTTACGATGAACACATTGTTTCAAAACCCTGAGTATCTGGTAGAAGGAAGTTTCTTGCAGAAGGAAGGCGGCAACCTCGTGCGACTCAGTTTTACAGACCCTACTCGGCAAGTTGAAGTATTTTTTGATCCAAAGCGCCAAATGAACGTTGTAGCGTTGGTGGGAACTTATGGAAAAACAGTTGAGCGCATAGATATCTTGCTTGAGGAGGTTATTGATTACGGGTGGTTCCCGTCGGAGTTCAAATTTGTACAGATGCGTGATGGTCAAGAATCACAGAGAGAGAAAGTCGTGTTGAAGACGATTCAAATTAATCAACCAATCGACCCGACAGTTTTCACTTTTGTTGGGATGGGAGTACCTAACGGCTATCCGGTGTATGATCATAACGTTCCAGGAAAAATAACGAGATTGCAACTTTCAAAAGGACGGTTAGTAGAAAGGGCCGAGGAGAGCTCCTTTGGTAAAGTTCCTGCGGTGATTGAAGGACTGAGGTCTACCAGGTATTTCTGGGTTTTGTCGGGCATCGGGCTAGCTCTTCTTGCACTGTTTTTCTTTCGAGGTCGGAATGATGAAACTTAAGTGGAGAATAGTGTGGGCATGTGCTTTGGTAAGCGCTTCATCCGTTTGTTTCTCAATGGCATTCTGGAATAAGCGAAACGCACCGCTGTTTTTCGAACCGCCGTTCGTCAACGTTGGTGAGGTAGAAATTGGACAGACAGTCGTTCTTAACACGGTGCTTAACAACCGCTCGAAAAGCCACCTAACAGTTAAGCAGGTTCAAACGAGCTGTAGCTGCACCGTAGTTGACAGTTTCGTGGAAACACAGATTCCACCTGGCGGTTCAGCGCCGTTGAAATGTTCCTGGAGAATTGTAGCGAGAGAAGGAGCAACCAAAACCTCTTTGTTGGTTCGGGTAGCGGACGTTTCTGGAGAAGTGTCTAGTTTGCCCTTCTATGGGAAGGGCGTTGTTTTGCCTAGATTCGATCTTTCACCCTCGAAAATTGTTTTTGAGGGAAACGATTCGTTTACAATTATAGTTAGTCCTAAGCACGCTTTGAGTAAAATAGCAGACGTCGTGAGTACGCATCCTGCCTTCACTCCGATTTTATCGAGAAAAGATGAGTCAAACGCTTGTTCGATAGCAGTAGCGTTTGATCGAACAAAATGGTTTACGGATAGTGAACGTAGTGATCATTTCGTGAAGATTGATACAACTGATGCTTTGGAATCCGTCGTCAGAATTCCAATAGTCGTCGATCGTCTTCGAAGCCATCCCTAGTTGATTCTGCTGTCTTCTGAGACTCAAGTGTTGCGTTTTCAAATTGCGGATTGAAAGTTGCCAAGACCTTTTGCTCGGCGACTGTTAGAAACGGTCTTGAGCGACAGTTAGAATTTCCCATTCAAGAAGTAGCTGCACCTCCTTGGGTTAGCTTCCTAAAAACGTCAGGATCGTCCACGCTATCTCGACTTAGTCGCGTAAACCTAACAAGGTCACCTGCTTTGTTCTTGTACCCCAGGGCAGCGAACGATCCATCTCGCTCTTGCGATTTTGCCTGCGCACCCTTTGCCCTTTTATCCAAGAATAATTCCGCATACTCTTTGCCATTCCACGTTCGAGTGTAGTTTGGGACAAAGCTTGTTCTTCCAGAGCGGAGTCTGACGCAAGTTTTTCGAGCGTGTCTTCATGATTCAGATCGAACTGCTCAACCCGATATTCATGTTTTTGCTGCGTAAAGCGAACCGCGATCGTTGTCGTTGTTTGGTTTTCGGCCAACTGCTTCTTCAAACTGGCAAAGTCTTCCGCCACTTGGCGATTCAAAGCATCGATATCAGACTTTATGTTGTTTTTCTGCTCAATTGAAATACGTGTCTCCTTCGCCTTTTCCATCGCGGACCTTATGCTCTCTAGATTCGCTTCAAACTTCGAATCCGAAACATCGTTGTAGATCCGTTGCACGTATCCACCAATTGCATTTCTTGGGCTTCGAACAGCATGCTCACGCATCGTCTGAATCAGCAACGCTGCATCAATGGGCTCACGAGTAAAACTGTCAGACGGTTCCTGAAACGCGAAAGCCAATCCTTCGAAGAGGAAGACTAGGCAGAAGGGCAACTGTGATAGAATCCGAATAACTGAGCACTGCATGTTCGAAATTCCCAAAGTAAGTCTCTTTCCAGATCTCGGCGAGACAAACGATTGTAGAGTCGCGGTTATGAACTCCGCAAGTAATGTAACTCGAATTCTCTGCGGGGAAGTCCAATGAATTTTGAGTTTTTTGGCGTCGATCGCAACGTGGGCCGCAAACCGCTCTGTAACGGAGGTAACTGACGTTCATAGCCTACCACTGTTAGGCTGAGGGTAACGATCCGCCGAAATAAATTCGGCGGCTTTCTCGGCTTATGATCGACGCCGTAATCGCCAATGGCTAAAATAGAGAACTCTTGATCTTTGCGGATTAGGCTTCGAAGAAGACAGTTTCGAGTGTGTCGTCAAATTCCAACGAAACGACGCGGGTGATGCCGATGCAAATGAACAGTTTACCGAATCGGTTAGGGGAGTTTCATCTCACTAAATTCATTCGAACTGCATCTTTTACCGAGCTTTGGTGTGCGGATGATCTTCGCTCGCAGCGAACCGTAATGCTGGAGATTCTTGCCCCAAAGCATCTGGGGGACAAGACCGTGGCTAAGCTCCTGCAAGCTGACTTTGACCATGGCCGAGAGTTTGATCATCCCAATGTCTTCCACGCTCACGAATTCCGCACGGTTGAAGGTATTCCATTCATCGTTCGTGAGAACTTTCCCTCGAAGTCCTTGCGGCAGATGATGCTCTCTCAACGAGAAGCTGTTATTGGGAATCTCCATTCTGTGATGTCCCAAATCGCAGCAGCCCTTCACCATCTGCACAATCGCAATTGGATCCACGGCCATGTTAGGCCGTCATGCGTTTTGTTGAATCAACGCTTCGAATTGAAGGTGACCGGACTCCATTCCGTTCGCCGGTTTCCGCAAAGCAAAATCTCTTCCTGGTTCTCGTCATCGCATGCTTCTGGCAGTCTCAATTACGTTTCACCCGAACAAATCCAAAATGAACATGCCGATCCTCGTTCCGATATCTACGGTTTGGGCTGCATTCTATTCGAGCTGCTCGAAGGCAAGCCTCCATACTCTGGTAAATCGCAAGACGAATTACTGCACAAGCATGTGTCAGGACCGATCCCCCGAGTATCCCATCAGTACAGCAACATTCCTGAACAACTAGGGGATCTAGTGTTTTCAATGATGAAGAAAAAACCACAGGATCGACCCGAGAGTATGCTGATCGTGCAACATGAATCGAACCGACTCTTTGAAAAAGAGATCGATCTCTCAGCGCCCTTCGGACTAAGTGGCGCAAATTCCGAAGAACTAGCATCGAGCGCAGCGTATTCTCGCCGTGGATTTGAACAAAACGTCGGCTTGACGACTAGTGCCGCCAAGAAAAAAACTGCTCATTCTCTCGGTGCCAGAGCATTTCTCGCGAACCAGGCGTTTTTGAAGCGGCATTGGAAGGCAGTTCTTTTTGCGTGCGCGGTTGCGCTGATGGTTGGCTCTTTCTACGGTGCCAAAGAGATGCGGACGTCGGAAGAGACCAAAGAAGCTAACTCTCTAACTTTGTTCCGTTCCTTAGTCGAAGAAATGGAAACTGCGTCAAAGGGTGGACATTCATTGACCAACTCCAAAGATTGGGTCAAACTCGGGGAGCGAATAACCCAAGCCGTTGAAACCTACTCGATGGAAATGAAAGAGGGGACATCGAAACGGCCGGACCGATTGGAGCTGGGTTGGGCCGCCAACTTAATGCCACGGGCTTTCATCAATCGAACAGGTCCAATGGGCCGTGACGATATTCTCAAGGTCGTTAAGGCCCATCTGGATAATGCCGAAATGTACAAGCAGAAAACGGTATCGAAAACGGACAAGGACTGGCAACGGCGCATGAGAACGGCTCAGCGTTGGATGGAAAGCGATGTTGTCTTGTTGTCTTTGTTGGGCTTGAATTTGGTAGGAGGAGTTATGCTGGTGACGACGTTCGTGAGGAAGCGTCGATGAACTCGCACGTTTTGATTTTCTAAACCACGAATGACACGAATAACGAAACTAAAGCAGTTTGCGACACTTCTCGCTGATCGGCAGTATTCACATCGTGTGACGAAATGAATCCCGCAGGTTTACCCTGCGGAAGTTTCGGTTTTTTGCTAAACCAAGGATCCAATGAGAACCACCTTAGGCCGCCGGATTTGCCGTAGGCAAATCCGGC
>JAYTVL010000213.1:0-23018 GCA_043744075.1 Pirellula sp. | reverse complement strand
CGCCAAAACAAGGTTGGTGGGGGACAAGCCCCCGACCAACCTGAAAGGCCAGATCGCAGTACGGAACAAAACTCGCATCAACGCATTTTTCGTAAACTGCCATTTGTCGCACAGCCAAGGTAGAGCCTGCAATTCAATGGGTTCCAAGGCAGAGCGGCAGAGCCTTGGAACCAGTCTTCGCATTGCGATTCCATTGCATCGTGTCATAATTCCCGTCGTTTTGTCACGGCAACCTTTGGTCACTGCAACAACGAGGAAATGAAATGAATGTTCCACATTCCCGCCGTACTTTTACTAGACTCTTGAGTCAACTAGGCGTTGTCGCTTACGCTGCACCCGCTGCCCGCTCCCTTTTCGCGGACGATATTACTGAAGATCGACTTCGTCCTAACGTCTCGTGCGGTGTTGCATCTGGCGATGTGTCGACGAATTCGGCCACGATATGGAGTCGCTCCGATCGATCGTCAAGGATGCTTGTTGATGTTTCTAGCAATGAGTTCTTTAAGAACGCGAGGCGCGTCATTGGTCCTGACGTGCTCGAGTCAACCGACTTTACCGGAAAAGTTCTTGTTCGTGGGTTGAAGCCGGGAGAACCGGTCTATTATCGTGTGACGTTCCAAGATTTGGAGGATCTGTCCAAGCTAAGCGCACCTCAAGTTGGTCGGCTGGTCACAGCTCCCGAGAAACCTCGCGACATTCGATTTGCTTGGTCCGGCGATACAGCCGGGCAAGGATATGGAATCGACATCGCACGTGGAGGAATGACTGCGTTTGAAACCGTACGAAGCTTCAACCCAGACTTCTTCGTCAATTCCGGAGACGTGTGTTATGCCGACAACCCCATTGAAAGCGAACTGCGTTTGGACGACGGAACGATATGGAAAAACATCACAACCGAAGGGAAATCAAAGGTAGCCGAAACAATCGAGGAGTATCGTGCCAATTATCGCTACAACCTTTTGGACAAGAACGTTCGTCGCCTTAATGCCGAGGTTCCTAGTTTTGTTCAGTGGGACGATCATGAGACACTTAACAATTGGTATCCGGGTGAACGACTAACCGCCGACAAGCGATATCGCGACAAAAGCGTCTCCTTGTTGGCGGCTCGAGCACGTCAAGCGTTTTTCGAGTACCTGCCGATTCGAGCTACTGCGGATGGGCAATCTCGCATCTATCGTTCGATTCCATATGGCCCTTTGCTCGAGCTCTTCTTTTTGGATCTTCGAACTTATCGCGGTCCAAACTCGCCCAACCGGCAAACGGAAATGAGCGAAGCGACGGCGTACATGGGGACTCAGCAATTGCAGTGGCTCAAGGGCAGGCTTCAACAGAGCAAAGCGACTTGGAAAGTGATTTGCAGCGATATGCCGATCGGTGTGATTGTTGGCGATGGCAAAGACGATTTCGAGAATGGAGCCAATGGCAATGGTCCGGCGCTTGGACGGGAATTGGAAATCGCAAGTCTGTTGAGTTACATCAAGTCTCAACAGATTAAGAATACGGTTTGGTTGACCGCAGATGTTCACTACGCATCGTCCAACTATTACGACCCATCAAAAGCAGTCTTTCAAGATTTCGAACCCTTCTGGGAATTCATTTCGGGTCCGCTACATGCAGGCACATTCGGACCGGGAGTGCTTGACAATACATTCGGCCCACAGCTCAAATTCAAAGCGATACCCGATGGCATGCGTCCGAATCGCCCGCCATCCGAAGGTTTTCAGTTCTTTGGATTGGTCAAGATCGACAGTCAGTCACAAGCCATGACTGTAACTCAGTATTCTGCGTCAGGCAAAAATCTCTGGAGCATTGAGTTGCCCGCCTGGAGCTAGGCAGAGCAACGAACCTAATCAATCGATCCCGGAATGTCGCCGTTAGATCGAGTGAATAAGGCGATGACTGTTCTTAGGTCTGTCGATGCACTTAGGAAGTGAACGGAACCATCGCCAAAAGTAAAATTGCCGCCTCCCGTATGAAACGCGTATAGTTCACTATCATTGGTGCAATTAAGGAAGCACGTTCCGTTGGTAACCGAAGTCACGATTCCAGTGCTTGATGTGTCGTTTTGCAGACCACTCGTGTTGGACAAATCGATGCTGAAGCCTCCATTGATGTCAGCCCAACCCCAACCGTCGGCGGTGACGTTTGTACCAACAGCGATGTTGCCAGTACGGGGATTGATTGACTTCTTTCCGTTGACGTACATCGAGGGACGTCCCGCGCCTTCGGCTAACATTGCTGTGTTGGATAGACCGTCGGTGACCTCTGCGATCTTAACACCGTTCGGTCCACGCGCTAGTGCTCCAAACACTTCCCTAGTGCCTAACGATGGTAAGCCCGCCGCAACAAACGCAGAGTTTCGCACGGCGTTGAGTGAACCGTAGTCCGCGTAGCCCCAAATTGGCTGATCGCTTCTTGCGCTGCTCGTGAGAGCTGTGTAAAGATTCGCTGGCGGCAAGTCTCTGGAACTCGGTGCGGATGGGCAAAGCATGGTTGGCAGAACTACTTTTGTCAGTGGATCATTCACAACCGCAAACCAAGAAGTTCCCATGTTATATGAGCTATAGACATTCCCTTGCTCAATGTAGGGCAAGATCATCGATGTCCAGGACTGCTGGAAAATCTTGGGTGTCGTCAAGCTGATTCGACTAGGTGGCAGGACGCGATGAGTGCTCTCATAGTTGAGCAATGCTAAGCCGAGTTGCTTGCAGTTGTTGCTGCACTGCATGCGGCGAGCAGCTTCACGTGCCGCCTGAACAGCTGGCAATAGCAAGCCAACGAGTATGCCGATGATTGCGATAACAACCAGAAGTTCAACTAACGTAAAACCACGTAAACCGCGACTGGAATTTAATTGCATGAAAAGCCACTTTCAATTGGTACGGGATCAAGTATTAGGCACCATGAATGCACCTAACACAGAATTTTTCTATTCAAACCGAAAGTGTATCAATCTTCTCTCCATTCACACCGCCAAGATTGTTAAGACTTGATGAAGTTATTATTCAGAATCTCGCAAACTCATTACGGAGCTTCAGGGCTCGCCAGTGGTGACAGGGCTCGCCAGTGGTGACAGGCACCCTCGTAACTAGTTCGTATAGCCGATGACGCGATGTAGGTCACTCTTGCCGAGAGTGACTCAGTTCTGATGTTTAACCCCAATACCGTTCATCTATTTGTTTAACAGTCAGCCGAAGGCGTACTCGATACCACTAACGTGCGCCTACGGCTAACGGTTAAACGAAATTATTTCGAAATCGGGCTCCGTTGAACGGAATTGTGTTTAACCCGCGTAGCGGCGGGCCTTGTCGTCAGTCCGTTTTCCCCCTCTGGCCTAATTCCCTGTCGTCCGCGCCCGAGGCCTGATGGCTCATCTTTACCCACATGTTTGACTTTGCTCCCCTCGCCCCTTTTTAGGGGAGAGGGGCTGGGGGTGAGGGGTTTTGCACTGTGATTTGATTGGATTTTTGATCGTGGATCGAATGCATTGTCTCGTTTCAGAAAGTATAACAAAAAACTGAACCGGAGGCTTGCAACTCCGAGCTCCACCCCTCACCCCCCGACCCCCTCTCCCCAAAAAGGGCGAGGGGAAGAAATCGCAATGGTATCGCGCAGGGCGGCTAAACATCTTAGTCGCGCCCTGCAAGAGTGGTCTGCGGTCGCCTGGGAGGACGAGGAGCCAATGCAAATGTGGTGGATGGTGGGTTGACGGTTCTCGACATCGTTGATTGTTACGAATCGATGAACTTCGCATGATGGAATGATGATAGAAAAATAAAGCTTCCATGAATCTCGATCCTTAGTCATCCAAGATGCTTGACCAGTGTACCGTCACCGTTACCTTAACCGACTTGTTCGATATCCGATCATTCGAGGGAACGTGATTATGACTTCTATGTCTTCAAGCGAGTTCGGTAGATATCTTTTTTCATCGGTGCTGATTGCGATCGGAACCATTTCGGGATGTGGCTCGAACGATCAGTTCGGGACGTTTAAGGCTGAGGGGACGGTAACCCTCAACGGCAAGCCGTTGAGCGATGCGCATGTGTGGTTGTTGCCTAAAGAAAAGAATCATCAAGAGGCGGTCTTGGTGGTTAGGCCACAGGGACGCACGGGGCGAGACGGCAATTTTGTGTTGACGACGTATCTGCTAGACGACGGTGCACCATCAGGAGAGTACGACGCAATCGTCCTTCATGGTGAAAACGATCCTGATGCCGCCTCCGAAGACGCGAAGGCCAAAACCACCAAGATAGCGGTACCCATGAAATACAAAGACGCCAAGACGTCTGGCCTGTTGGTCACCATAAAAAAAGGGGAGGCCAATGTTATCTCCCTGGACTTAAAAACCAAGTGATTCGATTTCGTTGATTCTCGGTTAATTCTTTGTCTCTCAGTTCGAAAGTGGTGCGCTATGAAAGTTCGTTTTAGAAGGACCGGGTTTACCCTGGTAGAGTTGTTGGTCGTGATCGCGATCATCGGTATTTTGGTGGGGCTCTTGTTGCCGGCAGTGCAAGCTGCACGCGAAGCAGCTCGCAGAATGCAATGTACAAACAACAACAAGCAGATTGGCTTGGCTATTCACAACTTCAACGATGCTCAAAAGTTTATCCCTCCTGGTGGGATTGACACCGTTGGTTTTCCAAGGTGGAGTGTTCCGGCAGGGGTTACGCACGGAACAGCAACGTTTTGGCTACCGTACCTAGAACAGAGCAGTTTGTACAACCAATACCGCTGGGACAAAGACTGGAGAGATTCAGTCAACCAACCTGTAGTCAAAGCTAGGTTATCGGTCTACGAATGTCCATCCTCGCCAAACTCGGACCGTTTGGGGCCAGTGAAAACCAGTGGTGGTTTTACATGGCAAGAAGCCGCGGGCGATTATGCGCCGCAAAGCGGAAACCGAATCTCGCGTGCCCAAGCGGGCTTGATTGATTGGCCCGCTGGAGCTTCTGCTACCAACCCGGGTGACGACAGCGCTGGTTCAGGCAGCGTTTGGCGAGGGGTATTCGATACAATCAGCGTTGCTACCAATCTGAATAACGTATGTAAATTCGCAAATGTTACCGATGGCCTTTCCAATACGGCTTTCATTACCGAAGATGCCGGCCGCTCGAAATTTTATGTGACGGGCGGCAAGCTCCACCCAACAAATCCAGACGGTGGAACCAACGGACTCGATGGCGCGGGCTGGGCATCGCGCGGAATGAACTATGGAATGGACGGTGCTACCGTCGACGGTCTGAGCCAACCGGGCCCATGCTTCATGAATTGCAGCAACGCAGATGAAAACTATAGCTTTCACACGGGCGGCGGAATCTGGTTGTTCGGGGACGGTTCGGTACATTTCGTTTCACAAAACACTTCGCCACGTATTCTTGCGGCGTTGGTGACCCACCGAGATGGTTTTGTAAACGCTTTCGATAACTAAAATGGGCGCGTGACTTTCCGAAAATGTGGCATAGGCTTCCAGCCTGTGTTGTGCTCTTTTCACAAGCGGGAAGCCTATGCCACTTCAAAACGAACGAGGATACTATGAAAACATCGATCGGTCTTACTACTATTGTTCTCGGTTTTGCTTTTAGCCTCTACGCGGATGAGCCAAAGCCAGATGCGAAGCCGCAATACGCTGGACCAACAGCAACTGGTTTCCTGCTGCCAAGCGGTTGGCATATCACCCCGATTGGCCAACAAGTTCAAACAACGGACCTGCCGCTCAACATCATTCCGTTGAAAGACAATCGGCATGCTTTGGTCGCTACGAGCGGATTCAACGTGCATAAATTGTCACTTATCGATTTCGTTGACGGCAAAGTAGTTGCCTCAGACGTGACACGCCAAACATGGTTCGGACTTGCACTTAATAAAGCCGAAGATCACGTTTGGTGGTCGGGCGGTGGAAGCGGTGCGCTGCACTCATTCGATCTCAAGAATCGACAGTTCGCTCGCACCAGCAAGCCGGAGACACCTCCCATTCGTCGCGATCCCAGTGCGGAACGGCCAACCAACGTGGAACGGCCAAAGCAGCAGTTCAAAAGCGGAATCCTTTTGGACGAAAGTCGAAACACCCTGTACTCGCTTGAAATCAATGCGGGAGGAATCAGTGCCATCGATCTAACAAATCGCTTAACCCGCGAAGCAGCTGGCGAGCCACTCGATTCAAGGTCCGCAGTCATTGGCGGCAAACCCTACGACATCGCGATGGGAAAGAATGGGCTCTTGTACATTTCTGATTGGGCTGGTCGACAGCTGTTGGTCGTCGACCCAGAAGAACTAAAAACCGTCGCCAAGATTCCAGTCGGCGAACATCCAAACCAAATTGCAATGCATCCAGAAGACAACCGGCTCTTTGTCGCATGCGCTTCGAGCAATGGCGTATGGGTTGTCGATACCAAACGCGGCGTTGTCACCGAAGTCATTTCCACCAGTTTGTTTCCGAACGCGCCCGAAGGGAGCACTCCGGACGCTCTGGTTGTATCGCCCGATGGCGAAACACTCTATGTGGCCAACGCAGACAACAACTGCATCGCGGTCATCGACATCGAGGAACAAAGCAAAAGTGCGATTAAGGGGTTTGTTCCGACAGGTTGGTATCCGACTGCCGTTAGTATTACACCGGACGGCAAGAACCTGCTAGTCGGTGTTGGCAAGGGTAATCAGCCTATGGCAAATCCAATCATCGACAATCCTCCAACAACAGACGGAGAAACCGAGTCCCGTCGAGGAATCCCATATACATTTATCGGTGCGACGCTCAGCGGTTCATTGACGCTCGTTCCGATTCCGACGAAACCCAGCTTAAAGAGTATACCGCCATGGTGTATCGCAATTGCCCGTATTCGGACGCCCAACTTACCTCAGCGCCACATCCAGAATCAACTGCGATTCCAACCACGGTGGGAGCTCCCAGCCCAATCAAGTATGTGATCTATATCATCAAAGAGAATCGCACGTACGACCAAGTCTTTGGAGATCTCGCGGCTGGGCCGAACAAGAAAGGCAACGGCGATCCAGCCCTTTGCATGTTTCCAAGAAAGGTGACACCCAATCATCATAAATTGGCCGAAGAGTTCGTGCTGCTCGACAACCTGTACTGCAATGGGCAGGTGAGTCGAGATGGACATCCTTGGAGCACGATGGCTTACCATACCGACTATATCGCCCGCGATTGGCACCTCACCTACTCGGCGCGATCAGGCGTTGAAGACGACGACGAAGGCAACTTGTCCAATGCGCCAAGCGGCTATCTTTGGGACGCATGCGCACGATCCGGTGTCACTTATCGAAACTATGGTGAGTACGGCAAACGGGTCAGCGATGGCGAGGGGGGAATCAAAATGGAGGGGCGTGTACCAGGATTGGTTGGGCATATGTGCCCGAACTATGGCGTATCCAAATCGCCCGACGCAAAGGTTCGAGACACGGACAACGCGGCTACGTTCATCGAAGAGTACGATGCGCTGTCCAAGGTGAACCAAATGCCACAGTTCATCATGATGAGCTTGGGCGAAGACCATACCACCGGTACGCGACCAAGGGGATTTACACCCCAAGCATGCGTTGCCAGCAACGATCTGGCCCTTGGTCAAGTCGTCGAACATGTTAGCCAAGGTCCGCACTGGAAAGAGACCGCGATCTTTGTGATCGAGGATGACGCTCAGAATGGCCCGGACCACGTCGACGCACATCGAACGGTCGGGTTGGTGATCAGTCCGTATACCAAACGTCAAGTAGTCGATAGCTCGCAGTACTCAACGGTCAGCATGATCCGCACGATGGAGCTCATCTTAGGACTGCCACCGTTGAGTCAATACGACGCAGCAGCTCGACCGATGTTCAATAGCTTCACCAATAAAGCAGATTTTACTTCCTACACGTTAACTCCGGCTGAGATAGATCTCACAGCGGTCAATGATAAGTTTGCGTATGGTGCGATGCGTTCAATGGAAATGGATTTCACTGAGTATGACCGAATCGACGACTTCGAACTAAATGAAATCCTATGGAGATCGATCATGGGGGAGGATGCGCCGTTGCCCCCAGCAGTTAGACGAGCGATCGCGTTTCACTCGACAACGGCGCCGATGACTAAAAAGTAGGTCGCACCTGCCGGGTGCGACTTTGCAGTACTGAGTCACTCTTGGCAAGAGTGACCTACCTTTGGAGGATTCGATGCGAAATGCACGTACAGTCACCCGACGCAATTTCATGACTATCGCTGGCTCAGGGTCGTTGACAGGATTGATCGCACCTCAAACTAGTTTCTCGACACCGCCAACCGACTTGTTGAACTCAACAAAGAACGTCCACTTTCGAACTTCGATGCCGCAGCGAGTTTGCGTCATTATTTTCGATGGGTTCGGAACCGACTACTACGAACTCTCAAACATGCCTACGCTTAAGAGATGGGCTAAAGAGGGTTTCTATAAACGCATCCAAGCCGTGATGCCGACCGTTACCAACACCAACATGGCAGGTGTGTGTTGCGGAGTTTACGCTGACGAACATGGCATTACAGGCAACTCGTATTGGGATGCGGATGTGGATCAGGAGCAATTCATGTCCGACGGCAATTTGTTGACCGCTCCGACCCTCTTTCAACGTGCCGGTCGCTTCGGTGTTCGATCCATGATCATTTCAGCGAAACAAAAAACTGTCCCGCTTCTCAAGCAAGGGACCGTCATGGCCATTGGATCGCAAAACCCCCCCGAAGAGATTGTTCAGAAGTATGGCAAGCCGCCGGAAATCTATTCGATGGATGTAAACTATTGGGTCTGGAAGATCGCCATCGATGTGATCAAGAACCAGCCCAAGATTGGGCTGCTGTATGTTCACACCACCGACTACCCCATGCACAAATTCGCACCAGAAGCCGAACAATCTCGAGTTCATTTAAAGACCATTGACAATTTTTTAGCGGAAGCCGCAGATTCTGATCCCAACATGGCATTCTACATTGCGCCGGATCATGGATTGAATTCCAAGTCGACGGTGCTGAATCTCAATAGGACGCTCGCTCGCAATGGGATCGATTTCAAAATCGTCATGTCGGCCGAACGGGATCAGTACCCCAAGCATCACGGCGGCTTTGGCGGCACAGCCTTTATCTACCTTAACTCGCCGAACGATACCGACAAAGTGATCAGAGTACTGCGCGACGTCAAAGAGATCGAAGAGATGCTGACGCGCGAGGAAGCAGCGAAGAAGTACAAACTGAATCCTCACCGCATCGGCGACCTTTGGTTGACGGCGGACAAGAATGCGGTGTTTGGACATTCGATGGAGGAACGCGAGCAACTTGCCAGCGATTACCGTTCTCACGGATCAGCTCATGAGCAAGACATTCCGTGTTTCATCTACCGACACGGCGGGAAGCTTCCCGATGCAAGCGAATTCAACACAAACGTCGACATATGCAAGCACTTGTATCGACCTTAGGCCAGCCGCACGCAGCGAACTTGCCCGCAATTTTTTACCTTGCTCCCCTCGTCCCTTCTTAACGCTTTTTAACTGGGCGAGACAAGGGGAAAAACGCCGGGTGCAATTTTGCAGTACAGTCACTCTCGGCAAGAGTGACCTACCTTTGGAGGATTCGATGCGAAATGCACGCGAATTGAGAGATCGCTTCAGCGAAGATAAAGTATTTTTTATCCTGGCTTCATCGCCTCATTATCAATGCGGCTTACAATGATTCATCGTGGAAGCGGTTCGCGCTGCCAAGTTTGGTCGCGTTAACGATAGTCTTACTAACGAGGGAAAATGAAATGAGAAGCGTATTGCGCGGCGTTGCCGCAATGACGATCTTGACAATTGGATTCGGCGTGGCGTTTACCAGCCTCGCGGGGACTCCGCAGAAATGGGAGGATCTGCCCAAGGCAGTTCAACAGACGGTGCTCGCCAATGGCGGGACGTCGGGGATGACGGTTGATTTGGAGAATAAGAAAATCGACAACAAAGCCGTGTACGAAGCCGGGGTTAAAGGAAAAGATGGCACGGTTCATGATCTGGTAATTACCGAAGATGGAAAATTGGTTGAAACGAAGACCGACGATGCTGCCGACAAAGTTGCGGAACGAGCAGCCCGAGCTGAAAAAGTGTTGGCAGGCGTCACATTCAGTCGACCTCGCGAAATCACCAATCCGTATCTTCCGTTAGCGAATCTCAAACAAGATATTCTTGAAGGAATGGAAGGAGGCAAGAAGTTCCGAGTCGAACGGACGGCAAAACCAGATCTCCATAAGGCATTCAAGATCGGCGATAAGTCGATCGAAACGCTGGCGTTTGAAGATCGGGCCTATGAAGATGGCCAACTGGTCGAAGTCGCTATGGACTATTTCGCACAAGACGATAACGGCGCAGTCTATTATTTTGGCGAAGACGTAGATGAATACGAGAACGGAAAAATCATTGGACATGCGGGTGCTTGGCTCTTCGGCAAGGACACACCAGCCCCCGGAGTACTCTTTCCAGCCCAACTGAAGATGAACGACAAGTGGCGGTCGGAAGATGTATCGAATGACATCAGCGAAATCGACGAACTCGTCTCGATCCTTGAAAAGGTGGTGACACCCGCAGGAACCTATGAGAACTGCGCAAAAGTCAAAGAATATCTGGCTGATGGTACGATCGAATACAAGTACTATGCGAAAGGTATAGGCGTCGTGCGTGAACAACCAGAAGACGGTGATACCTTTTTGGTTGCGCACAATGCGCCTCAAGCAGCCACTGAGAAAACAACAATCCAGAAGGCTAAGGCTGCCGTTCCGCTTAAAGAAGCAAAACTCATCATCGAGCACAACGCTACCGACCACGACACTGGCATTCAAGGCTTTATCGATAGCGAAGGTTGGGACCGGATCGAGTTGACTGGTCCAAACGGATTGCAACTCGATTTCAAAGGAGTCGGCCTTCTGGGAGAACTTGGGTTAGCTGAGTTATTCTTCGAGTCGGTAGAACCGGCGAACTCCGAAAAGCCAATCGAGGAATTGTTCGAAGATATTCCGGCTGGCAATTACACGTTCAAAGGTCACGAGATGATCGACGGCGAAGGCGGGGGTGAGATTATCGGTATTGCCGTGTTCTCGCATCTGATTCCGGATGGTCCCGAGCTAAAATACCCCACCAACAATGCGGTCGTGTCGGCCGACGGATTCGTAGCAAGCTGGGGCAAGGTCACGAAATCGATTAAAGGCGAGCCAGTCGATATCATCGGATATCAACTAATCATCGAGCGCGACGTCGAGCCAACTCTGCGGATGATCGGCAAATGGGGTATGAGCATGCATCTACCAGCGTCAACTACGTCGATGTCGATTCCTCGCGAGTTTCTTCAGCCTGCAACGAAGTACAAATGGGAAGTTCTTGCGATTGAAAAGTGCGGGAATCAAACATTGTCGTCTGGCGAGTTCAGCACGAAATAGTGGGTAAGCTGCGAGTAGCTATGATTAATGATTGTTCAATTCGAGAGGTTCCATCGACCCTCGCTCTACGCGAGCGAGGCTAGGATCACAACATGGGCTAAAAACCGTGGGCTAGCGCCCTGCGGCTAATCAGCCGGAACGCGCTAGCGTCCGGTTCTGCCCTGCTTATGATCGACGCCGCGAGCGCGGCTACGGCCAGTAGCGTTATGCAATCGTTAGCGTTCAGCAAGTTGTGACAAAAAGGCAATAATGAAAACTCGTCTGTTGGTGATTGAAGATGAACCAGAGATCGCCGACTTCGTGATTCGAGGCCTGGGAGAGGAAGGCTACGCGGTCGAAGCAGCGACGGATGGCCTAACCGGAATGCAGATGCTAGAGCGGGATTCATGGGATGTAGTATTGCTCGATTGGTGGTTACCTGGAATAGATGGGTTAACGATTCTGCGTCAGTTTCGACTGCGGGACAAACAAACGCCCATTCTTTTTCTGACAGCCCGGGATGCCGTCTCCGACCGCGTACGAGGACTCGATCAAGGGGCCAGCGACTACTTATGCAAGCCATTCGCTTTTGAAGAACTACTGGCGCGCATTCGAGTCCTTGTACGGCAACGGGACGTTAGCGAAGTTACGACGCTTACATATCGAGACGTTTCGGTGAATTTACTGACGCAACGAGCGGAAAGAGCGGGTAATCAGCTCGATTTGACAGCGAGAGAGCACGCTCTCCTTGTATTCATGCTTCGTCATGTCAATGAATTACTGCCTCGCAGTCGAATCTACTCAAATGTGTGGGACGACGCTTACGATGGGCTCTCGAACACATTGGAAGTGCATATCATGGAATTGCGAAAGAATCTCGAAATGTATGGTCCCAGGCTAATACATACATTGCGGAACCGTGGTTATCGCTTCGGCGATTCGTAGAGGAGACAACATGTCGCTTACCAACCGACTTACGTTTCTCTTTTTAACGATGCTCGCGGTCGTTGTCGCTGGATTTTCGTCAACGCTGTTCTTCGTGGCAAGGTATCATTTGTTGCAACAAGCGTCGCAACAAGTAGCCGCAGCCAGCAACGTTGTCGGTCTCGTTGCAGAAACCGGACCCGACGGTGTGGAGTGGGAAAAAAATGTCACCAAATCAAACCTTGATCCTTTGTTATTTGAGGGAAGGATCGCTTGGGTAGTCATAGACCAATCTGGTGTTGTGGTCGAGCAGTCCGATACGACGGTTGACAACACGCGGTTGAATGAACGTTTGCTCAGTATTCCCATTTCATCAACTCCCGTAACATTTGATTCAGATCATCGATCTTGGTTAGCAATACGGAAATACATATCTGTCACCAATTCTGTTAGCGGACCCGCGTCGAACGAAACCAAAAGTGCATCAGATCCAGAAGAAGAGAAGCAATTCTTTCCAGCTCTCTCAATTGTGGTAGCGATGGAAATCACCGGCGTGCATGCAACCTTGCGGGCGTTGGGAAGTGTCTTATTGATACTTTCGCTCGCCATTTGGTGCACGACGTTATTGCTAAGTCGAATCGTATGTCAACGAGCATTGTTACCGTTGCGAAAGATGGCTCAATCAGCGGCCGATATCGATGCCGACAACCTAGCGAGTCAAAGGCTACCACCAATCGATTCCAATGATGAGCTCGCGACTTTGAAGACTTCGTTCAACGACCTTCTCGATCGACTGCAGATTTCATTCGAACGTCAGCGACGATTCGTCGGCGATGCCTCGCACCAGTTACGAACGCCGCTGACGGCTATCCTTGGACAGATTGAAGTGACCATGCGTCGTGACCGCAACGTAACGGAATATCAAGAAACGTTGTCGACGGTCCATCAACGCGCGATTCACTTGAATAAGATCGTTGAATCACTACTTTTTCTAGCACAGACAGATTCAGACGCTTGCAAGCCCAAAGTAGAATCGATCAACCTGGCAACGTGGATTCCACACTATTTAAGTTCATGGTCGGGACACGAACGCTTTGAGTCAATTCAGTTTGAATCGCAAGTGGTTGGCACATGCAAGGTAGATGCTCAGTCGGTAATGCTCGCAGAATTGCTGAATGTGCTTATCGACAACGCATGCAAATTTAGCCCGCCGGATTCGTTGGTCACAGTGCGACTTTGCCTTGTCGATGGACAGCCTCAAATTCAAGTCCTTGATCATGGGTATGGAATCGGAAAGGATGAAGAACGTCGATTGTTCGAACCATTTTTCAGAGCCAAATCGACTCGTGATCGCGGAATTCCTGGAGTTGGACTTGGCTTATCACTCGCCAAGCGGCTAGCCTCGGCCTTCGGTGCAACCCTTGCGTTCACTCGGCCACTCGAAGGTGCGACCTGCTTTGCTATCGAGTTTCGGAATGGATGACAACCTTATTATTTTGTATCGATGTTCAAAACCACCTCAATATGGAGAACGTCCGGCTTTCGACGTGCTAGTTCCCACTTTGGTTGGCAGGGGAAGTCATGAATTGAGTGACAGTAACAATGGTTGCTGGGCCAAATGAAGCGCATTCAACTGTTTGAATTTGAAGATTTCCCTTGGCTACCTCATGCAATCCGCGACAGCATGACGCGGATGCTGACTCTACTTCATGGCTGGCTCGGTACGAAAGAGCACCTGGCCGAGCTCTTATCCGAAGTTTCAAAGCAGACAGGGCGAAGCCAATTTCTCGATTACTGTTCTGGCGATGGCGGCGCCATGCCGGACGTCCTGCGAATTTTGCATGACAAGCACAATCTGCCAGCATCGCTCGTATTGACGGATCTATACCCAAATAAGGACGCAGCGTCACGTATCGCAAAAATTGGTGATCCACGGCTAACCTATTGCCTAGATCCTGTAGATGCGACAAAAGCGTTGCCTGCGTATAACGGCTCGATTCGAACGATGATCTGCAGTTTTCATCATATGCCAGTCGAGCTTGCAAAGGCGATCCTAGTGCGGGCAGTGGATTCCGGTGATCCGATCGTCATCTATGAACTTAGCGACAACAGCGCGCCGCCAAAATACTTGTGGTGGATCGGCCTACCACTGAATCTGATTTTTGGCTTTTTGGTCGCTGCGTGTATACGGCCAATGTCACTCAAACATTTCTCCTTCTCGTTCTTGATCCCCGTCATTCCATTATTATTTGCTTGGGATGGCGCTGTATCGAATGCTCGCACCTATACTCTAACCGATCTGGATGAGCTTCTTTCGGGCGTTTCAATAGACGGCTATGAATGGACCAAAGGATTACGGGCTGGCGGTCCAATGAAACAACTTTTTCTGATTGGGACACCTATTACTGCAACTCGGAATTCATAGTTTAGTTCTTGCATTGGAGGCTCAAAGAACCCCTCTACGCCATTCTTATTACGAAAGGATTTGCGGGAGATTAATTTTTTGGCAAAATCGAATGAGAAGCTTCTGTGAATATCACGCTGCGACTGATGACAGATTTGATTCGAGCTGCAATACTCCGGAATCTGCGACTGCACCGTACTCAATTGCCAAGCTCGGAGGACTGAACAAAATGCTTCAATTACTGCTACTGATTGTCTGCTTCGTCGAAACGAAGAGCCCAATCGTTATCGCGCATCGGGGAGCAAGCGGGTATGCGATCGAACATACCGAAGCGGCGAAAGCCCTCGCTCATGCTCAAGGTGCCGACTACATCGAACAAGACGTGGTGCTAAGCAAAGATGGTGAGTTCATCGTCAACCACGATATCACGATGGAGGAGACTACCGACGTCGCAGTGCTCTATCCTAAGCGGGCACGTGGCGATGGCCGTTTCTACTTCGCCGACTTTGAGTGGGCCGAAATTCGAACGTTGACCATGCATGAACGAACTGTCAGGCATACCGATTCCCCTGCGTTGCCGGGCCGATTTCCCTTTGTCGTTGGTCAACATGTCATGAAACTTGTCGACGAAATCCAGCTCATACAAGGCATGAATAGAACGACTGGAAACATTGCTGGCTTGTACATCGAGCTCAAAGCGCCCTCGTTTCACAAAAAGGAGTTTGGCTACTCCATGGGCGAATCGCTCTTAAAGCTTTTGGCAAAGCACGGGATCGCGAATGCTTCTTACCCATGTTACATCCAGTGCTTCGAACCTGACGAGCTAAGAGACTTGCATGATCGACTGCATTGCAAACTGCCCTTGATCCAATTGCTTGGCAAAAAGCCTTCCGACGCCGAGCTTGAAAATGCGAAGAACTACGCGACAGGTATCGGGCCAGCGCTAGACTTGATGGCAAGTCGAAACGAGACGGGTGCAATTGTCTCAACAGGCATCGTCGAGAATGCCAAGAAGCTTGGTCTCCTCGTCCATCCCTACACTGTTCGCAAACACCAGCAGCCCAAGTGGTCGTCGTCGCTCGACGAGACCCATCAGGTACTCATTGATCTGCTCAAGGTCGACGGCTTCTTTACCGACTATCCGGACCTTGGCAGAGCTGCTGTTCGTCTGAACCGACTCAGATAAATTGGTTCTTGCGTACGGATCATTCGCAGTCAACAAGGCCGCGATTGTACAAAAAGATCCGCCAATGAACGCACGTCGATCGATGTTCTACATTTTGCTATCTAGTCTCTTTGAATAGTTGGACAGGATTAGGCTGACTTTTACAAGGAAAAAACGACACTTCTCGCTGATCACCAGCAAACGGCCTTCCGTCGGATTTCATCCGGATTTCATCCGGCGGAGGCACATCTGACAGCTACACTGTCATTTTCAAGACTCCCGCAGAAATCCGTCCTGCACGGCGAAGCCGTGCAGGACGGATTTCTGCGGAGGCTTTGTGCAAGTATCGTATGATGGTGGTTCCAGTTGGAATAACGTTTTGCAGTTCGACAATTCCGATGTGTTGAATGCGCGAGTCAAGGTCGACAGCACCGGCCTTGTGAGCGGAACAGGCGTAACACTCCTAGGTCCTTTGAACAACCCTGTGTCGGCTGCAGGCGTAATGCAATTTCGATTTGGAATCACTAGCGCGCTGGCTGGCTGGTTCGCAATCGACAATGTCAAAATCTCCGGAGGTGTTGTCGGCGTTCCATTCCAAGGGATTTCGTCCACGACACAATGGAATTTCAAGACCGCCGATGCTCCAACGCTGACCGTCACCATCGACAGAATTTCGATGAGTGAGAATGGTGGAACGGCTGTTGGAACCGTTACGCGAAATCTTTCAACGAGCGCTAGTCCTACGCTGCTGGTCAGACTCACAAGCAACGACTTAACCGAAGCAACTGTTCCTGCCACGGTGACCATTCCTGCTGGCGCAGCCTCGATAACTTTTCCTATCACGGCAGTTGACGATAGCATCGGCGATGGTACTCAAACCGTGTTGATCAGCGCTACCGTCGATCCACAACCGTCGGATTACTTCTCGGTACCTGGCACAATTCTTGTGCTAGATGATGACTTCCCGAAGGTCATTTCATTGAGCCCAGCGGACGACGCAACGGCTGTTCCTGTTGGTGCAAATCTAGTTATCACGTTTGATCAAGCAGTCAAAAAAGGTAACGGTTTTGTTCACGTAATACGCACTTCGGATAACATTGCGGTTGCGACCGTCGATATCCAATCTGCTGTTGTGACGGTTTCTGGATCAGTCGTAACGATCAATCCTCCAGCGGACCTAGCTGGATTGACTGCATATTATGTGCGATTTGAAGCGGGAGCGATTCTCAATCTGGCTGCGGCGGTTGGAAAAGCTGTGCCGCTTTTGACTCAAGATTTCGAGCTGCTCCCTCTCGGTCCAGCTGTCTTTGAAACGGTTGGCGTGACTGCGACAGGTAAGGACTTTACGACGACACCTCCATCTGGTTTTACTGTAGACAACTTCCAAATGCCTGCAGGAGGAGTTCCAGAATGGAATGGCTGGACGTTTGCGGACAAGAGTTTCTGGGCAGCCGAAGGTGGTCAAGGTCGACCGAACTTCGCGCTCGGAAAGGGCACGATTGCAATTGCAGACGACGATGAATGGGATGATACCACTGTCGAATATGACTTCGTGAACAATCGACGCAATAACTCATTCAACAGCCTGTTCCTATCCGCTCCAATCAACTTGGCAACCGTCGTCCCAAATACAGCCGTATTGGAGTTTGATTCCAGCTTTCGACCTGAAAGCACCAATACCAACAATCAGGAGGGACTCGTAGATGTTAGTTACGATGGCGGTACAACGTGGGCCAATCTTTTGACGCTCACCAAAGACAATACGGTAGACTCGCTGACGGCAGCAAACATTAGTGAACACCGAACCATCGCTTTTCCTAATCCTGGAACGGGAAGTATGAAGCTCCGGCTTGGTCTAACTGGTACCAATGACTATTGGTGGGCGATCGATAACGTTACGATCAAAGCGGATGTAAACGGATTGACCTATCCAGGAATTGTAAATGGTGCCAACATCAACAACTCAACTTGGAACTTTACGACTGCGGATGCTCCAGCATTAACCGTTACGACAGCATCAACGCCGGTCGCAGAAAATGTGGGAACAGCTTCGGCAACCTTGACGCGAAGCTTGGGTACAACCGGTGCAATTGTGGTATCGCTTGCCAGTAGCGACGTTTCCATTGCAACTGTCCCTGCAACCGTTACGATTCCAGCGGGACAAGCCTCTGCAACATTCGCTATCACAGTTGTTGATGATGCATTTGCAGATGGTCTAAAAAATGTGACGATCACTGCAACGGCAACTGATCTGGTTACTGGGAAAATGACTCTTGCAGTCAGCGACAATGAAGTCACTAACGTTGTCGTTACAGAACTGATGTTCAATCCGACTGGTGTCCAACCGACAACCGAATGGATCGAAGTCGTCAATCGCGGTACAACCACTGCCGATTTGAGCGGTTGGTCTTTGGACGACGAAGACAATACCAATTGGAGCGCTATACCTGCTGGAACTCTGTTGCTACCAAAACAAGTCGCTGTCATTTACGGTAACAACTACGGTAAAATTTCCGTGCCGAGTTTTCGCGCTGAATGGAAGGTTCCGACAACTGCTGTAGTCGTGGGAACGATTTGGGGCGATCTTGCCAATACGCCATCAGCTGTCCCAGGTAGTATCAATGAAAACGTTGCTTTGCAAGACGCAGGCAAACTAGTTGTCGATCGAATCAATTATGATGACCTTCCAGGAACAGCGCCCAACAATTGGCCTGGACCTGCGGTGGGCAAGAGCATTTACGTCCTGGACGTTTTCGCGGACAACGACTTCGGTTCAAACTGGGGGGCATCGGCAGTCGGCACAAGCGGAGGAGTAAGCCCTCTGGTCATAGTAAGTCCAGGAGTACAGACATACAACATTGCGGACATCGGCTCTCCTGGTACGGTTCCCGCCACGGCGTCGATCGCGACTCGGGGAGTGTTTTATAACAACTCGACGGGCAACGGAGGCAATGCATTTGCTACCGATAAAGTGGCATTGTTGCCGGGGCAATCATCGACGTTTGTAAACTATACCAACTATTCGTTGGGCTTGAACGGTGTCATCGTGGATGTGAACAGTCTTCCTGCCGCTACAACAGCTACCGATCTTGCGACGAGTTTGACGTTTTCGCAATGGAACGGCATCGACGCACCGGGATTTGTCGCCTTACCTGTAGCAGCTATCCCAACGATTACGCTTGTAAACGGATCAGGAGCTGGAGGATCATCTCGTGTTCAGATTACGTTCCCAGACAATACTTTGCAGAATACTTGGTTGCGTGTGACGGTGCTAGCTAATCCGAAAACCGGCCTCACGTCCAACGACGTATTTTATTTCGGAAATGTCATTGCAGATGTCGATGTTGGAAACACAGCAACGGCCCTCCGCGTAAATGCGCAGGACACATCATTGATTCGTAACAACCAATCCGTTTTGCCAGATTCAGTGGCGGTCAACAACATCTTCGACTTAAATCGAGATGGGCGAGTCAACGCACAGGATACGTCTCTCGTTCGTTTGAATCAACAGGTTTTAGGTATCGTCGCTCCTCTGACAACACTATTGTCTAGAACGCTTTCTACCGGTATCGGTTTTGTTGTAGTTTTACCTCCAATGAATGCCGGAGACACCGATCGTGAACTAGATGAATTGGTTTCGACTGTTCATGTTCAAGTTATCGATGAAAACATTGTAGTCCCTGCAATACTTGACACATTCGTCGATCAACGAATTGCAGAAATCCAGATCCAAAAAATATTCGCTGAAAAGCAAGAGAGAGATGAAATTGGGGGGCTCGAATCACTGGATGATTACTTTGCTTCGTTGATCGAGCCTTCGTTATAGACTTGACAGTTTTTATTTCAATTACCTTTAGTTAGTTCCGGAAAGATTCACATGAGATTACATCTTAAGTCGTGTAGCAGCCTGATTGTCCTGTTGTTGTTAAGTTCCCTGTTGTTGTTAAGTTCCAATACGTATGCTTCCATCATAGTTGCGGCCGGTTCAGGTTCGTTTGCAACTAATTCAGGAGTCCGAACGGTGGACATGACCGCTCGTAGCACTGCCACGGATTCAACCAATTTTTTAACGATCGATATAAGACTTAGTGGCGGAAAGTTCCCAGTGGTTGCCGGAGTCTTCGGCGGAACCGGTTTCATTGGAACTGGAAATATTGCAACCGCCAGTTCTTTTTTTGCCAGCGCAGGTGGAAACATTTCTGCTCTCAGTCTTGATTTCAACACATCACAGCTATTTCCGACATCAAGCACTTTGCTCGCAAGAATGAACATCGATACAACCGGTCTGGCCCCAGGTAACTACTCGATTCTGCTAACGGGCGGTGCAACCGAACAAGGTCCCATAAGTGCCGCTAACATAACCAATGGATCATTTACGATCACTGCAGTTCCGGAACCGTCGTCGATATGTTTGATCCTGACTAGTGTCGGAGGCGCATGGCTGGCTCGACGTAGATACCAAATGAAATTGGCGGTGTAAACAATTGCTTTGATTAGCCATGGGCGAGGAACTACCAAACTCGAGCACGAAATCTAGCTTTCCATCTTGGCTTGCGGACTGAGAGCCGGACATGGGATGATCCCTGTAGCTGACAGTTGTGGCTCCGCTGAGACTGGTTCAACGGAAGAGTAACATAGCGTGCAGCGGTTACCTGTTTCGCAGCCACTCGACAAATTCGGGATCATCCATTTTAACCATTGGTCCCTCTTTTCGGCGACGTTCAAATTTTGGATCAGTTGCATCGAATGTTTCCTCAGGCTTGAAGACTCGAGGATCGACAGGCGTGTATTTGTAAGGAGTGTAGTCTGGCTCGTTCGTAAACATGTCTGACAAGTCGGTTGCAGTTGCATCGAATAAATTGTTCGGTCCAAGATCAAATAACTTGTAGATAGTTTTAATGATACTGATGATCGAGGTGTGGTCATGCGACACTTGACCACGCTTGGCAAATGGGCTGATGCATAGCACGAATGAACGATGTCGATCGATCGAATCATTGTCCCCTCCCGAATCATCCTGGGTAACGAAGATCGCCATCTTCTTCCACTCAGGCTGCATGGAAAGATACGCAACGATTCGACCGAGCGCTAAATCGTTGTCCGCCATATAACTGGCGATATACGGAAAGCCATTCTTTGCATTGGGTGCGGCACCATGATCATTGCAAAGAGTTAGATTCATAAACTTTGGAATGTTCCCGGCATGATCCGTTCTGTACTTCTCTAAATCCTCGACAAACCAATCGGCCCGCGCAATATCGGGGATGTAGTTGTTATATGCGGGGTAATTGAAGTCAGTGTTGTCGAAGAGGACCTTTGGCATGGGGAAGTTGACTTGCGTATAAGCGCCTGAACGGTTCTTCATTGGGCCTTCGTCGTTGTCAGGTAGTTCGAAGCCTTCGCCATAGTTTCGAAACGTGATCCCACCGCGTGAAAGATGTTCCCACATGGAACCATTTTCGAGATAGTCTTCCGGAATTTGTGATCCATTGGAACCAAACGAGACAATGCGCCCTTTGGCCGTATCGCTCTTCTTAAATCCCCATCCCGAATAGAAGACCCGCGTAGTCCAAAAGCTTGGATAGACTCCCACCAACCATCGATGTCCATCGCCTGATGCTTGCGGCTCCATGTAAAAGTTATCCGATATTGCAAACCGCTCGGCAAGTCGAATGTGGTTCGGCATGATCGGGATTCGTTCCTCTTTGCCTTTCTCTTTCAACCACCCGTTTAGCCCAAACTCAGCATAGTCTGCTTCGCTGGTGGAACCTTTTAGGCCTCCGAAAATTCCATCAAACGTATGATTCTCTTTGGTTATGAAAACGACATGTTCGATTTCCTTAGGTAATTGCGACGCTGGCGTACCAGAAGGGACCATGCCATTGTTTCGAAGTACCGAATCGCTTCCCGACGGCAACGACTTTAGATCAATCACGCTAATCATGCCAGGCATGTCATGCAGACCGAAACGCTCATCGTCGGCGGTTCGACGATGCTTCGGACCGCGTGGTCCTTGTCCTACACCTTTTTGCGTCGCGATGTACAGCGTCCCTCCATCTGGGGACAGTTGACACGCAGTTGGAAACCAGCCCGTTGGTATCCAGTTTTTGACGGCTCCTGATTCGATATCAATGACGGCAACTGCATTGAGTCTCGATGCGCAAACATAGAGGGTCAGCCCGTCTTCAGTAACGCTCATTCCAGATGGAATAACGCCGCGCAATTTGGCCAACTTTGGTTCTGGTGTGAGCTTGATCGTCTTCTTGATTTCAAGGTTAGTGGAATCGAAGAGCTGTACTGAATCGTTATTGCCATTGGTAACAAAAAGCGTATTTTTGTGGATGAGCAAGCCATTGGGTGAACTTCCTCCGACCGCTTTCCCATTGTCGGCAACTCCATGAATCAAGATGCCCGTTTTCACCTTGGTGGTCACGGTGGGCTTGGACGGATCAGTGACATCAATCATCCAAACCGAATGTGCGTCGGTGACCAACGGATCCCCAAGTCCTGGAACGAATCGTCCCTCACGCTCAAGGCCCTCTTCTGCTTCCTTGGATGGAAAGCCGAAGGCGGGAACAGCCAGACCACGCGGATTGCCCGTACCGTTTGGGACCAGCGAATAGTCAAACACGCCAATATTGGCAACGAAGAGATGTTTGCCATCGGAAGAAAGGGCCACTGAGAAAGGTTCTCTCCCAGCAGGAATATCGGCGACGACGATACCAGCTCGGATATCAAAAACAACGATTCGTTGCCTGGCAACATCCGCACCATATACATAACGCCCGTCAGGCGACATCGCAATATCGTTGATATAGGCTTCCGGGTCCGCTGCAATGGACATGACTGGTTTTTGGACAAGCGTCTCAAGACGTTTCGTTGAGGGTTTGTCCCAGTCGGCGGTTTCAAAAACTTGAATTCCATGTCCCGCATCGCCGCTGGAAGTGATTAGCCGCAAACTATCGCGAGTGAATAACCCGCAGAACGCACCGTTGCGCCAGGGAATGATTTGAGAACTCGACGATGACGATAAGTTATTGTTTGGATAGATGACAATACCAGGATCACAAAAGCCTACGATCCATTTGCCATTGGGGCTTGGTAATACGTTCCAAAGATCGTCGCC
>JAYTVL010000212.1:0-23114 GCA_043744075.1 Pirellula sp. | reverse complement strand
GGCAACAGCGTTCCGCTCGTGAACTCAGCCATGGCGCCCCTGATGACATCAAAGGCTATCGACTCTGCATTTACCCAGCTGTGGGGTGACTTCGTGCTAAACAGTGTAGGCAGTAAGTTCGAAACGGACCGAGCCACCAACGAGCCAGGCACGGCTACCCCACGGTCAGCCAGTAGTACTCAGCAGTCCATACAACCTGCGACAAGCGAGAATCGTCTGACATCCCAATCCAAGCGATTGACTGGCACAACAGACGACACTTTTTCGCATTGGGATGCGGATGTTTTGAACGACTTCGACTTGTAGCAACCCTTTTGTTTTAAACGTTTGCAAACGGCAACCGTTAATATCAACCCTAAGAGCCGCCGGGATCACCACTCCCGACGAGCGAATATCACTTAGTCGGAAAGCCAAAGGATTCGTAATCTCGGAATGCCGGCGTTCGGCTTCTTCAAGCTCTGTATTAGCATCGGCAATTTGATGCTGCAGCTGGTCGTATTCATGCACTCCGATCTTGGCGACTGTCGGGTCGCATTAGCCACGACCAATGACTCAAATTGGAATTTTTCCAACGGCTCATCCCTTCGCTCATCACAAAGTATGTCGCGATCGAGAATGTGAGCCAGTTCGTGTAGTACGACGGCACGCATCGCATCTCCCAATCCTCGGGATCAAAGTCCTCAGCAAGTGTAATATCATTGATGACGGCGCACGGTCCGAATCTTAGCCAGGGATCGATGTAAGCGCGATAGTACAAAGCGGCCGATGGCAAGGTGTAGCCATAGCACTTGTCGGCATTGCCGAATTCAGAACATGCTTCCCTATTTGTAGGAATACCCGCTCCCACGTCACTTTGACGAAAAGTGAGACGGTTTTTTACGAAATTGATCAAGGCCGTTGGCCGCGCGGGTGTTCCCGTAGCGATCAACGCCAACGCCGATAACGCAAATTCGTTGGCCTTTTTGCGAATAATGAGCATTGGGAAACACCATCTCTCAACGCTTGCAGGCTGCTATTGAAGTGTATACTGCAACTTAATATTCAATCCCTAGATGGCTCCTCTGGCAATTCCGCCCACAACCCCAAGAAAGAAAGTTATGAAATACACTGTCCAGATCGATATAGACCTGCCAAGAGAACAAGTTATTGAACTTTTCGACGATCCGGACAATTTGGCAAAGTGGCAGAAAGGGCTGCTATCCTTCGAGCATTTAAGTGGAGAGTCGGGGCAGCCAGGGGCGAAATCTCGATTGGTTTTCAAATTTGGAAAGGGAAACATGGAGATGATTGAAACGATTACGAAGAAGAACTTGCCAGACGAGTTCGACGGCACTTACGACGCGCCGGGTGTATTTAACGTTGTCAAAAACCGTTTCATCGTCGTCAATGAAAATTGTACGCGCTGGGAGAGTGAGAACGAGTTTAGATTTACGACCACAATGATGAAGGTCATGGGGTTCTTTATGAAGTCGGCGTTTCCAAAACAAAGCATGGTCTATTTGCAAGACTTCAAAAATTTTGCTGAGAACGGGACAGATGTGCGAAATCACCAGGAAGGGCGCTAGCCCACGGTTTGCGGCCCATGTTGTGATCGATGCCCCCGAGTACAACTCGGGGGCATTCCACTGTTTGTTAAGTTTGTTAAGCTTGTTAAGCAATTCTCTGAGATCCAAGTTCTGCCACACGCTCCCTGCGATTTTGAATCGGTTGAAAACCCAATCTATTCTTAGCAGATGAAATGTCAAAGTAGTGATCCACTCCCAATTGTGCAGCTACGAAACGGGTCATCGGTGGCTCGCTTGAAATTCGCAAGAGGCGGTAACCCAGTTCTAAAACTGCACCCAAACGATACGCGGCATTAAACGACATGCACTTTTTGGGAGGAGTCATGTTGGCCGATTCAAGAATCGTTGTAATCCATTTCCAGCATTCGATTGGCTCGCCGTCTGTGATGAAGTAAGCCCGGCCACTTGCGTTATGATCTCGATCTAGCATCCGCTCCAATGCCAATCGATGGGCAATGGCAACATGATCGACATGCGCCGTGTCGATCAAATTCGTCCCGTCGCCGACTCGCCTTAATCGCCCCGAACGACATCGTTCAATCACTCGAGGGATCAAATGCGGATCGCCAACGCCCCAAATCAAATGCGGACGCAATGAACATGTTGCGAAATGCGTCGAATCATTGGCGGTTAAGATCAGCTGCTCAGCAATCGCTTTCGTGCGCGGGTAATGGCAAAGCCATTGGGTCGGATAGGGTACACTTTCATTAATGTTGCATTGAGCAGAACCGTCAAACGTTACCGAAGGTGAGCTGGTGTAAACAAATGCACCTATGCCGAGTTTCTTGCATGAACTCAGCAAATTATCGGTCGCGGCCACATTGATTTGTTCGTAGAGTTTGGCTGGGCCCCAAACTCCGGCTAAAGCCGCGGTATGAATTACCGCATCCATTCCGCGACACGCGTCATCACAGGCAAGTCCATCGGTCGCTGACGCTTTTAAGCACTCGACTCCAATTGCCTCTAATTCTGGATACTTATTGCGGGCAAGCCCACGAACGCGATAACCATGCCTAATCAATTCACGACAGATCGCTCGCCCTAAAAAGCCGCCGTAGCCAGTCACAAGAATCGATGCAGACAAGGGAAAATTCGGCTAAAAGGGGAGGATAATGGTTTTCGGTCTCCACCGAGAAATCCCGATGGCGTCCTCGCTCCAGAATATCTTGTGGTACTTTTCTTTGCAAATCGTGAATTGTTTTCGATTCTGCAAGTCCTAGGCGAGGCAGACATTTTCATTAGTACTCGATCGTAGCACGGCGCCAGGTTATACTTCTCAGCTCAGAGTTTTGTTCCGCTAAATCTCCCTCAAAGCCCCCCTCCATGGAAACCAAAAGCCAGTTCTCTTTAACGACTTGGTTGATTATTATTATCGCCAGTATCGGTTTCTTATTCGATACTTATGAATTGCTGATGACACCACTTGCTGCACCGCCTGCCATTGCGGAGTTGCTAGATGTGCCATTGAATCACCCCTCCGTCACTTATTGGACAGGTAATCTGCTTTGGATTACGGCCCTATGCGGTGGAGTATTTGGATTGATAGGCGGTTCGCTTACCGACCGCCTTGGCCGCAAGTTTGTAATGGCTGCCAGTATCTTTGTTTATTCACTGTCTCCCTTTTTAGCGGCTTACAGTACAACGCTTGCTTGGTTCATTTTCTTTCGAAGCACGACATTTATCGGTGTTTGCGTGGAGTTCGTGGCTGCGATTACTTGGCTGGCCGAAGTATTCGAAGACAAAAAGCAACGCGAAAAATGGCTGGGGATAACTCAAGCCTTTGCCTCGCTAGGTGGAATCTTAGTGACCGCCATCAACGTATGGATTTTGGCAAACATTAGCAACCTATATACCTTTGGATTGCCGTTGGCTCCAAACGGTTCTCAGCCTGCTTCATGGAGGTATTTATTGTGCACTGGCCTGCTGCCTGCGATTCCCATTGCGTTGCTCCTGCCATTCGTACCCGAATCTCGAATTTGGAAGGAACGGCGAGCAGCCGGCACGCTCAAGCGACCGAAGATCAGCGCCTTGTTCGCACCGGAATTTCGTCGTGTAACCATTGTCACCGCCATGCTTTCGGCTTGTGCTTATGGAATTGCCTTCGGAGCGTTGCAATTGACACCGCTTCGTATCGCCCCAGGATTGCCTGAACTCGCTGAGCAAAGCAAAGCACTTGCACCGTTACGAAAAGAAGCTGCAGAATTAAACAAGGCCTACGATGAAACAAAACCTGATTCATCCGAACGAAAAGCGATCAAAGGGCAACTTCGCGAAAATAAACTTAAACAAGATCCTCTTAATAACGAAGTAAAAGAAGTTGGAAACAAGGTCCAGTTTTTCCAAGAAATTGGAGGGCTTGTCGGCCGCATCCTGCTCGCATGCTTGATCATTTTTGGAATCAGTCGCGTGATGCTTTTGAAGGTATTTCAAATTCCCGCACTGTTTATGATCCCGTTAGCTTATTTCTTCTTGTTCCAATCAGGTGGATCGAGTTTCTACTGGGCTTATGGTATTTGCGGTTTACTGACCGTTGCGCAATTCAGTTACTTCGGCGAGTATCTGCCCAAAGTATTCCCCCTCCATTTGCGCGGTACCGGTGGCAGTTTTGCAACCAATGTTGGAGGCCGCATGATTGGTACTAGTATGGCGGTAGTTACAACAAACGTCGTTGCACCCTTTATCGCGGGGAAAGCAGTTCTCACTCCAATGATCATGGCACAAGCAGCGGGCTATGTTGCCACCACAATTGCCATCCTGGCGTTTATTATTGGTTTCTTTTTGCCGGAGCCTAAAGACGAGGTGTTGGACTAATGCCACAAATTGAGATTGATATGCCATCATGCCCCTGGCTTCATGCCGCATCTTTACCCACATCTTTGTGCTTGCTCCCCTCGCCCCTTTTTAGGGGAGAGGGGTTGGGGGTGAGGGGTTTTGCACTGTGTTTTGATTGGATTTTCAATCGTGAATTCAATGCCCGGCCACGTTTTCGAAGGATGAACAAATCACGGAACCGGAGGCTTGCAAGTCAGAGTTCCACCCCTCACCCCCCGACCCCCTCTCCCCTAAAAAGGGGCGAGGGGGAGAAATCGCATTGGTTTCGTTCAAATCCAATGAGATTTCGATTCTCGTGTGGTCTCGAAATGTGGGTAAAGATGAGGCTTCATGCCAGGGGTTCTGGCCATCTTTCTAGCGTGATGGTAATAATCCCCCGAGATCAACTCGGGGGCATTTCACATCGGTTGGCGGAGCCAAAACGACAGCTTGATGACGAATGAGCTCTTCCCTTACCCCCTTTGTCAATCAACTTTTTGGCTCGATTGAACGTGCCCGTTCAATTGAACAGTTGTTGCAAGAGCCTCTGGATTGGGCGATCAACGCTTGGCGGGTGACGGGGCTCGTGCTCATGGTCGCATCCAAAGGAGCATGGAAGCGAACGTTGCAAATCGGAAAATGTTCAGCAGAACCTCCGGATTGGAATCTCGCAAGCGAATGCCTGGATGGTCGTCGAACCCATCATTCCTCGCTTTGGACTTATTTGCCGATACCCTCTGCGATCAATAAGAACTTTGTTCTTTGTTGTCAGCCAGTCCTTAGTCAACAGCAGATTGAATTGGTTGCCGAACATCTTAGCTTAGTCGGCCTGACGGTTGATAATTGGCAACGGCAACAGCAAAAGGCTCGTGACGTTGTTCGGCTAAATCAAATACTTAACGTTGCGGCCGATTGGCATTCGCATCAAGATCTTGATCGTTTGTTGCAGGATATCGCACAAGCAGCTACAAGACTTCTGCGGTGCGATCGCGCAAGTATTTTTCTATGGGATAAAGCCGCCCGCGAACTGGTCGGACACCCAGCGTTGGGGATGGAGGGGAAACCGCTTCGAATCGCTGACGACAAAGGCTTGGCGGGAGCAGTTCTAAAAAGCCTTCAGCCTCGTCACTGGGATCGGTCCGATCCTCACGATGAAGTCGACCGGCGTGTGGATTCCAGCAGTGGCTACCGGACAGATTCGTTGTTGGCGGTACCGCTCATGGACGCTCGTAACAAACCGATGGGCGTATTCGAGGTCATCAACCATGCGGATGGTCGATTTGATACACAAGACGAAATCGACTTGATCGAACTCGCGCGTCATGCATCGGCGGCGCTTGCCAATACTCAGCAAATGCAACGGTTGGTGCAAACTCGCGATCGCTTAACTCAGGATGCACAGCAGCAGGTTCAGTTGGTCGGCAATTCGCCCGAGATGCAAGCCCTCAAGGCGACGGTAACTCGGGTCGGAAATACCGACTTGGCAGTGCTCTTGTTGGGTGAAAACGGTACTGGCAAAGAAGTTGTTTCTCGCCAGATCCATTACCAGAGCAAGCGTCGATTTGAACCTTTTATTGCGGTCAACTGCGCAGCTATTACCGAGACGCTTCTCGAAAGTGAATTGTTTGGCCACGAAAAAGGGGCCTTCACCGACGCCCATGAGACACGAAACGGCAAGTTTGAAATGGCATCTGGTGGAACTCTGTTTTTGGATGAAATCGGAGACATGAGTTTGGCTGGTCAAGCCAAGCTGCTTCGAGTTTTGGAAGAAAAAGTGGTTGTTCGAGTTGGCGGTTCCGCACCGATCCCGGTCAATGTCCGAGTCATTGCCGCGACCAATCAGAATTTAGTGGAGATGGTTGGGAAAAAGAAATTTCGTGAGGATCTCTATTTTCGTTTGACCGTCGTGACTATGAAACTGCCGTCATTACGAAATCGTGGCGAAGATGTCCTGGAATTAGCCGATTTTTTTTTAACGCTGTTTTGTTCGAAGATTGGTCGCAACAAGCCAACTTGGTCGGCCAGTGCCAAGCGCCGGTTGATAGCGCATGATTGGCCGGGCAACATTCGAGAACTGAGAAACATCGTCGAGCGGATTGCATATTTGACTAGCAGTGACACGCTCGAAGAATCGGAACTCGACTTCGTCAGTTCGCCTCGCTCATTGGCAGCGGATGGATCTGGTGCCACCTTGGATTTGAATCAATCGCTAGGTGACGCTACAGCAGATTTTCAAATTCGTTACATCGAGGAACAAATAAAAGCCTGCAATCGCAACGTCACGCAAGCGGCCGAAAAGATGGGCCTGCAGCGATCGAACTTGTATCGCAAAATGAAACAACTGGGCATGAAACAACCCGATGGGTAGGAGTCGTACTGGCGATGGTGCACTATCTGACCTTGTGTCAGTGGTTGTAAGGACTGATCGACTAGTCAGGAATGAGCCGCCAGATCGATGGCTCTACACCGCAGCTTGCGCGGCCCCCCGTCTGGCGTTGGGGGTGTTCGGTTATGGCCTCAATATCGCAGGAACCAACCTAAACCTCAGAACCCTGGTGATAGTAGAGTATGGCACATTCATTTACTGGGCGTCGATCGGCGGATTTGCAATCAAAGTCTGTGTGACTATGGCTTGTTTGGCAATGATCGTCGCGTTCGACGAGTCCAAGGATGAAGAGACCGAGTTAGCGACATAGCATGGTGGAACCGTGACTAGCAAGCCACCGGTCCAATGATTTGTTAAGCATTCTGAAAAGAGGGGCTACATTGAATCCGCTGTGAAATACAATCAAACTCAATGCAAAACCCCTCACCCCCAGCCCCTCTCCCCTAAAAAGGGGCGAGGGGAGCATGCACAAAAGATGTCAGCCCGACTTATGATCGACGGCGGCGGGACTATTGAGATTTGCGTCCCAGTTTATCCGCCGTCGAACATGCCGGCCATCAATTGTTGAAGACGCGGTAGATCGTTGCTTATCATCACCGCGGCGATAGCGAAAAGCACAAAACTGACGTTTAGCCAGAAAATTGCCTGAAGGCGTTGGTTGATTCGTGTTGTAGCAACCTTATCAAGAAGCAATTTCTCTAACGTAAACCAGCCAGAAAGATTCTGTTGTTTGCCCGCCGCGTGTATTTGAGAAACGCTGCCTCGTCCTGCAGGCTCGATGCACGCACGGACACCAAGCTCAGGCAAATCGACGAAATAGCCAAGCCACTCCGAACGAATCTGTTCGTCTGCCAAGAGTTCACAGACCTGCGCTCGAAGCATTTCGTGGTCCAATCCATAGACGACCAGCTTCGGTGGAGTGTTCAGCGCAAGAAGCATCAAAATAAACAAATACAAAGCGATGAGAACAATCCAAACCCAAGCTCCCAACAGCGAGTAGGCAGCTCGTGGAAAGAAAAGTTCGATGGGACCGATCGCGACAATTCCGATCACTGCCAATCCCAACAACAGCAGATCCATTGCGCCACTGAGGACAGTCGGTTTGGACCGCAGTCGCAAAAGACCAAGAACATTGGTGTAGGCTGCCAGAGGCAATATCGCAATGGCGAATCGAAGTAAATCAAGCATTACGGTTTATTGTTGAGGGCCGCTCGCGTTGCCTGCAGGACTCGGGTTTGAAGTTCATTAAAGTCTCCCTCGATGAAGGCGCCTGCAGCCGCACGGTGTCCACCGCCTCCAAACGTTCGGGACAATTCGTTGCAATCGAGATGGCAGCGCGATCGGAAACTGACTTTAAAGCCACCCTTGAGTTGCTCGATCATGATGAACGCAACCTTGACACCGACAATTGCCAATGCCAAATTGATCGCATCCTCGGTGTCACTAGCGAGCGCACCCGACTCCACAAAATCTTCCTTACGCACGAAAGTATGAGCCAGCTGACCATTGTTTTCCACTTGAATGCGAGACAGGATTCGACCCCGAAGCCGTACTCGCCCAAGGGTGTCTCTTTCGTATAAATCTCCGTAAATGGACGAAGGCGATGCCCCACAGTCCACCAAGTCGCCAATGATTCGATAGGTATCGCTGGTCGTCGACGCGAAACGAAACCAACCCGTGTCTGTTGCGATGGCAGCGTACAGTGCCGTCGCCATCTGCTTTGTGATTTCTACGCCTGCATGCTTTGCAAGGAGCGCTACCAAATGACCGGTTGCCTCAGCACTGGTGTCTTTGAAGAATTGGGCTCCTAAATCGTCTTCCCCAACGTGATGGTCAATTACGATTTTCGTCCCTTCGAAACGCCGCAGCACTTCTGCCATTGGTCCAAGTTGCGCCCAAGCGCTGGTATCCAGTACAATCAGACAATCCCCGCTGACGTCAGCGGCTAAAATGTTCTCACCAATTACGCGAATGCTTCCAGTTGGATCGAGAAACGTAAGAATCGGAGGCGTTTGATGTCCGTTTACAATCACTACCTCTTTTCCCATGGCTATCAAGACTCCGGCCATCCCTAACTCGCTTCCGAGGGCATCGCAATCAGGACGAATATGGCTTGTGAGCACGAACCGGTCGTGTTTGCGAATCAACGAAATCAAGTGATCCCAGTCTAAAGTCATTTAACAAAGCATTTCAAATCGAGGATTGTGTTCAACTGCTGTCGAAAGACTATCAGTTGAGTTGGCCAGATTATAGCTACATTGGCTGGCTTCAGCGAGCAGCATCGTGTGTGGATACGATTCGGGGCTATACTTTGGCTATGATAATTTTGAATTACTCGATTTATTTCCATGATTGTCGCCGCAACTGCTCCTTACATTGAGCCTCTTCCCAGGGGACTCAACGCATCCATGGCCTTCGAACGGCTCAAACATTTGCCGTATTGCCTTTGGCTCGATAGCGCCTTAGTTGGTGATAGGCAATCGCGATATAGCTTTTTAGCTGCCGATCCGGTCGATGTTCTCTGTGTAGACCGGGTCGTGACAAACCCATTAGTCAAGCTTGAACAGTGGATCGATGAATTCAAGTCGATTACGGTCCCTGGACTGCCGCCCTTTCAAGGTGGTGTGGCTGGTTTTATGGGATATGAGCTGGGGCGTTGTTTCGAACGAATTCCTGAGGCGACGCACAATGAATTCGACTTACCCTTGGCAACGCTTGCACTTTACGATGTTGTATTAGCCTGGGACCATAACACAGAAGAGGGATGGATTATTTCTCAAGGGTTTCCGGAATCATCTTCCTACAAAACTCGCTTGGATCGTGCAAAAAATCGGTGCCAGGTGTTTTTGGATTGGTTAGCGATGAAAGATTCAAACTTTGGCTATCCGGGATACACGCCTCGATCCGCTCCCTCGATTCATCAAGTCCATGCAATGGCACACGGTCTGACGGCACCCCAATTTGAAACACGTTTGGGGGGCGGATGGCTCGGTAATTTTGACAGCGACGGCTTTCGCGATGTGGTTCAGAAGGCACGCGACTACGTTTATGCGGGCGATATTTTTCAAGTTAATTTGTCGCAGCGTTTGCTTTGCCCGGCTCGGTGCGACTCGGCTTCGCTTTACCAAAGGCTTCGGCAAGTAAACGCTGCACCGTTCGCAGGCTACTTTGATTTTGGCTCGGCCCAAATCATTAGCGCCTCGCCTGAACGTTTCCTTCAAGTAAAGGACAGGTGGATTGAAACGCGTCCGATCAAAGGAACACGTCGGCGAAGCGGGGACTCTGTTGCAGATGCTCAAATGGCAAAAGAATTGGAGAATAGTGAGAAAGATCGATCCGAGAATATCATGATTGTGGATCTGCTCCGCAATGATTTGTCCCGCGTCTGTGAAATCGATTCCTTGGAAGTTACGCAACTGTGCGAGGTCGAGGCATTTCCGTTCGTGCTTCATTTGGTCAGCAGTATCCGGGCACGATTGCGCTCAGATGCAACGGTGAGTGAGTTGGTGTCGGCGATGTTCCCGGGCGGAAGTATTACTGGTGCTCCCAAGATTCGAGCGATGGAAATCATTGCTGAACTGGAACCAACGGTCCGTGGTCCGTATTGCGGTTCGTTGGGATATTTTAGTTCCGACGGAAGCATGGACTGGAGCATTCTCATTCGAACACTCACCGCATCGAGAGGTTGGTGGCAATTTCAAGTGGGTGGAGGAATTGTCGCGGACAGCGTGCCAGAACAAGAGGAAGAAGAGACCTGGACCAAAGCCGCAGGACTCGTCGCCGCAATCAATGCCTCGATAAAACAGTGAGAAAAATCCCAAACTCAAACGCCTTGTTCTGTCGATTCGAATCTCGATTGTCGCACAGTGGAAGGTGCGACTGCGTCAGAGTCTGGCCAAGGGCTCTGCAATAGCTATAATAGCCTTTGGTGATACGTCTCCGAACGTTCCGACTTGAACCGAAGCCGCCTTGGGGTGTGCCGATGCAAAATAAACTGCCAATGCCAATCCAACCGTTCGAACTGAAGCCGCTTCCTCCCGAAGATTGGCCAAACATTGATCATATCATTACCGAGGATGGTGCGCCCGTGGATAACATCCTTAGCGAAAAACAAATGCGGCTGTTGACCGAGCCCTTGTATACATCCTGGAAGACCGATCGTCCGTTTGTGGCACTTGCAAACGTCGGATTGTTCTATGGTGTCGATTTTCAGCCGTTGGTGCCTGACGTCTTGCTCAGTGTTAACGTTTGCTTGCCTGAGGATCTGCGACCGAAACTGAATCGATCCTATTTTGTCTGGAAGTATGGCAAACCGCCAGACATAGTCATTGAAATCGTCTCGAACACAAAGGGGGGCGAAGATACTCGAAAACTTGAACTTTACGCCGACGTCCGTATCGCGAACTATGTTGTCTTCGATCCCGAAACTTATTTGAGCAAAGAAGTATTGCGAGTATATCGATTGCGCGGCGATCGATTGGATTTGGACGAGCCTTCTCCATGTCGTTTTGAAAGTATCGGCTTGGGGTTAACGATTTGGTCCGGTCGATTTGAAAAGACAGACGGCCAGTGGCTGCGTTGGACCAATTCGGAAGGGGTCGTCATTCCAACCGGTGCGGAACGAGCCAAAGCCGCCGAGGAAGAAATTGAAAGGACCAAGCAGACTGCTGCGGAAGCGGTTAGCGAAAATGCTCGATTGTTAGATTTGCTTCGTGAGCACAACATCGAAAGCTAATCCAAGTGCGGGGCTGAAATATTCTCTTGAGGGCACTCGTTCTCCTCTGCCGCTGGTGACTCATCGATCCTGTTCGTTGCGTCGCCAAAGAATTAGCAACGCTAGGAATCCGATCATGGGCGCCCACCCTACCAGGCTCATTCCTAGATCGAAGGAGCCCGTTCGATCGACCAGCCTGCCGAACAGTTTTTGCAATGGAGAACTGGCCATCCATGCGGCAAAGCCAAGAACTCCGGATGCCTTTCCGACGTGTTTCGAATTCAGTTCTTGCACGAATGAATAGTAGCAAGGGAACAAACCGAGTGAACCCGCAGCCACCAACAACAAGACAGCTAAAAGTGGCCAGCCCCGCGGGAGAAAGGCCGCAACGGTTGTTAAAGCTGTGAGAGCAGCACAAATCCCGAAGACCGTTAGTCGCGCGTTCAAAATCCCGATTCCCCGCCGTGTCAACCATAACGAGATGGCTCCCGCAAGCAAACATCCGACATCGGTCGATACATAATAGGCCGAATTAAAATAGAGTGCTTCTACCTCTGAATAGCCGCGCCCGGTTTGTAGAAACTTGGGCAACCATGCTCGAATCAGTTGCCATGAAATATTGATGGCGATCACAGTGATGAATAGCGACCAGAATCGAGGACTTCTGAGAAATTCGATCAGCCAAGCAAGCGTTTTTTCGGGTTGTCCGGAAGTGGAGTCTCTTGTGATCTCGAGGTCCCCTCGCCGTACGACCGCGAACCAAAGCACCGCCCAAAAAATTCCGACGCCTCCAATGATCAAGAAGGGTGGTCGCCATGCGTCCGGGGCATTGTTATCTCCGATGATGTTGCGAATGATCAACGGCGTCACAATCGCCCCCAGCGAGGCTCCGCTTTGAAGGATACTATTTCCCATGACGCGATCGTTACGCACCATTATTTTATGAATGATGATCATCGCGCAAGGCCAATGACCAGCCTCAAAGAAGCCTAACAAGGTTCGGCACCAAAGCATGGCGGTGTAGCCTTGGGTAAGCCCCGTTGCGAAGCCCATCGCCGACCAGGCAATCAACACACCGGGATAAAGCCATCGAATGGAGACTCGATCGGCGATGACTCCAAAGAAGATAGCTCCGAAGGCGAAGGCAACTCCGAATACGAATTCAATATCGCCGTATTGTTCTTGCGATAGTTCGAACTGTTCGGTAATTCGCACCGATAGATTGGCCAAAGTCTGACGATCCATGTAATTGATCATGGTGGCCAAGAGAAGTAGGCCGCTGATCCACCAGCGCCAAGATGGAGAACGACTGCCGGAATCTTGCATAACATCTATCCGTTTGGAAATTAAGCATCGAGCGGAAAATAACTGTCGGAACCCGTAGTGGACGAGGCTACGAGTCCCTAGCGACTGGACTCGTAGCCTGGTCCACTACGACACTAATTAATCGCCCGATGCTAAGCTAAGGTAGGACCGTTTCATTTCAATGTTAAACGAGGCTGTCAAGGAACACGGTCGGTCCCAAGATGGAACAAGCAATCGCCGCGAAGCGTTCGGCCCGGCGTGCGTTTGCACAACACGAAGCCATCGCGGGCAAATCGAGCCTCCGTGGCAGGTGCCCAAGGAGTTTCAGGGAAATGGATTCGACCGGCAAGCTGATCCGCCTTTATCGTTTCACCTAATTCCACAACGGGTTCGAAAATGCCGCCGTCTGGGGCGTAAACAAAGTAGTCGGAACCTCCTACATCCAATATGCGCGTCGCCTCCGAATCGATTTTCATGCTGGCGGGCAAGATACCAAGATGGACCAGAATGTTTCTTAATCCTCGCTCGGCAATTTGCAATGCCATCGGCGTGAGTGTACCAGAACCACCGAGTTCTGTACCCAGGGCCAACGGCCCTTGTCGTATGGCTGCGCTGGAAAGCGTATTTGCGGCACCTGTTCCATGTCCGCCCGAAGTGATGTATGCCAAGGGCGCTCCGAAAGCTCGAAGGGCGGCCAGTTGAGACTCAAAGCGTCTAACGTCATCAGGGCGTTTCATCAGGGCGGTCGGGACATACAACAAAGAAGAGCCGCCGGAATGAAGGTCGCAAACGATGTCTGCTTTCGGGAGCAAGACGTGTTCGATAAAGAAGGCTATCTGCTGCGTCACCGTTCCCTCCGGATCACCTGGGAACGAGCGATTGAGATTCCCATCATCGAGGGGCGATGTACGGCGTCCAGCCATGCAAGCTGGATAGTTAGCCATGGGCAAAAGGATCACTCGACCTTGAATGCGCATTGGATCAAGCGATCTGGCAAGATTGCACAATGCGACTTGTCCTTCATATTCATCCCCATGGTTGCCTGAGACAAAAAGGGCCGTTGGTCCCGGCCCATTTCGAATAACAACGATCGGAATTGGAATAAAACCATATGCCGACGCATGAACCGAGTGAAACAAGCGAACAAAACCGCATTGCTTCCCATCTTGATCAAAGTCGACTTCCGGAACGAGCCGACTACGGTTAGCATCCGACATACACAAGTCCTATTGATGTTCATAGAATTGGAACCGAACAGACTATAGTTTATCGCTACCATGTACCGCCGCGTAGACCGGACTGATTAGAAGCAGTCCCAAAAAAATCCCGATTTCTGACACTTCTCGCTGATTGCACGCTCGTGTTGTCGTAAGGTCGGGCTGGATAGGCGCTTAACCGCGTGGGCATCGCCCCGCGTATTTGCATCCGATAAGCTGTCGTCGCGGCCCGATAGGCACGCGGTTAAACAAGTTGTGTGCGAAAACTTGTACATGGGTACTTATGAGGAGCGGACCAATTCAATTTCGAAACTGCCTGCAATATTCATAAACCGCCATGGTCGTGGCGGTAGCAACGTTATAGCTGTAAGGCTTGCCGTAAACAGGTATTTCAACAACATGATCCAAGCGATCTAGCTCTTGCTGATCCAACCCCTCCCGTTCGGCTCCAATGATAAGCGCCGTCTTACTGGCGAATTCAAAGTCATAGAGACAAACCGAGTTCGTTGTCTGCTCCAATCCGATGCACATGTATCCGTCTTCACGCAGCTGTTCCAATACGGGCGCGAGCGATCTTCGTTGCACAATCTCAACGATGTCCACTGCATCTCTTGCAATCTCTCGATCCACTTTTCCTTGCCCACACTGAATGACTTTGGTAACGCCTGTGCAGCCGGCAAGTCGAACGATTCGGCTGAGGTTCACGTTGCTTCGCATCGGTGCTAGAACCAGCAACAGTTCTCTTGGAGTAGTAAGTTGAGTAGACGGTTTGTGGCGAATGTGCTGAAACTTGCTCATGACAAAAGTGCATCGAGACGCTGTTGTATCAAGTCCAACAAGGGGTAATCGCTTTCGGGCCTGGCCAGTGCTCCAGGCGGAATCGATGCGTGTTTGATCACACCGCGCTGCGCAAGAAACATAGCGCAATTGTGCTTGTAGGCAGGTACAGGATTGCGAAAGGAAACAAAACCCAAGTACTGCAACCAATCATTCAATTCGTAAAAGCGTGCATCGCCAGAAGCCCAGTATGTATCGCGTAGCGCGAACGCTTCAGGATAGAACGCGGAAAGACCCAACAGATAGTCGCTGCCCCACTGAACCATGTCGATCGCGAGATCATTGCCTGTGTACACTCGGAAGTCTGGCCTCTCTTGATTCTTTATTGCCAGTCGCTGCCACTCTTGCTCTCGTGACAAAGAAGAGTGTTTTATTCCAGTTAGGGTAGGAATCGAAAGCAACTCGCGAAACGTATCCAGATCATAGATTTGGCCAAAGGGAGCAAACATTTTGCCTAACTCAAAGCCTAACATCTCGTCGCATTCTTTCGCAACTTTTCTATAGGCATCCACCAATTTTCCTTTTGGAAGCTGCGTCAGTTTGGTCGATTGGAACAAGATAGGAGTCCCGCCCGACTCCTGAATCACGACGCATAGATCGATATAGTTACGAACCACGTCCCCTTGGAGATCTTCCACAAAAGCGCCGGCAACGAAGGGCCGTCCCGCTGCTAGTTGAGCCACCAACAACAGAATTTCGGTTCGCTGCTCTGGCCTCAATAGATTCGCATAGCCAGTATCCATGTTTATGGCAGGTGTCAGGCCAGATTTCCAGGTCCGTTCAAGTCCGATTTGGTACGAGTCCAAATCGATACGGCCATCAGGCTTCCAGGGAAGAAGCACCGCGGAAATGCCTTTGATTGTTCGTTTGTATATGATGGGAGGTATGATTGACATTGGTAGCCCCGTGGAATCTTTTGAAAGGTAAACAATTTAACCTATCAAAATCGATCTTACGAGGAGTGATTTACATGAAACTTGATTCGATTGCTCGACGATAGAAGTCTGATCTGCTAAACTTCGAATGTTCTTTTGCATTTCACCGCGACTGAATCAATTCACTCCCTCCGTCCGTCCCTACCAGCAAATATGATTCAGGTCGCTAACGTCCAACAATGCGTTACAAGTTGTCTGCTTGTACTCAGCGTTTGTTTGCAGCTGCAGGCAGCAGAACCAATTCAGGCGTCCAAGCCGGAATCTCGAAGACAGGGTGGGCTTGAGCTAGTTCAAATTAGCAGAGTTCCATGGACGCGAATAAGAAAGGGGGGCGTATTTTCTTTGAAGGCATTGGTTCGAAATGCGGGCTCGGCACCTGCAGTAGGTCAACTGGTCGGAAGGATCGCAGGCCAAACAGGCGAGGAAGATCGTCGACAAATTGCATTGGCAACCGGTGAGCAAAAAGATTTTGACATGCGACTTCGCATTTCTGCGGACTTCAAAAAAGCAACGGTTGATGCAATAGTCACTTTGAATGCGATTGAGAACGGTCGTGAAGTCCTATTGCAAAAGGGGGATGAACCTGTTTCGCAGACTTTATCGCTTCCAGTGGATGAAGAACCTGTTGCTACCGCGATCACTCTTGCACCGGAGCCGCCGGATGGTCCGTACTGGCGATGGCCTTTCAAGGAGGAGTTTGCACCATACGAATTGGCAGTGGCAGCACGCGTCGATGCAGGATTGTCTCGAAAATGCATTTCTCTCGAGAGTGAACCATTGCCGATAAACTCTTTGGACTGGCAGGGAATTGATACATTGATTGTTGGGAACCCGGAAACCTTTAAAGACATTGCTGCACTGACGGCCTTGCAATATTTTTTACAACGAGGGGGACATGTATTGGTGATGCTCGATCAGGTAGACACGGATTCTGTTCGAGACCTATTGGTGCATGGTCAGCAAATAGAAACCGTTGACACGGTTGAGCTGAATCATTTCGTTATGGATGTGCGTTCTCCCTTTAAATTTACCGAAATGGATCGTACCCTTGACAGTGATAAGCCGATGCGAATGAAGCGTGTACTTCAGCAGGGAGGGAAAGTCACGCATTCGATTGAAGGCTGGCCTGCTGCTGTTAGTATGAAAGTTGGCGATGGCGAGTTGCTGCTCATTACACTTGAGAGCAACGCTTGGTTGAAGATTCGAGCAAAACATCAGAGCTCAGATGATAGGAACCGAACCAATTTTACTCTGCCGCTATGGTCTGGCACACTGACCAACGAGCTTAATGAGACACGTATACCTGAACCGCTCGAAGTGGTCGAGTTGTCCTATCCCATTGAGTTAATTGGTACTCCAGTTGTCTCTCGCAAACTTGTAGGTGTCTTGCTGATGGGATTTTGTGTCCTTTTAGTCCTTTTTGGGTGTTGGATTAAGTTGGCTGGTGACATGGAAAAGATCGGCTTTCTCGCACCTGCACTAGCATTGGCTTGCTCCGTACCAATTTGCATGGCAGCAATGTGGACTCGAAAGGACATTCCCTCCATGGTATCGGAAATGCAGTTCATTCGGTTTTGGCCAAACGGCGGAGGGCTGTTGCGAGGCAAAGCAGCCGTTTACCTTGGGGCCAGTCAATCCATGGATTTGGTTGGCAAATCGGATGGTTTTGCTATTCCCTCAGAGAATATCGAGAGTGGCATTCGGAGCGTAATTACCACGGATTTTGAGAATTGGCGACTTAGCAACACAGATTGGCCTCCGGGAACTTGGCGTTACAAAACTGAAGTCGGACTATCGAAAGAGTCATTCTCGGCATCTGGGAAATTGACCGCGACGGGATTGGAATTGGAGTTGCCTCAAGGATTACCGTCGCGGGCCGAAGATATTATCTTAAGCTTTACACCAGGTTCGCCTTGCATGGGGACTTTTAACAACCAAAACAATCGACTCTTAGTCGATGGCAAATTGTCGGCGGGTGGAAATCGATGGACGTCAGCTTCTATTGTTAGCGACGAACAAGGGCGAAGGGCGGCAGTCTACAACGAACTTTTTGGTCGATCCGAAACTCGCCGAAGTTCACCATTTCGCACACTTTACTTTTGGACGAAATTGTGGCCTCAGTCGCCAAGTTGGAATGCAGACATTGAACGAAGGGGAGCCGCTCTGGTATCTGTTCCTATTAATCTTGCAATACCGGAAGTCGGCTCCAAGGTCTTAATCCCGTACCCGCTAATCAAAATCGAGACCCAGGAAGGCAACGTTTCGATCAGCAATATTTTGAATTACCGAACGGGGTATTGGGCAAATGACGCTTCGATCGAGACAAGAGCAGATCTGACGTTTATTATGCCTCATGAGATAGTTCCGTTTTCTGCAAGCGCCATCAATATTGACTGGGATATTGAGGCACCAAAACGAATCGCCAAGATCGTGTGGTCTGTCAACGATTCGCCGGTGAAACTAGTTGAGCTGAACAACCCATCGATCCCATGGAGTGGAACCATTGTTGACCCTCGCGTTTTGCAGGATTTGATGGATGGACGGTTGGATCTGCGAATCGAAATTACAAATGAGCCTGGTATGAATAATCAATCTCAGAACAGCTACGTTAGCTGGAGAATAAAGCATTTGCGGATCTCGGTTTCAGGCGAGACTCTTCCTAGAAATAACCTAATTGAACCGGCCAAGAAATAGAACGCAAGAGACATGTCCGATCACGTTGTTGAAACTAAAAGTTTATCCAAACGCTATGGTGATTTTGTGGCGTTGGACTCATTGTCGATTCATGTGGATCGCGGTCAGATCCTCGGTTTTATTGGCCCAAACGGTGCAGGAAAGACCACAGCGATCAAGATCCTTGTAGGGCTTTCGCGTCCAACATCCGGATCAGCGTTTATCGCAGGGGTCAACTGCAGCGAAAACGCATCGAAGATCAAACGCTTGGTCGGATACATGCCGGACAAGTTTGGCTCCTACGACAACATGCGGGTGCATGAGTACCTTGATTTTTTCGGAGCCATTTTTGGAATAAGTCGTAACGACCGACGCAAACGGATCGCTGACGTAATGGAGCTTACGGATACAACGTACATGCAAGACAAATTTGTGGAATCATTGAGTCATGGTATGCAACAGCGAGTTGGTATCGCTAGGACTTTATTGCATAATCCTGAAGTTCTCATTTTGGATGAACCAGCAAATGGCCTTGACCCTAAGGCACGTATCGACATGCGGCAATTGCTGCTCCGTCTGGCGAACGAAGGGAAAACCCTGATCGTCACCAGCCACATTTTGCCAGAACTCGCGCGTATTTGTGATACTGTGGCGATCGTTAGTGGTGGAAAGATGCGTGCCTTTGGTCCTCTCGATGAGGTTATGCGTAGTCTTTGTCCGTTGCGCAGTTACGAAGTACAGCTTGTTGTAGCAGAACAATTAGATAGGGCTGTAGATATTCTTGGCAAGACATTAGGAGCTAGCGAGCCAATTACGCTTAGTCGGACCGAACGCGTGTTGCGATTCCCGACCGTGCGATCGGAAAATGAACTAGCACAGATTTTGCAGGGATTGGTTGCTGAGAATATCTCTGTCTCGCAATTTCGCGAGGTTACGAGCGATCTTGAAGATGCGTTCCTGTCGATTTCCGTTGATAACGCGTCAGCGCTAGTTGCTGCGAATCAAGTAGACGTAGGCGCAGGATTGGCCTCGACTTAGTTGATTGCTTCTCGTTTTCATCCATCCCTTATGGTAATTTGGCGGTCACGTGAATTCCATCCTTGTACATAATAATCCGATTCTTAAACGCGAGCTTTTCACGCGATTACGAAGCCCGAAGACTTTTTTTGCAATCGTTTCTGTTGCGGTTCTTTCGTCTATGCTCGTATTAATGCGTTGGCCGTCAGATGCCACGATCGATCTCATTAGCCAAGGTTCCATGCAGGTTTTTCGACCTGTTGCATTTGCCCTGGCGGCTGCCATTATGATGTTGATACCAGCATTTCCGGCCACAGCCCTGGTAAGTGAACGACGCCGGGGAACGCTCGCACTTTTGCTTAATTCTCCAATGACTCCTTTGCATATTTACCTCGGTAAATTCGCAGGCAACGTACTTCTAGCGATCGTGATCTTTTCAGTCTGTTTACCCGCCCTCGCTGGCTGTTATGCCATGGGGGGGATTTCACTCGTGAATCACATCGGTCCACTTTTGTTGGTGCTATTTGGGATGGCTGTTCAATATACTGCGGTAGGGCTTTTCGTTAGTGTTGTCGTGAACTCGGCTGATGCGAGTTTGCGATGGACCTATGCCACTGTTTTGGCCCTTGCTGTTTTTTCGATTGGACCCACTATTTTCGTTGGGAAGCTGAGCGGCATTAAGTCGCTTTTGGCGCATTGGCTGACCGCCATCTCACCCATTTCGGCGTTGCAAGCAATTACAGGCTCACAAGCACAAGCTGGTGAAATCGGTATATCGACGAGCTGGCGGGAATTCTTGGTGCTCAGTTGCATCATCACTGTATTGCTGGCTTTCTTTACTCTGATCAAGCTGGACCCAAGACTGCTTGAACGCGCTCGGCCAACCGGCAAGGTCATAGGCCGTTCTGTGTCCGTCAATTCATTTCTCGCCTGGTTCCGCCGAGTATTCTATGTTGTCGACCCAAAACGTACTTCCGCCAGTGTACCCTGGTGGCTCAATCCAGTGATGGTCAAGGAGTTTCGCACTCGAAAATTCGGACGTTTGCATTGGCTCATTCGACTGATTGCTGTGAGCGGGATTGTTTCCTTGCTACTTACTGTCGTTGCAGCGACGGGGACGGTGAGTTGGGGAGTCGAACGCATCGCTCCCACGATGGTGCTTTTGCAAGTTGCTTTGTTACTGTTGCTTGGCCCTTGTCTTGGCGCCAATCTCATCGCAGCCGAAGTTGAAAGCGGTGGATGGGAATTATTGCGGGCTGCCCCGATTTCTCCAATTCGAGTACTTGTCGGCAAGCTAATGAGCACTATTTGGACACTGTTATTGACACTGCTCGCAACCTTGCCAGGATATTTGGTTATGGGTTTTATTCAGCCGGCGATGACTGGACAAGTCGGAAACGTACTAATCTCGCTTGTGATCGCTGTATTCATGGTGACAACGATGAGCGCCTGCATCAGTGCCTTTTGTAGAAGCACAGCTGTCGCTACTGCGACCAGTTACGCGGTTTTATTAACGCTGTTTGCGGGAACGTTATTGATTTGGGTAGCCCGAGGCAAGCCGTTTGGACCACTCTTGGTTGAACGAGCCCTCATGCTGAACCCCGCTGCCGGGGCTTTGTCAGAGATGAAGACACCCGGATTCGAACAATACAGTTTGACTCCCGGGAGTTGGTATCTTGGGGCTGGAATTTCGTTCCTTTGCTTAACCATTCTCACACTTCGAATCTGGCGCCTGACACGTCCAAATTGAACGAATATTTACTACTGGATCAATCCCCAATGTCTCCCAATTTGTCAAAAGCAAGCTTCCTTTTTTGCGCCATTCTGATCGCAATGCCATCGATCGCAAGTGGGCAGCAGACTCAGTTCCTACAGCATCTTTGGGAGGTTGACCCCAAGCTTGGAGACGGAGACATTTGGGCAATCAAACCAACAAACAAAACGATTCAATTCACCGTTGAGTCATTGAAGTCTCCTGTCGCCAAGGATCGCTTGGAAACCGCACAAAATATATGTTTGGAGCACCAAAATCCGAACTTTCGTCAACACGAACAAGCGATAGATTTGTTAATAGAAAGGCTTAAGTTAGGAGAGGAGAACTTGCAAGCTAGACGCGCAATGTTTGCCGCCATAGTTGCCTTGGGTAACGCAACACATGCGGACGTACTTTGGTCGATAGCCAAATCAGATTCGGCGATACTCTCTCTTGTTGAAAGAAATCTTGTTCAATGGAAAAGTTCGGCTGCTTTAACGAATTGGCGGCAGCGACTTTTGGAACCAAATGCAAAGCCGACTGAGTTGGCGACAGCGTTGGAGGGTCTCGCGGTAGTCGGTAATTCAGAGGATCGTATCGCATTGCAGGCGCTCATTCTCGATAGCAGAATTTCGATCCCTAACAAGTACCTTGCAGCTAGTGCACTAGGGTCGCTCATCGTGGAAGGTTTAAACGAGTTTGCGCAACAAGTCCTGGACTCTAATTTGGAACAGCGGCATCTGATAGCCTCGCAGTTGATAAAGTCGCACTCGGGAGTCGAAACGGAAATGCAACTTCAGCAAATTCTCCGGGATGGAACGGCAAGCGCACAGTTGGTTGCATTCCGTTCGATGACGGAAAAAATGCCGGACGCGGCTCTAAAACTTGCGAAAGAAGTGACAACTCGGTCGGATTCTGGTTTGCGCACAATCGCGATCGAACATCTACAGAAGTATTCGGACGACGAGTGTCTCCAAACACAGGCTGCATTGTTAAATGACCGCCACCCAGACGTTCGGAAGTTAGTCGCTAAGCACTTGATAGCAAAAGCCAAGCAAGGCCAGCGGGCAAAAGTTGACGAATTTGTCAGTGAGCATTTGAATTCAGAATTCTGGACTGCGATTGAACAGGCAATTGTTGTCACTGTCGCGCTCCAGGACAGACGTCATTGCAAAACTCTTCTAAGCTTACTAGAGCATCCGCGTAGGGAGGTGAATATGCTTGCGGGCTGGGCGTTGATGGAGCTTGCGGAGGAAGCCGATGTACTCGCAGGTATGCTGGAACATGCAGAAAAAATGACTGCAGTCTTAAAATCAAACAACGCCGTGCCTATTACAACTACGGACCTTGTCCGATTGAGCTACATTCATCAGGCATTCGGCAAGAACCGATATCAGCCTGCGACCGAAATGCTTATGAAGTACATACCAAAATTAGGTCACCAATTCGGACCTGTTGCTCGTGCCTCTGCTATTTGGGCATTGGGAAAGCTAAACAAAGGGTTTAACAACAAGTCGTTGCTCACTAGCCTGTATGGTCGAATCACAGACTTGAGTCCGCTCAATCCGGAAGATCCTCTAGTCCGGTTTGCATGCAACTTAGCCGTCGGCGAAATGGCCAATCTTGAGAGCCGTGAAACCATCGAAAAGTTTAATGAGGGGCTGCCAACTCCGCTAGGTTACGCAGCCAACTGGGCCCTTTCGCAAATTGATCAAGCTGCCGCAAAAAAGCCCGTGAAATAGAACGATAGGACCATTACCTGCATAATCTCAATAGAGTCCCGCTTGCCTGCCCTTTTGTGGGATGGGTGCAACCGGCTGAGCGATGGCATTTAAGTTTTCAAGCTGCTAGGAAAAATGAGTCTATGAAGTTGGTTCGATCACCATATATGGCCAATGCTT
>JAYTVL010000211.1:0-6045 GCA_043744075.1 Pirellula sp. | reverse complement strand
ACATCATCGACTACCAAGTTTTGTGGTTCGTTGAAATGCTGCTACATCCCTTTGCGATAGCATTCCACGCTCAAAAAAAGCCTAGCCGGTTGCACCCATCGTCGTCACTTGTTTTTCTTTTCTTTTGCGTTGCGTTCTGCGGCTGGTGCGAAAGCGAGATCGAGTTCTGCCGGACGTGCATTTGAGAATTGATCGAGCACTTTTTGCAATTCGGCAACGGCCATCTTTGCCGCGCCGGACAACGAATCCTTATTGAGCGGATGCTTCTCGAACGGATCGACGGCCAGATCAAAAAACTCTCCATTTCTGTAGAGTTTGTAAAGCTGATTTTGCGAGTACTCCCTAACGGTCAAATCAGCTTGCTGTCGCGGTGAATACCAGCAGTATAACCAACCGCGAGGTGTGCCAAGTTCGCCTCGCAACTGTTTCTCGAAACTTACGCCATCTATGTTGCCGGGAATCGACACACCAGCAGCTTCGCAGATGGTGGGTAGGATATCTACGCTGCTGATGAGGTCCCGATTTACTTTGCTAGACTTTATCACCGAGGGCCAGCTAGCAATGAGTGGGACATGTGTTCCTCGCTTTGTCGTAGTTCCCTTACCGCCTGCATAGACTTCGCCCTTGAATCGACTCGACAACGTTTTGTTAGTACCATTGTCGCCGATGAAAAGCAGCAGCGTGTTGTCTCGGATGCCCAGCTGACTGAGTTTCGCATCGAGTAATCCTATCAGCTTGTCCATATAGTTCGTCATGTCGGCAAAGTGCTTTGCACTCTTGTTTACATTCTCGCCGACTGCCTTTGGATCCCAGTTCGCGCTGTCTGGAGTGGGCTGAAACGGATCGTGCGTGAGCATTAACGGATAGTAAAGGAAGAACGGTTTTTCACGCTGCCGGGTAATAAAGTCGATAGCAAAGTCATTGACCAGTGTCGGGCCATACTCGCCATTCATAAAGTCCTTTTCGACACCGTTGTATTCCAATCCTGGATTGGCATAGCGGGGTGGACGACGCATGTGTTGCCAAAGACAGGATTCGTCGAAACCAAAAAACTGCGGCGAGTCTTTTTCGCGGCCAAGTTGCCACTTTCCGCAAATCGCGGTTGAATACCCGGCGGTTTTGAGAAGATGGGCAAAAGTCGTCTCGGTGCGAGGAAGCGTTCCGAAATTAAGGTAGTTTCGAATGTTGAAACGGCCCGTCATCAATTGGACCCGAGTGGGAGTGCAAAGCGGTTGAACATGGCATTGTTCGAACCGTATGCCGTTCGCGGCGAGCCGATCCAGGTTGGGTGTCTGGTAAGACTGACCGCCATTGGCCGTTACGCATTCGTAGCCAAAATCATCAGCCATGACAACAATAATGTTCGGCTTCGCCGCATTCAACACAGGGCAAATCGTGAACAGAAATAACAAAACAGTAAAGTATTTCATGGTCTATGCGATTTGTTGAGGACTTAAGATGTCATGCCTATTGCGACTGCTGCGACTGCTGCGACGCCGGAGCGACACATGGCCGAAGAAAACTCAATCCGACGGCATAAACTACGTTGTTTAATTGAATTCGAACTTGTTTCGCGTAATTGTAGCTTAGTCGGCAGCTTGCGTGGGCAATCGTGGGTGAAGGAGATTAGCGGCTAAAGGAAAAGCCACGCCGCTCCCCAATTCCCCGCATCCGGACGCCAACGGTGGCCGGATGCGGGGAATTGGGGAGGATTTTTCGCCTCCGCCTCCGCTTCTTAGCTACAAATCTTATTCACCAACCAGACGAGCTGGTTGGGGTCTCGAACCTGGACTTAGTAAAGTCGGCCTTTCTGGCTACCAATTAAAAAGTGTCGAAGAATCAATGAAGCGGAACTACTGCAGTCTTCTTTTTGAGGCTTCAGGGGATGCGCTCAGCGGCATGACTCCCAGCGCGCGTGCTTCCGAAATCGAAATGAGTTGCGTATTGGGATCCTCATTCGATTGGAACGCCTTTTCATGTTCCGTGTATTGGGCCTTGCCTCGCTCGAGCGCGGATACAAATGTCGAATACGATGCCGACAATTCATCTTGTTTCAGTTTTGAAGGCAGTTTCGGGAGTTCCGCGACTGGTTTCAAATTGTCACTCCCTAACATCGTCGTCTCCAAAAAAAACATGGTTGGGCTATCCTTGTTTCCGTCCGAAAATCCCAGGAAACAATGACCTGGTACCATTACCAGATAAGCATCGAGTCCAATCCTTCGCAAAATGCTTGCCATGAGCACCGAACCGTCAACACAGTTGGCTTGCGACGACTGGACGGTATCGTCAAGAAATCGAACCGTTTGACTGATTACGAATTTGCTAGGAGTGGTGGTTGAAACGTCACTGTACTTGATTCCGCGACGCTGAAGTGCGTTCCAAATTGCAAAGACTTGCGAAATGACTTCGTCCTGATTTCCCGTTTGATAGCCGGTAAAACTGTTAATCAGGCTTGACTCTTTTGCTGCATTGAGGGCCTCTTTGAGAATTCCGTCAATCCAAGGATGGTTTTCATTCACGTATGCAGCAAAGGTAACTGAGATGTCCTCTAGGTCTCGTCCATCGTCATCGAGTTTAATAGCGAACGGGCAATCGTTAATCGAGCGAAGCTGAACGGTCTCGTCGATTTCCGAAACAACTTCACCGTCAAAGGAAACCCTTATTTTTAAATTCGCAGGTTTCTGTTGAGTGCAGCGACGCAGCGCCTCATAGTCCCAATTCGCTTTGGGATAAACTTGAATGACTTCATATTCGTCATCAATTTCACCCTCCCACTTCGATTTCTTAAGAAAGCCCGCACCTACAATCTCAACCGAAATCGTAACTCCGTCAGGCACACCTTGAATCTCGACACCGATACTTCCATTCTCGTCTCCGAACAGCGGAACCTCGCCTTCTTCGAGTTCCGGATCATTATCACCTTTCTTGTCTTCGGCTACCTGTTCTTCGCCGTTCCAGTCAACCGTTGCGGTTGAAAGGATATAGCTCGGAAACAGATCGTTTCCCGTGTAGCTTAAGAATGTGGCCGACGGATCATCGGCTCGACAAACGATTGAAAAGTTGCAAAGACACACAAGAAGTGTTAGACAATGATATCGCACTTGAGGTTTCTCTCTTTGTCAGTTGGTTATCTCAATTAGATCGCAGCATAAGCAGCAACGGCCATTTCTCGGCAATTCTCTCGCTCGAAATAGAACTTATCCCACAAATTGAGCGAGTGTGGCTTTCCTCACAATTGCACATCAAGACATTCAGTGTAGAACTACAATTAAAAGGATTCTATCGATTAAAACGCCAAGGCGTTAATCCATCAAAATTCCCGCTATGGAAGCATTGATCAGTGTCGCGAGAAACCCGCCCAACAGTGCACGCATCCCCAAATTCGCAAGATCCGATCGACGGCTTGGAGCCATGGCTCCAATGCCTCCCAATTGAATTCCAATCGAAGAGATATTTGCAAAGCCTGTCAATGCATAAATGGCCAGTCGATAGGAGCGCTCCTGAATTCCTTTCACGCCGACAAACTTGTCGTTTTCTCGAGTCGTATTGAGATCTGTCAAATCGGTGAAGGCGACGAATTCATTCAGGACAAGCTTTTTCCCTAACAGTTCCCCAATTCTCGGGGCATCCTCGGGAGCAACACCCATTAAAAAAGAAATTGGAGAAAACAATTTTGAAAAGATCCATTCCAACGAAAGAACGGGAAGTTGAAATGCGAAACCGACCCTTGCAATGAGATAGTTGATTCCTTGTCCACTCAGCATCAACAGGTGATTGATCAATGCGATGCCAGCGATGAACGCGATTAGCATGGCGATGATGTTTAGCACTAGCATCATCCCATCCGAAGCGCCCCCAGCGGCAGCGTCCACGACATTCGTGTGCGTGCGCTCGTCTGCAACCTTGATCTCACCTCGTGTTACAGGCTCCATCGTCTCAGGGATCAAAAGTTTCGAAAGATACAGCCCACAGGGAGCTGCCATGACACTCGTCGCAAGGATTGCAACTGGGTCTGCACCCATCCCAATAAAAACGGCCATGATACCGCCAGAAACTGTTGCCATTCCGCCAATCATCAGCGCCAATAGCTCCGATCTCGTCATTGTGGCAACGTACGGCTTGATGATTAGCGGAGCTTCCGTCTGTCCCATAAAAACATTCGCAGTTGCTGCGAGCGTTTCCGCACCACTTACCCCTTTGCTCCCGAACACCAACAACATTGCCTTTGCAAAAAACCAAACAATCGCTTGAAGTATTCTCAAGTGATACATCATCGTAAACACAGAAGAAACAAAAATTACCGTGGGTAGCGCGCGTACAGCAAAGATGAAGCCGTTGCCAACGCCAAAAGCTCCTTCCGACTTAACATGATTCGCAAGCGGGCCAAAAACAAACTCAGAACCTACATTTGCAAACTCCAGGAACTTGGAAACGATTGCACCCATGACTTCAAATCCAGAATAGACGACGTCCACTTTGAGTATCAAAAGTCCTAGCACGAACTGCAAACCAAGTCCCGTCGCAATCGTTCGCCAATTTACATTACGCAAATTGTCCGAGCACGCCGCGGCAAGTCCAAGGAAAAACAAGATCCCGAAACACGCTTGACCACGTAGCCCAATTGCCTCGCGAACAAACCATGCCAAGCTCCCCAGCAACAGTATACCTGCGAACAGCAGAATCCTTGTGCGTGTCAATGTTCCCGTGGATGAAGAATCTGGCATAACGATTTCAATTCGGTTGGTTGTACAATAAATCAGTCGAAGCTAATGTTTAACCGATCGAAGCGATAGCGAAGATCGCGGGCGTCGGGAAATAGGATTCAATTTTTAGATTCTCTCCAAATTAGCGTAAATTGTCGCGCCAGCCGCTTTGCGGGTTAAACAAATAACCGCTATGCGGGATGAGCGAGTAGCCGCTTCGCGGGTTAAACGAGTCGCAAATGGGCTCGCCAATAGTGTACCGTTTTCGCCACCGATGTTATTACGTTTTTGATTTCTTTTTTGACTCTAAAGTTCGGACCAGCTGGAAGAAATAGCACGGCCCCTTCGCGGCGGACCATTACGTTTTCAACGATGATGGCTCTCATCAACCATACCGCCATCTTTTCATCGTTGCAAACGACACCAACCCAGCCACTTGCCTCAGACTCGAATGTTTGCAGTCCAGTGACCATCTCGATTCCGCGTCGTATCTCTCGAACCACTGAATCGTATGCTGCAAGGTCTTCGTTCGCTTGTTCAGCCGTTATGGCTTCCAGCAATCGGCCTCGGTGCGGCGGTCCACCTGCCATCGCGAGGTCGCAAAAGCTAGTCCATATCTCATCCCAAGCTACTGTTCCAAAATCGTCTGAGTTGATCTGAGCCGAACCCATCGACTGCGGCGTCACCTCATCTGTTCGGCCCTGATACTCAGAGGGCAGCACCGAATCTACTTTACGGTCAAGTTCGATTAATCCTTTTCGAGTCTCTTTATCCAATGCGTCCGTCGAGCGTTTTTGCGATTCAAAGTAACGTTCTATGGAACGAGAAGCTAAAGCGTCTAAGTACATCGCGATCACTACGTGGAGCAAACCAGCATGCTCGAGCAAGTAGACTGCGCTCGGTTGCTCATGAGACATTCGATTCCACGTCCATGCAAGACCGCCGGGCTCGGGTGAGAGCACTGCTGCGTGGAGCGAACCAAATTCCGAAAACAGTTCCGCGATTTCCGTAAGATTCATTCGCCAAGGTAACAGGACGATGTTTTGAATTCCATCGGTATCCATTCTTCTGAACAGGCTAGTCAAACTCGGTTTCCGATTTCGCAAAAAGGCATATCTAAAATCCATATCTTCATCGGACCGCGCAAAGTGATACGCCAACGAGGACAACTCAATTCCGACGTCAGATCCATAGTCATCCCCATTCGATACGAGAAGGACTGCATCCCTTCGTTTGTTTGAATTGTGCTCCGAGACCGCAAAGCTTTCTTTCGCAGCATCAACAATTCCGGGACACAAGGCGTCAACCCAGTCCTTTGTCGTCCAAGACTTTGCGACGTAGA
>JAYTVL010000210.1:0-1887 GCA_043744075.1 Pirellula sp. | reverse complement strand
CTGATGCCCAAACGGGTCAAGCACCGAAAAAGCCAAAGAGGACGTATAAAAGGTAACGCGACCCGCGGTAACAAGGTTGTCTTTGGTGACTTCGGACTTCAGTGCCTACAAGGTGGCTGGATCCGAGCCCAAACAATCGAAGCGGGACGAATCGCGGCAAACCAATACGTTCGTGGTGAAGGTCGACTTTACATCCGAATTTTTCCAGATAAACCAGTTTCTTCGAAGCCTTTGGAAACCCGAATGGGTAAGGGCAAGGGGGAGCCGGAATACTGGGTAGCTGTTGTCAAGCCAGGCACGGTTCTTTATGAGCTTGCGGGAGTGACGGAGCAGCAAGCGAAGGTGTGCTTTGCACGTCTAGCAGCCAAGATGCCGATTCCAGTTCGACTGGTTCGTCGTCGTCCGGCGTAACGCGATATGCAAACCGGACGCTAGCGCGTTCCGGCTAATTAGCCGAAGGGCGCTAGCCCACGGTTTTTATGCAACAAGTGATTTTGAAAGGTCATCGAAAATGAAATCCTCCGAACTTCGCGAAATGAGCGACGAGCAATTGGAACTTACTGCAGTGGAAGCTGCTGAGAACATGTTTCGATTCCGTCTTCAAGCGCAAACCGATCGAGTGGACGTTCCAAGCCAGATGCGTCTTAACAGACGATTGATTGCAAAAGTACGAACCATACAAACACAGCGACTCGCTAAAGCTTAGTGCTTTACGATCGCAATAGCCTCCAATCAAAGAATCCGTCACAGAGTTTCCATTATGCCACGTCGAATCCTAGTCGGTTTTGTAACCAGCGACAAAGCTGCAAAAACACGTCGAGTTGAAATCGAACGCTTGGTTCGCCACCCTAGCTATGCAAAGATCATTCGCAAGAAGACCATCTGCCATGTGCACGATGAGAACAACGAATCGCATGTGGGGGACAAAGTGGAAATCGAAGAATCGCGACCGCTGTCCAAGCTAAAGCGTTGGAATCTGGTTCGAGTGGTAGAAAAATCAAAGATAGTGGACGTAGCCAGTTTGAAAGCAGAGCAGGCTGCGGCAGCGGTCGTTTCGGGTTGATCGCTTGTTGTTGAAGTCGTCCAGTAAAGAAAATTCCAAATTCGTTTTTGAAACATAGTTCATCATGATTCAGCAAGAAAGCCGACTGCAGGTTGCCGACAACACAGGTGCACGAGAAATCATGTGCATCAAAGTGTTAGGTGGTACACGCCGTCGCTACGCCGGTCTCGGCGATGTGATCATTTGTTCGGTAAAGAGCGTGATCCCGGGAAGTGAAGTAAAAAAGAAGGCTGTAGTTCGTGCGGTTATCGTTCGCGTGTCACATCCGACCCGACGAGTGGATGGCAGTTACGTACGATTCGATAGCAATGCTGCGGTGTTGGTCGACAAAGACGACAATCCTCGTGGCACTCGTATTTTCGGAGCGGTAGCCCGCGAGTTGCGAGAAAAAAGCTTTACAAAAATTGTCTCGTTGGCCAGTGAGGTGGTGTAAATGTTGATCAAAGTTAACGACACCGTGGAAGTAATTTCCGGTCGAGACAAGGGCCAACGCGGAAGAATTTTGAAGGTCGACCGAACCAAGGGCAAGGTCGTAGTTGAGGGTTTGAATCGTGTTTACAAGCACGTCAAACGATCGCAACGTAACCCACAAGGTGGACGGCTTTCGAAGGAAGCGTTTATAGATGTTTCCAAAGTGATGATCGTTTGCCCGACCACAGGAAAACCAACTAGAATGGGTGTTAGGTTTCTCGCGGATGGTTCAAAAGAGCGGTACAGCAAAAAAAGTGGCACCTCCATTAGTATCGTTTCTCCAGCGAGTACCTTACACGCCAAGAAGGCTTAGTTAACTGTTGACCCAAACTGTGTTTTAGCACGACGCGCAA
>JAYTVL010000209.1:0-23193 GCA_043744075.1 Pirellula sp. | reverse complement strand
ATGACATGGTGGCAGCCAATTTGAAATGGAGCGGAGGTTATCTTTGGGCGTGCAAGAATTACGACGGTGATGTGCAATCCGATACGGTAGCACAAGGTTACGGCTCGTTGGGACTCATGACTTCGGTATTGATGTCGCCTGACGGAACATCGTTCGAAGCCGAGGCTGCACACGGTACTGTCACACGCCATTACAGAGACCATCAAGCGGGAAAACCGACGTCGACGAATCCCATTGCTTCGATTTTTGCTTGGACTCGAGGATTGATTCGCCGCGGCGAAGTCGACGGAACACCGGATGTTGTAGATTTTGCCAACACAGTCGAGAGGGTATGCGTCGAATCCGTTGAAGCAGGCCACATGACCAAAGATTTGGCCATTCTAATTAGCAAAGATCAGAAGTGGGAAACCACTGATCAGTTTTTAGATACGCTAGATGCTGAACTCAAACGCCGCATGGCGTAACGTAGCATAGGCATCTTGCCTGTGGGATTTCTTGTGAATACTCAGGCTGGAAGCCTAAGCTACGTCAACCTTCAAGAGTAATTGTGAGGGTTGTATGGTTTCTGCGGTGCATATTGCATCGCAGAATATTTTTCGTCGACAAGTTTTCTTGGCCTACACTTGCTGAAGAATTTTAATTTCCAAACCTAATCGGTTTGTTTTGCGACCTAGTCGCTGATGAAAATCTGTCGGAAAAGAACTAAATTGCAACTTTCACAACTCATCGAGCAACTTCAAAAACAGCTACCGAAAGCATGCGATCGGCAAATCGCTTGTTTTGCAATGCTGCTTTGCGATCGAGATCCGAAGCTCGAATGCCTAGCGAACAAATCCGAGTTTTCGAGCTTGCTTGACGACATTCAGCTCAGAATGCAGTCCATCGACGACCAGCACGCTGCTGTCGCAATTGAATTGGACCAATTAGCTTTAACTCAACCTTGTGAGTTTGAGCCAAAGCATGTCTGGTCGCTCATTCGTGCGATCAAAGTGCAAAGTCAATTTGTAGACATGCTTACCGGTGTTCGGGTCGAACAAATGAGCAGCTAGGTAATTAGGCCAGGGACTGTCAAATAGGCGTCGATCATAAGTCGGGCTGAACCGGACGCTAGCGCGTTGCGGCTGATTAGCCGAAGGGCGCTAGCCCACGGTTTGCGGCCCTTGTTGTGATCGATGCTGTCGAATACCAAGTTATTTGCGTTTCAAGCGACTTACTTTGGAATCAACAAAACCGGCCGACTCAACTACGTCAAATTCTTTGTCCAAGTATGAATACAGGTATTCTTGATGGTATCGGTGAGGGGCGTTTTCTATAGCGCTTTCGTACGTTACCAACCAGCATCCGTCCACTTGCTTTAGCAAAGGGTCAAGCAAATCACGTACGGTTTGCTCGCTTGGGATATCGAAATCCGCATATCGAAAACGATCCATTCTCTGTACTCCTGGAACAGGTACAATGGTGTTTCGACCACGATAGTAGTGTCGCATGATCGTATCGACTTCAGAAAGGAAAACGACAATCGGTTGGTCTGCTTTTTCATGTGACTCCAGGAAACGCGAAACGCGAATCCAATCGCCAGTTTTGCAAAGTGGCGAATACGTATGCGTGAGGGTTCCGAAACAACATATCTGACTTGCGATCCAGACTGCGGCAACGAGAGACTGATTTCGAATCAAGTCCGTCAATTGCCCCCAAGCAAGTAACGAAGCGATTACAATTGGATAGGTATATCGAGGATTCGTTCGCAAATTGGTCGCAACGAGAAAGAGGACGAACAGGAACGCAACCGCCAGCAGGTAGCTCCAGACAGCTCGATGCCTCATTGCAATTTGACGCCAGTACAACCGAATCGTCCAAGAGCCGATTGCAACCAAGGTGATCGCCAACCCTGAGCGTAGCATCAACGTCGAATCGATGCGAGGCATTGGCGCCAAATTGTAGGCCAATGTCCCAACAACAAACTTGAACGCTTTGGCGAATCCTAAATTGTCAATAGGAATGTCCTTCTCTATCAATGATCGTATTTGCAACAAAAACATCGGTACATAAACGACTCCTGCGATGACGAGGGAACTTAAATGATATAGAGCGGCTTTCGTCCGTAGGCTGGACCAAAGCAGGATATTCTGTGCCACCAAGGTCAAGCCTAAAAGGATATTCACATACAAGGACAAGACGGATACGGCCACGTACCACCACCGCCACGACTTTTGGTCGTCTATGTAAGATCTCCAAAACAAATCGAACTGCACAACGCTCAAGAGCAGGCCCATACCATACAGCCTCAATTCTAGGGCCGCAAAGACAGTGTACGGATGAAAGGCCAAAACGATGGTTGCCAAGTAAGGCCAAATCGCATACTCACTTGCCAATCGTCGCGATAGAAAGAAGAACAGAATAACGGTTAGAGCAGTGCAAAACGCCGATAAAGCTCGAGCCCAAAAAATACTGTCACTAATCTGCCTCCAAATCCATAGGATTACAAAGTAGCCAGGCGGTTGCCACTCGAAGTTCACTGACTGATGTACCGCAAATCTAAGGTTGCCACCTGTAGTCGCGAGCGAGCAAGATTCGTCGGCCCAAATATTCAAAGTAAAGCCTAAGCACAGGGCAAGAACCAAATGCAAGGCCACGACTAGTAGTACGAACTTCAATAGAAAACCTCAATTGACGGTGAAGTTAAGACTTAAGACTTGATTATAGCAGCGAAACTCGATTCCTTTGTAAGAATTGATGGATCAACTCATCAATCCTTTACTTCCGTACTGTTCGCCGTTCGTAATCTTGACAATAGCCGCTCTTTTTCAAGCGTCGACAGTGTTATCGTGGCCGACTCTGCAAATGGCCGCAGTTCACTCTGGATCAGATCTTCCTTTAGTCGAACACCAGAAACTCGTGACTCGATCATGCGAAGTATCGATTCAGGTGATTCGCAAAAACCCTTATACGTGACTTCGATAATTCGGTTCTGCGGTATTGATTTCAACTGTTCATCTAGTTCCGCCTCAATTCGCAATACTTGGTCGCAGACATCATCGACGTAGCTCAAGGGATCGGTCGTCAAGTTCGACGAATGACTTAGTAGTCCCCAGCCTACGGATTTATCACCCTGCACTTGTTGCCTCGCCTTGATTAGTGATTGAGCGACCAGCAAGGGATTGCGGCGGACTACGACAAAGCTGGCCTGTGGAATTGCTTCCGATAGCAGGTCAAGGCAAACGGCGTTGCGGTTGTTCTTATTAAGAAACGGCTTGCCGAACTCTGCGCACCAGACACGGAAGAATCCTTCCATTGCTCGCTGTTCGACAGAGGTCAAGTCCGCGCGGGGAACATAACGATCGTTGCCCAACCATTGATTCCAGACGCAGAAGCCGTCGTTCGGACCGCATAAACCAGCCGTTTGACCGAAAAAACTATGAAAATCAGCTGACTGCCGGCGCGGCAACCAGCGGAACATTTTTGTACCCGCCAACGGAGCGTTAGGAAACAGTGAAGTGAGGTTGGTGAAATAAGTGACGTCCAAGTACCTAGCCAACGTCTGATAGACCAACGTCGTGCCGCTCCGAGGTGCGCCCACGATCAGAATAACCGGTAAAGGGTTCGCTACATTCGTTTCTCGCAGCTGTCTTTCTCGACCGCTCAGGAGCCAGTTGAGAGGGCGTGATAATCTTCTCACGGCCTCTCGCATCAGGGATGAATAGGCAGCTCGCTTTCCAGAGATCAACATGCGGAAGAGCAAGCCGATCGGATTCTTGAAGTTTTGCAGCGGACGGGGTTCCAAATTCATGCAAGGTTAGGTTGTGTAAGAGCGCAGTCGATTTTTTGGAGAGGGCTTCGGTCGATCTTGTTCTTAGTCATCTGAAAAATCACCTTCGAATCCCATTTCTGTGACTTGGCTGATTCGGCCAGCGAGCACTCCATACTGATTGAACAAGAAGAAACATGCAAATGGAAGTGCCTGCCCCAAGATGAAGTCGCCAACAGGTCGTTGCATACTCGTCATGATCATGAACAAGAAGAACATGACAAATCCCACCGCCGTTTGCATGTACATTGCACCCCAGGCTTCTGTGTGGCTTGTTGTCGAATTGAGAACTGCTTTCGAGTAGGGTTCGAATATCGAATTGTTGTCGATCATACATAGGAGCAGAATGGGCGTGAGGCCCCAGATCCCGAACAAAACGAAGGCCAACGAAACCATCGGGTGCGCGTTAAGCGAACTTGAAACGACACCAATAATGCCGCCTGGGATACTCGCGGCCATGATCGAGGCCACGACCATAGCACATTCGCCAATCGATTCAGAAAGTCGCGAGAAAGGCCACTCCACAACTTTAGTCGCTCGATTGGCAGCCATGGTCAACACCGCAATTCCACACATGCAAATGGTGCCAATAATTGGAATAGAAAACACGCAAATGATGCCCAAACGTAGGATGAATACCAGTGTTACATTCATTTCGATCCAAGTTCCGAGTGCGCTCATCGAAAAGAACCAAATGCCCACAACAAACCCAATGGCAACGCCAGCTGCTACAACGAGCGGGTCTCGAAGAAAACCGAAAAGGAACCCCATCCACCTCATCGTATCGAATGACCCGCTCAAATGTTCAAATTCATCTCTTTCCTCTGCAACGGTCTGTTCCGCTCGTTCAAGAATTTCCTTGGTCTTTACACTAGTGCTATTCGTGCCGTGCAAGCTAATTGAATCAATGGCTGCAAACGTAACGCTTGCAAGCTCTTCATCCAATATGACTTCAGCTTGTTTCCTTTTAGGAGGCGAATTCGGTACACTAAACTTTGAATAGCAATCAGGGCAACTTGTTTTGGTGCCAATTTGAGACCGACGGGAGCTCAGTAAACTACCGCAGAGTTTGCAATGAAAGCTGAATTCTTCGTTGTCCACCGACGCTGCTGGTCCTATCAACGTTTCACTTTCTAGCGGAGCGAGCGGAAAGTCCTCCCTCCCGAAATCGGGTAACTGAATGTCGGGCAGATTCAGTTCCGGTTTTGAGATGGGCTTGTTGGCTTGCGTTGATTTCGACTTTGGCTTCGAAGGTTGTGTAGCGGTGACTACAAGGGGTTCATCGGCTGGCAACAATTCGGGAAGGTCGTCATCGAAAACACTTCTTCCTGCCGTCTTTGGCGACGAAACGTCCGACGCAGTCGATGTGGGATTAGTAGTAGCGTTGCTTGAAATATTAGAAGTTTTCGGTTCGTTTTGCTCAACGGGTGCTAATCGAAATTCGTTCGGAGCTGCTGTGGCGGATGGCGGGCTTGGAATAGGGGCCGGGGTCGGGGTATCGACCTTTTTTGGCTTTGATACTGGTTGACTTTTGCGAATTGAAACGTTCTTAGGTTCGGGAGGACTGTCTAAGGAAAGCCAATCATCATCATCGCTCTTGGATTCAACGACGCCAGGTACTCGAATCGGAGATGAACACTTAGGACAAACCAGTTTTTGCCCGGCTAGGCTTGATGGCGCTCTAAGTTTCTTCTGGCACTTTGGACACGCAAAATTGAGAAGTTCAGGGTTTACGTTCGACAAAGCATGGCCTCAAGTAGGTGTCGCCTGCCGGGCGGCACTCCGTTCGCTATTTTGGGCCAGCCCGGCAGGCTGGTTGTTTATGCGACTATTTGGTTAAGGTTAGTTGATTCAGGCTATTAAATTATACAAAATCGTTAATATTACGTTGATTGGGGCAAACAATACCATTTGTGCCAATTTCTAGATAATACATCGGTTTGGGAGCTTTGGTTGTGCTGATTTTGCGGGAGTGGAAAAGCTGTTGCTTGTATGTTGGATTGTTGTTGATCGTATTTTTCATCGAAAAGACTAATCGAGCTCACGCCGATGAAGATCCACCGTTTACGGTTCCAGATGGTTTTCTGGTGCAAAAGGTTGCCGACGATGCGATGGTTCATGATTGTTTCTGCATGACACTTGATGGTCTCGGACGACCGATAGTCTCAGGACCGGGATATATTCGAACACTTGTTGACGACGATGGCGATGGAAAATTCGACCGGAGCTTTCTTTGGTCCGATTTGCCAACGCAAGGAGCGCAGGGATTATGGTCGACTGGGCGCAAACTTTACTATGTCAGCGACGGTGGATTATGGCTCAGCGAGGACTCAGACGGCGACTTAACCGCGGACCCGAATCCGAAACGGGTATTGGAGCTGCCTACGGGCGGAGAGCATTTTGCACATGCGATCCGACGAGGGCCGGATGGGTATTGGTATCTGATAGCGGGCAATTTTGCGAAAGACATTTCAAAACTTCAAAACGACCCGATCAGTCCCGTAATGCGTTCCCGAAGCGGGACGATTTGGCGAATAAGCCCGGACTTTTCGAAGCGGGGCGTTTGGGCTCATGGTATGCGCAACTGTTACGACTTTGACTTCATGCCGGATGGGCAGATTGTAACATTCGATAGTGACTGTGAACGCGAGGCGACTCTTCCGTGGTATCGTCCTACTCGCGTTATGGTTTTGGGGCCAGGCTCGGATGCGGGCTGGTGCGGACAAGCCTGGAAGGACGAAGACCATCGCATCACGATGCCACTTGTCTTAGCTCAGTTGGGGCGAGGCTCACCCACAGGCGTGGTTGTATACCAGCATCGCGCATTTCCAAAAAAATACCATGATGCGGTCTTTGTGTTGGATTGGACGTTTGGTCGAGTGATTGCAGTTTATCCCGCAAGCAATTTAGAGGAAAGCAAACGCATCCCGAATAAAGTGCCAGCTGAGGTCTTCATGCAGCCCAGCGGTACGACAGGTTTTGCTCCGACCGATATATGCATAGGAGCCGATGGAAGTTTGTTTATTTGCGTGGGCGGACGAGGAACTACGGGTGCAGTCTATCGTGTCGTTGCAAGTGAGGCTACACCTGCACCAAAGTCGAAAGCATGGTTTTCTGAGTCCGTTACAAATGGACAACTAACAAGCGAGCAAGCCAAATCACTGGAACGATTACTGCGTGCAAACAATCCATTTGATAGTTGGTCTGAAACAAAATGGTTGCCAGAAGTTGACAAGGCCGGTATGAAATCAATTCTTGGCACTATGCTAGGCGAAATATCCATTTCAGCGGAGCCCGAAATAGTAGCGTCCGCAAAAATGCGGTGTGCGCAAATCCTAACGCGATTGAATGCCCCAGTTCCGTTTTCAAGGATACGAAACGCTTTTAGTGCTCCATCGCGTTCAACACGCGCTGCTGGCTGGTGGCTTGCTGGCAGAGGCAACGTAACGATCACCGCAAAAGACAATCAGCTGATCGGTCCACTGGCTTCATTGGATTACGCATCGGCCCCTCTCAATCCAGACGCCAACGACACGTCGAGTTGGGAGCTGCATTTAGGTCGAGCTGACGAACGTCTACGTTGGGAGGCGTTTGGAGTAAGGAAATGGACATTTAACTCTGCAAGTAGTCTTCGCGTTGAGGACAGCGAAGCCGGAAACGCTTTACGGCGTACCTGGCTTTGGGCGCTGGCTCGATCAGGTGTTCCGTTAGCAAAGAAGTCGGACAAAAACCTAGTCGATTTCTTGTCTGCAAAGCAATTGTTTGCCAACACTCAGACGACTATCGACTCGCCGTTGCTTGATGCGTTGGCAGGCTGGGTACCTAAGAACCAACCGCGATGGACAACTCGCGACACGTTGGAATTTCTGACGGTTCTTCAATCGTCATTAGGTGACCGACGATTCTCGTTGAACCAACAGCAGGACCCTCCACAACCTGATGTTCTCGATGGATTCAAGGGACTCGGTTCAGCCAAACTTCCTGAGAATGTTCGAACAGCATGGATCGGCTGGGCCATGTTTCTCGCCAAACAAGCGACCAAAACAGATCGGCAACTCGTGCATTCCGAAGCGATGCGGACACTTGCGATGCTTGAGCCCAGGGATAATGAGTCACTCGCTTATTGCCTGGATCAGATCAATGAAAAAAGCCACCCAACTTCCGATATTCATGCACTCTGCTGTTCGGCCAATTGCCAACACCCTCGATCGCTCGAAATGACAAATCAAACCGCATCAGCTCTGGCGGGCATTGTTCGCAAAGTCAAGATGCGAGCGCTTTATACGGACAATCAATGGCCAACTCGACTCCAACAATTGGTGGCTGCGATTGTCAAGCGTGATTCGGGGCTCGGAGCGGCATTCGTGGATTTGCCAGTACCATGCTGTCCGGAAGATTTAGTCTTGCTGACATCGTTTCCACTCGATGTCCAAAAGGAAGCCAGGAAAAAGATGCGATCACACCTTTTGACAACGAACCCCTCTGAATGGTCTATCCCTGTCTTGCGGTTTGCATGTCAGACTGGCATTGATGCCGAGTTCGCAAAGGCTATCCGTGCAAGCACCGCCGTCGCAAGTCTTCGCCCTGCTGCAGCAGATTTGCTTTCATCCATACCAAACGAATCGGACTACGAACTTTTTATTGCGTCGTTGGAAAGCAATGATCGCAATCAATGGCCCGCAGGTTGGAAAGGGCTCAGCCCACTGCCCATTGTAGATGCCCAACGCGAATGGCGGGTATTGGCTCCAGTGGTCTCCGTTGCCATCAATACTTCGAGCATACTGCCGCGAGCAGCAGTCCTCGGGCGGGCCAGAACCGTGGCAGCGAGTCTTAAGCTTAATACTCCTCCCTCGGGTGAACAATGGAAAGACTGGGAGCCTCTCTTCGAGACAACGCTAGACGCCGAATCGTTTGCAAAGTTATCGCGACCTCAAACCGACTTTGACTGGCACACTTTACATGGTGCGGCAAATGCAGTTGCTGGAGACGCCAAGCGAGGGCAAGCGGTGTATCAAGAGAAGTGCGCTCTGTGCCATGGTGGCCAAAGCGCATTGGGTCCCAGCTTGGTCGGTGTGACCAAAAGATTTTCACGAGATGATCTTTCAAAAGCAATCTTCGAACCGAGTCGGGACATCTCGGACCGCTACAAGTCCGTACGGGTCTTGACGGTCGACGGCGAAATCTTCACTGGAATGATTGTTTACAACGCCGCTGACGGGACAACGCTTCAAACAGCGACCGGGGCCATTGTTCGCATCAACCAGGAAAGCATCGAGGACAAAGCCTTTTCGACCGAGTCGCTAATGCCGACAGGGTTGCTCAACGACAAGTCGCCCGCCGATGTCGCTGACTTGTATGCATTTTTGGGAACACAGTAAACACTTTTCGCGTCGATCATAAGTCGGGCTAAACCGCACGCTAGTGCGTTGCGGCTGATTAGCCGAAGGGCGCTAGCCCACGGTTTTCGGCCCATGTTATGATCGACGCCCACTTTTCTATGGCATTTAGCGGCGAGAAAACCTAAACTAAGGGCATGTCCAACCCAACAAAGAGCCCGGAATTCGAACGCTTAGCTGAAGTCCAAACGGCTGTAATTAAGTCCGGCAAACATTGGATCAGGAACTTCTTTCCAAATTTGCGCGATGCTGGTATTCGTTGGGGCGAAGACGATGCTAGCTCTCTAGCTGCATCCGTTGCCTATTATCTCGCACTTTCCCTGTTCCCGATGATGTTGTTGTTGACGTCTGGCTTCGGAATCTTTTTGCAGTTTTCAAAAACAGGCAAGAAAGCCGAGGAACAAATCCTGAGCATGGTGGAGACCCATGCCTCTCCAATCATTAAGAAGCAAATCGAGCAAGTTCTGACCCAGCTTCAAAATCATTCCGTCGTCAGCGGCCCTTTTGGTTTCATTGCAGCGACTTTGGCTGCAATCGGTATCTTTGTCCAGATCGATCGTGGTTTCGACCGCATCTTTCGGATCCCCGCCGAAAAGGATGCGGATGTCCGGCGCACTATTTATCGCGTGATGAAAAGCCGTTTTCTCGCCTTCGTAATGTTAGCGGGACTTGGAGGTTCAATCTTAGTGATGTTCGCGACCGGCATGGTGATGGCCCAGTTCCGATCGTTTACAACATCGACGGTGCCAAGCATGAATTATCTGTTCGGAGTGCTTGAACTCGTTTCCACGGTGGTTGCCAACGGCTTATTGTTTTCATTGGTGTATCGATGGTTGCCGAAACGATACGTATGCTGGACAGATGCAATTCGAGGAGGGTTGCTTGCGGCCTGCATCTGGGAACTAGGCCGCGTAGTTCTGGGCGTTTTTTTGATTGGCATGCGATATTCGACGGCCTATGGTGCGGTCGGTTCGTTTATCGCCATTCTTCTTTGGTGCTACTACGGCATCTCTATTCTGTTTTTTGGAGCGGAATACGTTCAAGTCTTGCAATTGCGCCGCCAGGGCAGTCCAACGACGGGTGCAGATAAAGCTGTTGGTTTGGTCACGCTAGGCAAGGAAAAGCCCGATAGTATTCCTGCCCAGCCCGCGATTTCCAACGATTTAGGCGATTCTTCAGAAGAGCTTTATTTGGGGCGGCAGCGGTTTTCGCTGCCGCCTGACGCGATCAAGCAGCGTCCGAGAAAATCGGCAGAACAATCCCGGTAGGCCGAGGGTTTTGACCATCTGTTCGAGAGAGGCGGTAACGATCCCCCGAGTAAAACTCGGAGGCATTCGTGTCGAATGTTTAACCAACGTCCACCGCCTTGACCCTTTTAATGCCTGATAGCTTTAGAAAATTAGCCAAGATCTGATAGCCGGCAGCCGTCAAGATCGACTCTGGATGAAACTGGACACCAAACACCAGTTGCTGCACATGTTGAATAGCCATGATCGTGCCGTCATCTGCCCATGCCGTTGCCCGAATCGAATCGGGAAGACTGGCAGGCTCAATGACCAACGAATGATACCTACCTGCCGAGAACCGGGAGAGAATTCCATCGAACAACGGAGATCCATCGTGCTCAATCAGGCAACTCTTCCCATGCATCGGTGCTTGAGCTCGAACTATGCGTGCCCCGAACGCTTGGCCGATGGCTTGATGCCCCAAGCACACGCCAAGGATCGGAATCTGACCGGAAAAACGACGCACTACTTCCATCGAACAACCGGCTTCATCAGGTGTTTTGGGGCCAGGTGAAATAACAATGGCATCTACCGTGGCATTTACCGATAGCCTGATAATTTCATCAACTGAGATCGCGTCGTTTCGGACGACTTGTGTACTTTGCCCCATGCGTTGCAAATAACGATCAAGGTTGTACACAAAGCTATCGTAGTTATCGATGACCAGAATCATTTATGAGATAGAGCTTTCTCGCCCGCTTCTAGAATTTCGAGGATTCGATCTACATCATAGACGCAACCGCCCCATGTTCCACCGCTCACTTTTTGAAGCGCTGCCCATAGTCTTGTGTCATCTGGCAGTCGTTCATCCTCTCGTAAATCTGGATGCGGCGTACGTGCCTCGAGGATCTCGGCTCCCGTTTCCGATGAAAACTCTCTACCATCGCAGCCTACGAAGTTTACCGTCGCATCGAGCGAATTTCGATTGATCTCAATGCGAATCAAGTCGTCGTCCCGAATCTTGCCTATCGGTCCTCCGGCTAACGCTTCTGGGCCGACATGCCCAATGCAAGCACCGGTGCTAACCCCTGAAAACCTCGCGTCCGTTATTACAGCAACGTGCTTTCCGTAATCAAGGTGTTTCAGTGCGCTCGTCAGTTGATACGTTTCTTCCATGCCGGTACCCATTGGCCCTCGACCGATCAAGACGAGTATATCACCAGCCTTGAGTGGTCGGACATGCTGTCCCTTGGCGGCAGCCACAGCCTCTTTCTCTGTCGTGAAGACGCGAGCGGGGCCTGTCTTTCGATAGATGCCATCCGCATCGATGACCGTTGGGTCAATGGCCGTTGATTTGATCACGGAACCATCAGGACAAACGTTGCCAAGCGGAAAACATACGGTACTTGTTAGTCCCATTTGCTTGGCCGTTCGCGGCGGGATAATCACTTGATCAGGATCGACACCGTCACGTTCTTGCAGTAATTCTCGCAGTGCCGTTCGTCGTTCGGATTTCTCCCAAGCGTCCAATATCTCATGCCAAGTCAATCCGGTTACTGTTTTCTCTTCGCAACGTGCTATACCAAGTTCACGCAAATGCCACATGACTTCAGGGACTCCACCCGCCATAAATAATCGGACGGTGGGGTGAAACATTGGGCCGTTGGGGAGAACATCCACAAACCGAGTTACCAGACGATTGATTTCCGTCCACAATTCGATTTTTGGCCGCGGCAGACCAGCGGCGAAGGCAATGGCGGGGATATGCAGCAGTAAGTTGGTGGAACCACCACATGCAGCGTGCACTGCAATCGCGTTGTACACGGAGTTTTCAGTCAAGACATCCCGCAATGTTGCCTTGCGCTGATGTTGATCCCAAAGAACAGCTGCGGACTGCCTCGCCATCTCCATCCAAATGGGCTGGCCGCTGGGAGCGAGTGCAGCATGCGGAACCGTCATTCCTAACGCTTCCGCTATTACTTGGCTAGTCGCAGCCGTTCCCAAAAACTGGCAACCACCGCCGGGAGATCCGCAAGCGCGACAACCTGCCTCTGCAGCTTCTTCCAGTGAGATCATTCCATTCGTATAGCGAGCGCCGATCGTTTGTACCTTGCCCAAATCTTCAGCGTCTTTTGCTGGGAGGGTAACTCCTCCCGGCACAACGACACTTGGCAATTGCGAACAGCCAGCAAGAGCTAGCATCATGGCAGGCAAGCCTTTGTCGCAAGTCGCGATTCCCAAAACGCCGCGTCGCGTTGGCAGCGAACGAATCAAACGCCTGAATACGATCGCAGCGTCATTGCGATACGGTAACGAGTCAAACATGCCGACAGTTCCTTGCGTTCGACCATCGCACGGATCGCTAACAAATCCCGCAAACGGAACCCCACCTCGTTCACTTAGCCACTTTGCAGCCGCCTGCATCATCAAGCCAACTTCCCAGTGGCCGGTATGGTAACCAAGAGCGATGGGACGACCGTCTTCGCCTCGAATACCACCTTGGGTGCTCAACAGCAAGAACTGTGGCCCCATCATTTTTTGGATGTCCCAGCCCATGCCTGCATTTTGAGTCCAACCAAACAGATCACCGCTCGACCAAGTTCGCAGCATCTCATCTGTTAAAGGCAGTTTCCCTTTCGGACCTTCGCCTTGAGTCGCAGTAGTCACTGCTGGCTGACTACTACCAAACCACTGCTGAAGGGTGAATGCACTTGCCATGAACGAATGATCAAATCTATTGGGAAACGAAAACAAAAAAAGCAAAGGCAGCTTTGTTTAAGCCGCCTTTGCCAGTGTGCAGGTTCTTTATTGTAGTTGTTGGGAACGTCGTTCGCCTAGGCCCACTTACCGGTTCAGTGCCACACCGAAGGTGAAGGCTGGCATGACTAGGTTCTGGTTATCCGAGGTCTGGTTTCCACCCTCGGTTACCGTCGATCCTCGCCAAATTCCTCGGGCAAAGTAGAGTAGTGCGAATCCACCTCGAACATCGAGATATTTGCTCGCTTTGTAAGCTCCTTCTACACGCAAATCGAATCCGATCGTTGAAGCTTCACCCTTGCGACCGCTATATGTAGCACTTTGTAGATTGTCAACTGGTGCTTGTACGCCGATTGCAGCGGGGTTTGCATAGGCCGCTGTTTCTAGATGTCGGCTGGTTGATTGACTTTGATATACGTGACCACCAAAAAATTTCATGTCATTGGATAGCGTCCAGCGATCGATGAATTTGGTATATCGGAACCCTGCTTGGCCAAGCAGCATGTTGTTGTCGGTTGAGATGCGATCCCTAAACAAAGTTTCGAACCCCTGACCGGCGACTAAGGGCGGATCTGGCGGCGGGTTAGGGGCTACTACAGCTGGAACAATACCGGTTGTATAGACATCGTTTGCCGCACCATCTCCAAAGAAAGCGTATCTCAGACCAACCATCGGCTCCAGAATTCCGCCGTATCGATATGGTTCCATCCGCCAGGTTTTGTTCGCTTCAAATGACGAGAACGAACCTACGTTGACACTGTCTTGTATGATATATTTCCGTTCGTTCCCAAAGTCGTTTTGAAACGCTGGCGTGGTGAGCGTAATATTCGTAGCAGCCGTGACGAAATGGTTAAGCCGCTGTTGTTCGTATTGATTGTATACGTTTGGACCGCTAACCTGAATGGCGGAGAACATCCAGCCTGATTCCTTGCTGTTCATCCATCCGAAGTCGAATCGATTTCCCCAGGTGAAATCGATTTTGTTGCTTTGCTGCTCCGTATCAGAGCGGTTCAGACCGATGTTCAATCGGTCGTACGTTACAAAATAGCCGTTGTTAGCACGTTGCCGTGCAGTCAAATCCTGCAAGTCCTGCAACTGGACTGGTGCAAAGAATTGCCAATCTGGGTCAAAGGACATGGTCTCCGAAAAGGGATGGTAGCCCTCATTAGAGTATCCAGCTTGACCAGCGACGGCCAATGCCGCCAACACAAACATTCGAATCGTTCTTTGCAACACGGACATAATAATCTCTTCCACCGTTCCACTAAGGCTTTTTACGATCGGATCGGGGTATCCAGTCGATCGTATGAAATCGGGTTGTGCTGCTAGTATCGGAACTGCCGGTGCCTGAAATTGAATCGGTTTAGGTAAAGCGTAACGAAAAATCCGATCCTTTCGTACGATTTTTGCTAGCCAAACCGAGTTGTCACCCGTGACATGCAAGCCAAATTCGTTATTCTCTTGGCATGTCGAAACCAAACTTCTCAGCCAAATGTCCGACTTGCAACCGTCCTTTTGCGGCGGTTGTGACTGCTGCCCATATGCCGTTTTGCTCGGATCGTTGCAAATTGGTGGATTTGCATCGATGGATGAGCGAAGAAATCGGAGTTCCAACAGGTTGCTCTGAACCTGAGGACGATCCTGAGCCGGAACCACCGCCCGCGACGCGGCAATGGAATTTTGATTGATGTTGCCGAATGACTTCTTTGATCCACTTCTGACCAAGACTTGTGCAAGTAAATGAACGATTCCCCTGTCGACTCAGTCGTCACCCCCAAGGTCGCAATAGATTGGTACCGCTCAACGCCCTGGTGGCGTTTTGCTTCCCAGAGCATCGTTATTTCATGGCGATCGACTCACTTGTTACTTTGCGCTGCTGGGCTGCTGCTAACTCAGCTTTGGATTTCCGCTTCGCAAGGGATCTTTGGGCCAGATCAAACCAAAGTGCAAAACTGGCTTTCGCCGAGCGCATCATCTCAAACTTGGATGCCTGCGCTAGCTGTCCAGAGTACAGATTTGCCGCTGTCCATTTGGCAACAGTTCTCGTTTCCGGTTTTTCAGTGGCTATCGAATCCAACCCTCAATGGAGCTGCTTTTGGACTCTCGTCGATGATAGGTGTCATCGCAATTTGGTCGTTTATAGGCGGTTGTCTTACACGTCGATCAGTCGTTGAGCTCGGTACTCAAATGACAGCACCATGGGCGGAATGCACTCAATTGGTTCTGAAACGATGGCAATCGATTGCTTGGTCTGTCACCATGCCAAGCGGTTTGATACTGATGATTGCTTTGTTACCTCTAATACTTGGTTGGATTTCTAATATCCCAGGGATTGGGATGTGGATCGCTGGTCTCTTGATGATTCCCGTTGTTTTGTTTTCGATCGGGATCGGTTGGTGTGCGGCGATCACACTTTTTGGATTTCCTCTTTCGGTCTGCTCGATTGTTACGGAAAAAGGGGCGGACGCATACGACGGAATTTCAAGATCGGCAGCTTACACGTTTCAGAGACCATTAACGCTCGCTCTCTGCATCATCGCGGCACAGTTTTTGAGTTCCGTTGGTGGAACATTCCTTTCGATTGTTTTGAGTACCGGTCTCGCGGTAATAGAAGCAAGTTTTAGAATCGGTTCCTTTTCCTCACTTGAGAATTACGAATCAATGTGGGGGCCGGTCCTCCGTGGGATTGTTCCACTTCTTTTGTCAGCTTATGGATTTAGCTTTTTCTGGACCGCCGCGTCCGGTACTTATTTGATTCTGCGACGAGACGTAGATCACGCAGAATTCGATTTGATCGACATGGGCGATCAAGAAACCAAGACATTACCGGAGCTTCCCAAGATGGAACCCGCTCGAACGCCAAAGGACCCGGATGCTCATGTTTAACCCGCGAAGCAGCTGTGCTGCCAATGTAGGTCTGAGGTTTATTCACGACAAGTGACCCAAGCATTCGTTTCCACGAAGCCCGAAATCGGGTCTTTAGGCGAGGCAAAGTTAAATCTACCAATCACAACCCGAAACGTAAGTGAGGGACTGCGAAATCCTCCCTGGTTTACGTGTCTGGTTGAGATGGTTCAGCCAGCAGCACGCCTAACGCCTCGATTAGTTCAACGAGCACAAAACTTTAAGCGAGTGTTTTCCGACCTTAGCGATAGCGAAGATCACGGACACTATAAAAAAACAATTTAAAAAGGGCAATGCAAAAAAAGTTGTCATCAAAATGAGTTTAGGGATGGACGCGGGGCTGGCAATGAATATCATTACTTCGCGGGATGGAGCAGCCCGGTAGCTCGCGAGGCTCATAACCTCGAGGTCGTCAGTTCAAATCTGGCTCCCGCAACTTTGAAACGGCGTAGCGAACAAATTCCTACCCACAAGTAAACGAAAAGGCTGGTGTTGTCATGACCCCAGCCTTTTTTCGTTTTATCCCCAGTCTTTTCGTTGTCCGGCGCTTTCCCACGAATCCCGAGCGACTCTCACCGACTCTCTCTAGCTCATAACCTTGCGGTCGTCCAAAAAACCGACGTCGATCTCAAAACGTCAATTTCGGACCAAAAGTCTCTCGGATCTCTGTTTTTCCTACCCTGGGGTTATAAGGAAATGCCATAACCCCGCAGGAGAGGGTATCTCGACGCGCGGCATCAAGTACCAAACGGCGGGAAACGCGGAGGGATGTCCGATGCGTACCGCTATCAGCATTTGGGAATCATGGTCGAAAAACTAGATACAGGTGGTCACGGCACGCGCCGACATATTACAATGGGCAGCTCATTGGAGAAGTGTCACATGGAAACGCGTCTGCCATCGGAGGAGGAATTCATGCTATTGTTCTGCCAAGTTGGTCGCCGACTGGTTCGTACAGCGCTGGTCTTGTCGCTCATGTTCGCGCCCAGATCCGCGACATTGCTCGGATTGTCTGCAGCCGAATCCGCTCAGCCAGTTCGCAAGCCATGGACCGCTTCGCGTGTCGTGGGCTCTCCCGACCCGCCGCCTCCTTTCAAAATTGTTCGCGCATTTCGGCAACTGAAGTTCGACCGACCCTTGCTGCTCGCACGCTGCCCGGGGAGCAGCCGGCTGTTCATCGGAGAGCAGTCCGGTGTTCTCTATTCATTCGTTGACCATCCAGATTCCAAAGCCGATCTCTTCTGCGACCTGCGGAAGGAACTCAAGACCGTTCACCTGCTCTCTGAAGCGAAGGAGGTCGAGTCGGTTTACGGGTTGGTGTTTCATCCGCAGTTTGAAAAGAACCGCCAGTGCTTCGTCTGTTACACCTTGCAGGGCAAGAATTCGCGCGAGCCAAACCTGAAGGACGGAACAAGGGTATCGCGCTTTTCCGTTACTGCTACGGACCCGCCGCGAATCGATACGGCGAGCGAGGAAATTGTCCTCACGTTTCTGCAAGGAGGTCACAATGGCGGCGACTTGCATTTCGGCCCCGATGGCATGCTCTATATTTCCACAGGGGATGCGGCCGGACCGAACCCGCCCGACACGCTCAACACGGGACAAGATATCTCCGACCTTCACTCCTCCATCCTGCGGATCGACGTCGACCAAGCAGATGTGGGTCAGAAGTACGCCGTCCCGAAGGATAATCCGTTCGTTGCTCTTCAGGGAGCGCGGCCGGAAGTCTGGGCCTACGGGTTCCGAAATCCCTTTCGGATGAGCTTTGATCGCCAGACGGGCGAACTGTACGTCGGCGACGTAGGCTGGGACCTGTGGGAATCCGTACACCGGATCGAGAAAGGTGGCAACTACGGCTGGTCCGCCACCGAAGGGCCGCAAACCATCAAGGCAGGGCAGGTCGGGCCGACACCGATCCACCCGCCGCTAATCCAGTTGCCGCACACCATTGCCTGCAGCATCACCGGCGGGTATGTCTACCGCGGTCAGAAGTTTCCCGAGTTGCGCGGGGCGTATTTGTTCGGCGATTGGGAAACTCGTCGCCTGTGGGCGGCACGCTTTCAGGGGGGCAAGACGACGGAGATGCCAGAAATCGTGCGTGCTACCGTCCGTATCGTGGCCTTCGGTGAGGATACGCACGGCGAGTTGTACTTCCTTGACCACGACAACGGTACGATTCACACACTGGAAAGGAATGACCTCGGCGCCCAAAATGCCGACTTCCCACCGACTTTGACGCGGACCGGGTTGTTCGCTTCGGTCAAGGATCACACTCCAGCGGACGGCGTAATTCCGTTCACCATCAACAGCAGGCAGTGGCAGGACGGAGCGACGGAGGAACACTGGGTCGCTTTCCCGGGCGTGTCAGCCGCCGTTCTCCACGCCACCGGCAAGCCCATCCCCGGTCTGGTGAATTGGCATAACTTCCGAATGCATTTTCCTAAGGACGCGGTGCTGATGCGAACCCTTTCTCTTGGCGCCAAACGTATTGAGACTCAGCTGTTACATTACGACGGGTTGGACTGGCGCCCATACACCTACGCCTGGCGCGACGATCAAGCCGATGCCGACCTGGTTCCGGCCGACGGCGCCGAAGTGGAGCTAAACGGTATAAAGATTGGCAACCACGTCGAGCAAAACCGCGTGTGGCAGTTCTACAGCCGCACTCAGTGCATGTCCTGCCATACCAACCAGTCGGAATACGCATTGGCGTTTCTTCCCGAGCAATTGAACCGTCCGGGGCGCGATGGACGGAACCAGCTCGTCGGCCTTACCGAAGCTGGGATAATTCGTCGAGTCGACAACGACGGGAATTCTCAGCCGCCGTTCGATATCGCCTCCGCGAGTCGGGAACGAAGGATTAGCGACCCGACCGACGAGAGCCAGCCGCTGGAGGCGCGCGCTCGCGGCTACCTCCATGCCAATTGCGGTCACTGCCACTCCGTCCACGGCGGCGGGACCGTCGCCCTGCGCCTGCAATCCCAAATAAGCGTCGATGAAATGAATGCCGTTGGTGTGCGCCCCATCCGCGGCGACTTTGCCTTGCCGGAAGCAGACATCATCAAGCCGGGCAACCCCTACGCGAGCACACTGTACTTTCGCATGGCCAAGTTCGGCCGCGATCGGATGCCGCACATCGGTTCCGAACGGCCGGATGAAGCCGGGTTAAAGCTCATCGAGCGCTGGATCTCCGGCATGAACAGTGGCGCGGATTTGAGGTCCGCAAGCCCGGAAAATGCAGCGCCGGACAAATCGTTAGCGAGCCCGCAGTCGGCGTTGTTGCTTGCGCGAAAGGTCGGCCAGGGAGAGCTGAACGCCACTGAACGGGACTCCCTGCTGACGGCCGTTGCAAAGCTTCCGACTGGCCCGGTTCGCGATTTGTTCGAAGGCTATCTGCCCTTGGACGAGAAAGGAGAAAGTATGCTTGGCACGAATCCTCGGCCCAAAGCAATTCTGGCTGTCAAGGGAGATTCCGGCCGAGGCGAAGAACTGTTCTGGTCGCAGTCGGTTAACTGCGGCAAATGTCACCGACTGAGTGACCGTGGCACACCAGTGGGGCCTGACCTGACGACCATTGGGAAACTTCGTTCGCCGGAGGAATTGTTGGAGAGTCTGCTGTCGCCATCGCGCCGGATCGAGCCAAAGTACGCCCTCTATCTCGCACTCACCGTGGATGGGTGTTCGTTGACCGGGGTGCTTGTCAAGCGAGACGAGAATTCCGTGGTGTTGCGCAACGGTGAGGGCAAGGAAATTATCTTGGCGGCGAAGGACGTCGAACAACTGCGGCCTTCGCACGTGTCGCTCATGCCCGACGGACAGATGTCCAGCCTTACTGCCCAGGAAGCGGCCGACCTGCTCGAATACCTTGTTACGCGAAAGTGAACGATGAATCTAACTGCGGAGGACACAGAGACTGGCCATCCATGTGGATATGGATGCAGCTTGTCGGAAGTGAATCGGACGCTTCATAATACGGAGGTATACAGTTCAAATCCGTAGCTAAGGGTTTGACGGGTGGTAGCGAACGGAATTAACTGGGGTTACGGGGATGTGATTTTTAGGAGCGGATTGGCGACGTTAGTTGGCTGGTTGCAGGCTGTTGACTTCGCTACCAACCGGTGTGTCAGCATTTATCCCTCGCCACATCAATAACGCAGGAGATATCAGCGGCGAAGTCTTGTTCACAGGCACTACGGTTCGTGGTGGCTTCGTTCTAGTACCTGCGTTTTAGTGAGGGGCTTTCCTGGGAGGATCAGACTATCGTAGTGAATGTATAATACGACGAATCCATTCGGGGATGGCAGAAGAGAGTCGCACCTCGATAACTGGCACAGCCATTATCTCAGTACTCCGGTACTCCCAAGTTTCTCGTTCGCGATTTCAAGAGCCAAACAATGTCGGATGTAACTCAAATTCTAGAGCAGATTGAGTCAGGTGATCCAACTGCGGCCGACAAGCTACTCCCGCTGGTTTACGAAGAATTGCGAAGGCTCGCGGCGATTCAAATGGCGAGTGAGGATCCAGGGCAAACTTTGCAAGCTACAGCGCTTGTGCACGATGCCTACGTGCGATTGCTTGGCAATTCAAAGTCGCGAAGACTGGTAAGTGACGATACGTCCGACACATCAAGTCCACTCAAGCTCGACCGGAACCTAGACGATGTAAACGCAGGTTCGTTTGGCTCCAATTCGGTGGACGCAGCTGGCTCTCGAGTCTGGCGAAGCAGATTGCAATTTCTTGCTGCGGCGGCGAAAGCGATGAGACACATTCTTGTGGACAACGCTCGGCGTAGACGATCTGAAAAACGTGGCGGAGACAGACGGCGAGGACAGCTGGTCGACGTAGCATCGCCCGCAACGATGTCTCCAAACGATCTTTTGGACCTTGACGAAGCCCTTGGGCGACTCGCTCAAGCATATCCGCAGCATGCAAAACTGGTTGAGCTGCAATTTTTTGCGGGTTTGACTCAAGAAGAATCAGCCGTTTGTCTTGGGATTTCCGTAGCCACTGCGCGGCGTCACTGGGTGTTCGCTCGCGCTTGGCTATTTGGACAACTCGCGGAATCCACAGAAGTTTAATTGGCAAGATCGGAGATTGAACGACCAACAATGCGAAATCGATGGACGATTCTAGGCATCACCCGACACATTGCAGATAACGATATAACGGAATCCGCCCATTCCGAGAGCTCAGAAGTCACTGCCACGAGGCCGTTGCGACATTTGTCCTCGGCTTGCTGCCATTCGCCCTTTGCCAAATGGATCGCGGATGCTTCTGCGACCATCTCTAGAAGCTGATCGAAATTCCCTAGTTTCTTGATGGTGTCGAATCCAACTTCGCTGAATGCCTTCGCGGCGTCGGAGAATCGAGCCTCAGCAATAGTCCAATTTCCTAGTTGACTTTCCACGCTTCCGATTTGTTTTTGCACTCGAGCCCAATTCAATTCATGGGTAACTTCTAAAGGTTGCTTTTTGCGCAATTGTTGATGTGCTTCAGCCGCAAGTTCGAGAGCTGCTACACCCTTATCGAGTTCTCCAATCGCAAAGTGCGCGAGTGATTTTGCTTCGTGTAAGTTGGCAACAAGAATCGCGTGCGTCAGACCTGTCGTATCAAAGGAAAGATCGCGTTGAATCGTCACAATTCCCTGGTCTACCGATTCTAAAGCTTGCTCAAAATCTTGAAGCTCACAGTAAATCAATGCGAGTCTATGGTTAATAGTCGCCACTTGCATTTTCGACGCTCGATAGGCCCCCTGTTGACTTAGTATTTGAGTGTAAAAATCCGCCGCCTTTTTAAGAAACTCCGATTGAACTCCGCTCGCAATTTGGCCATCGGTAAGCCAACGTGTAGCAATTTTGGTGTACATATCGTCAACTGCAAGCATCGCCACGTCGAGATTCATTTCGGCCTGTTTGCGAGCAAATTGCGCTTCTGCACTTTTTTTGTTCGCTCGGACCGTCTGCATTGCCGCAACGATCAGTCCCAACGTTAGACTCAAGATGATGCTCGCGACCAGCGACAATGCGATTCTATATTTGTACATTGTTTTGCGCAGGCGATAGACTCTGGATGAAGGCATTGCAGCAATAACATCGCCATCCAAATGTCGTCGAATATCTAGGGCAAACGCGCTAGCCGTCTCGTACCGACGAGTGCGATCTTTCTCCAGCGCCTTCATGACGATCCAATCGGTTTCATTCCTCATGGCGCGGGATAATTGATGAGAGTCCGCCCGGCGAAAATCAATTACGGTCGTTGCGACCTTGTTCCTAAGCGTGCTCAACCGCAAACTTGGAGGAGGTGGATCGACTTCGCAAATCATTCGCCGCATTTCATCGAACCCTGCTTTCTTAAGCGTCTCCGATTCAATGGGCGTGCTGCCAGTCAGTAGTTCATATAAGAGCACTCCTAATGAGTAGATGTCGCTCCGAGTATCTATATCCATGCTGTTCAATTGTGATTGCTCTGGGCTCATGTACTGCGGAGTACCCATCCATTGTAAGCAATGTAATTTGGGCCGCTGGCGTCGATCGCCACGTCACTGGAAAAGTTAATTCCTACTGGGGTGCCGCCATTAAGGATTCTCTCCTGCTGACTGGAAACACGGAACGTCCCAAGCGAACCCCAGGTACTATTTGGTTTGGTGCTCGTCTTCTCACGACCGTCGACACTGAAGACACCAGAGTCGTTGACTCCGCCAAGAGCCAAACAACCCGAAAGGGTAGAATACGTATAAAACGTTGGTAGTCCGGGGCTTGGACTACCGTCGAAAAATGCTGTATTATTGCTTAGCACTCCGGCGACCTGTCCAAAATTATTTAAGCCGACGTTACCTTGGAACAGACTGAGTCCAAACGGCATTGCCGAAGCGTCTTTCCAAGGATTGCACAAAAAGCAATCATCCGTATTATCGGCTCGCCTGTAGATGCCTAGTACTTGACCTTGCTCGTTAACGCGTTTGCCAAAAGAATCTGCACTGACGATTTCAGGCAAAGGAAGAATCATGCAGGCGGCTGGACTGGAGAAACCAAATGTATCTAATGCGAATCCTTTTTTCTGGCCTGTAATTAGGTTTTCCACGCGACCTACAATCTGCCCTAAGTCA
>JAYTVL010000208.1:0-6063 GCA_043744075.1 Pirellula sp. | reverse complement strand
GAACGCGCTAGCGTCCGGTTCTTTGCCGTAAACCGTGGGCTAGCGCCCTGCGGCTGATATTGCTTGACAAATTCGCAGTAAATCAACAGCCCGCAAGCTCGATGGAGAGCCTAACTCCACGCCATGCTGACGATCAGCGAGAAGTGTCAATTATTATTTTCTTTTCATACGGGCAGCAACGTATTCATCAATATCGATTCGACCATCTTTGTTGGTATCGATTTCCGCAAAGTTATTTGGAGATTCCTCAGGTGACAAGTATCCATTTCCATCCTTGTCTAGCGCTTTCAACTTGGGAGCCAACCATACTTTCATTCTCTGAACTTCGTCCGTTGCGCTTCCGCCTGCTGGCTTTGGTGATTCAGCTGACTTCGCCGATGGCGTCGCTGTTGAGGATACACTTGTTGCGGCTGCAGAACTGCTTGAAGAGCTGCTGGCACCGCCAGGAATAAACCCTTTCTTTATTCCCGCCAAGCACTCCTTAACGGTGATGTATCCGTCTTTATTTGTGTCAAATCTCAAAAAGTCGTCGATTGCATCCTGGGTAAATTTCTTACTGAACTCGTACATCGAAACTTGGCTATCGGTATTGACATCTTTTAGAGTAAACCACTCTGGCAAGCCTGCTGGGGTCGGCATTTTTCCGTCCGCGTCAGTCAGACGGTAACTCGACCGCTTCTCAAGCGGATTCCCCTTGTCCTCTGCGGTTTTGTCGATAACGTCACGCTTATCTCGGGACCTTTTTGAATTATCGTCCCGTCGTTGGGTCGATTCAGGCTGCGAAGAACTTGCCAGTCGGCGGCGGGCGTATCGAGTTGCAAGTTCTTGACGTGAAAGTTTTCCGTCCCGATTGTTATCGTATTGCATCGGCGAATCAGACCATCGTCCTTCCTTTAACTCATTTTCGTCTAAGTATCCGTCCTTGTTTTTGTCATACCGTTCCATTCGATCGTCAGCTTCTCGCATATCGCGTTCGTCGATAGGCATATTTGCCTTTTCACCACCAACCCCGAATCCAGGCACAGGAACTTTCTCGACGGCTTTTTTCCCGAATCCAGGTACCAATGAATCCTTAACAGCAATCGCGTTTTCTTCGTCGGTGTAGCTAGAGCCGTAACTTGAGCTTCCGCTCCGCATTTGTTGGAAGGACTCCGTCAGCAGTGACATTGGTATCGGTTTAGTAATGTCGATTTTCGGATTACTTCGAGCCATACGATCGAGCATGAACCTTGCTGGCCCCTGTGCTTCCTCTGGGTCAAGCATTCCATTGCCGTTGGTATCCATGCGTGTCAAGAACGAAGATGGATCGAAGCCGCCCGAGCCACCTCGATCTCCGCCACCAAATCCGCCTCGGTCTCCACCTCCACGGTCTCCACCACCGCGATCTCCGCCACCGAATCCACCTCGATCTCCGCCGCCCGAGCTACCTCGATCTCCGCCTCCACGATCACCACCGCCACGATCACCACCGCGACCGCCAAACGACATTCCGCCGGGAGGGCCTCCTGGGCCCCCAAACCCTCCACCGAATGGGCCTCCGCCAAACGGCATTCCACCTGGTGGTTGAGCAAAAGCCGAAATCGACATCAGCGCTAACCCAAGCAATGCCAAGGAAAGGAAAACGATGTGAGCAATGATGGAGTGTTTCATTTTGGATTCAATCTTTCGATTTCGGCGGTTTCAATGCCAATTTGCGGTTTCGATCCTAAGTCGGGCTTAACCGGACGCTAGCGCGTTCCGGCTGATTAGCCGTCGGGCGCTAGCCCACGGTTTGCGGCCCAGGTTGTGATCGAAGCCCAATTTCCAAGGTGGCCAGGATCCTAAACGTCGTAACCACAGTTCTTAGATTTTAGCTAGTTGGACAGTGGTTTAGTAGTGAAAACACACAACTAGCAATTTTGTTTCCATTATCCCAAAAAAAATTGGGCACTTGGTTCAACGGGCTCCGCTTGGTAGCATCTTCGGCTATGAATCTTTCACCCATGATGAAGCAGTATGAAGAAGCCAAATTGGCCAGCGGAGACGCAATTCTGCTTTTCCGAATGGGCGATTTCTATGAATTGTTTCACGAAGATGCAAAAACCGTCGCACGAGTCCTTGGTCTGACGCTTACCAGTCGGGACAAAGGCGAAAACCCTATCCCGATGGCCGGTTTCCCTTACCACCAGCTCGAAGGGTACCTTGCAAAGCTCGTTCGCCAAGGGTTTCGCGTAGCCGTCTGCGAACAAGTAGAGGACCCTGCCATTGCCAAAGGGCTCGTTCGCCGCGAAGTTCAGAGAATTGTTACCGCTGGCACGCTTACAGACGACGCTTTGTTGGATCCCCGATCCGGCAACCTCCTTTTAGCTATCTTTCACCCTGCCCCCGGCAAAGCAGGTCAGGAACGAAGCGCCTGGCTCGGAATTGCTTGGGTGGAGTTGTCCACTGGACGCTTTGAGGCAGGAGCGTACCCTGCTCATACTCTTATGGACCAAATTGCCAGGCTCGAGCCTGCGGAAGTGATGGTTCGCGAAGATGACTCGACTCTTTCCAAAAGCGATCTTGAACGTTGGCCGATAACTCGCCGTCCGTCCTGGCAATTTGGAATCGAGGAAGCCCAGCGAGTTCTGCACGAACACTTCGGAGTACTCGATCTGTCCGGCATGGGTTGGGACACGCAAAGCGATTCCAAGGACACAGCCACTACTTACGCTCACGACTGCTTGGCAATCAGTGCGGCAGGTGCCGCCATGGCCTATTTGCGAGAGACTCAAAAGACGGCGCTCGATCATATTCAGCAACTCCAACCCGCACGCTTAATCCGTTCTTTGGAAATCGACTCGGCGACTCGGCGTTCGCTGGAGCTGACACAAACGATTCGAACTGCATCGCGTGATGGATCGTTGCTCGAAGTCTTGGACCGCACTGTTACATCGATGGGCGCGCGTCGACTATCGCAGTGGCTCTCGTCCCCCTTGGTTTCCAAAGAACAGATCGAATTGCGACTTGATGCTGTCGATGAACTGGTTCGGGACACACGTTTGCGATCGTCCATCCGAGAGATGCTTGATGACGTCTACGACTTAGAGCGCTTGCTTGCCCGAGTCGCAACCGGTCGATCGAGCCCCCGCGATCTCAAACAAGTCGGTCGGTCACTGGTTCAAATTCCTAAGATCAAAGCCATTCTTGAGGAACGCTCTTCGTCGCGACTTAATCAGCTACGAGATCGAATCGAACTCTGCCCAACGTTGCGTGAACAACTTGACGTAGCGCTGCAGGATGATTGCCCACTCTTGGCTCGCGACGGCGGCTTTATTCGCCCCGGCTATGATCAGCGACTCGATGACTTGAGACAATTGGCAACCGGCGGCAAAGAGTGGATCGCTCGCTACCAAGCGGACCAAATCCAATCGACTGGCATCCCAAGTCTGAAAGTTGGCTTCACCTCGGTTTTTGGCTACTACCTAGAAATCACCAACACGCACCGCGACCGTGTCCCTATTAACTACATACGCAAGCAGACGCTCAAAAACGCCGAACGCTATATCACACCTGAACTAAAAGACTACGAAGAGAAAGTACTTTCGGCAGACGATCAAGCCAAGTCACTCGAATACGAGCTTTTCCTAGAGTTGCGACAAGCGATTCATGCAAACACTCAAGCCCTCCAAATGAACGCCAGTATTCTTGCTGAACTGGATGTGTTGAGTTCACTGGCCGAATTAGCAGTCAAACAGGGGTATATCCGCCCGACGATGACGGACGAACCAATCTTGGAGATCTACGAGGGCCGGCACCCAGTTCTGGATGCAACGCTGGCAAAGGGAACGTTTGTTCCGAACGATGCCATGATCGGAGCTGAGCACGGTAGTGTACTGTTGATCACGGGTCCAAACATGGCAGGCAAAAGCACATACATTCGGCAATCGGCATTGCTTTTGGTGCTTGCGCAAATAGGTAGTTTCGTCCCGGCTCGCAAGGCAACAATTGGGGTCGCAGACCGTTTGTTCGCGCGCGTCGGAGCGAGTGACGAATTGGCCCGTGGACAGAGTACATTCATGGTAGAAATGGTTGAGACAGCTCGGATTCTCAATACGGCCACCGACCGATCGCTTGTAATACTGGACGAGATCGGGCGAGGTACCAGCACTTACGATGGTTTATCGTTAGCCTGGGCGATTGTGGAGCATTTGCATAATCACAATCGCTCCCGAACCATGTTCGCCACGCACTATCATGAACTGATTGATTTACAAAAATCGTTGCCGGGTGTACGCAACTGGAATGTGGCGGTCAAGGAGTGGGATGACAACGTTGTCTTCTTGCACCGCATCGTCCAAGGGGGCGCCGACAAGAGTTACGGAATCCACGTCGCACGTTTGGCAGGTGTACCGCGCGATGTGAACGAGCGAGCCAAAGAGATTTTGAGTCAACTCGAAGCGAGCCATTTGAATCAGTACAACCAATCGAATATTGCACCTGCGAAAAAGAAATCAGGGCATATCCAAATGACCTTATTTCAATGGCAAGAAAACGCAGTCGTGGAAAAACTGAAATCCCTCGACATCACGACCATGACACCGATGGAAGCGATTCAGCAACTAGAGCAACTCCAAAAGCAAGCTCTCAATACTTAGTTCAGCCGCCAAGATCAGGTAGGAAAATGGAGGTAGGAAAATTTATGACGAACAGCTACTCCATTATTTTCCTACCTCCATCTTCCTACCTTTTGCTGTTCTCTATCGATTGGTTATGGTCGTTAGAGAGATTGTTTTGCGAGCAATGTTAATCCAATGAATTGCTCGCAATGGGCAGCATGCAAAAAGCCGTCCAAGCTGCGATTTATAGTCATTCGTCTCACCTTTCATGGCGGTAAGTCGAAATGCGGTATCAGCCGTCACTAGTTGAAACCGTTGGTTTCCTAATACCAAACCATCTCGTTCCATTGGTATCATCGCATCAACGCGTTCGGTTCCTCCAACCAAAGCAACAAGTGCCTCCTGGTACAAGGAAAGCGTTAATGAAGTTCCCCAGTCGCGACATAGGCCGACGACCAAATCAAGAAAATCGCGACTGCCATCATATCCCAATTCTTCCACTCCGAATGCTCGCCGTTCCGCTGTTGTAATTGGCGAGTTTACAAATCTAGATTCAACCGACTTAGCTCGAAAGTTCACCAACTTGCCATGAGATAGGTCTAGCAAATGCAAATAGGTCAAAAGTTGCCCTGCATGCTCATCCGTGATCGCCCTAACCGTTTTCAATTCGTATATTGCTTTCTCCGCAACTACCAAATCCAGGAAAAGTGACTTCTGGAAGATTCCGTGCGAAAGATGAATAGGAACTTCCCGCATTGCTCCTATTCCGCTTGTCAACAGTCTTTGGGTGAGATCCATTTGATAAATCCGTTCATCGGCTAGTCGCCCTAAATAGTTCTGCGAGTCAAAAGCATGCTTCATCACCAGATAGTCGAGCTCTCGAAACTGCTCGGTCGAAAGATCTGCAATTTGCAAAGGGCATTCAATTGGCATTTTTTCACTCCGCTAATAGGTAGGAAAATGGAGGTAGGAAAATAATCGCAGTTTGTTCTATATTTTCTTACCTCCATTTTCCTACCTCTTTTTTAAGTGCGGCAGCGGCAGCTGCGAGTTTGCCGGCTGGGAAAGAGGTGCAGCGGCTCGAAAAACTTTTGAAGTTTTGATTAAAGAGTGGCCGATACGACCTGCTCGCACGAAAGCGAACGACTTGGGGGGTCCAAGTCGACTACTACGGATGGCGGTTTCTCACTTTTGGGGAGGTCGCGACCTATGTCGATCGAGTTTTTGAATACCGTGATTGGTTGTTTGTCCTTTGGAGTATGGCTAATTGTCGGCCATATCATGACGGTGGATTATTTTTAGTGACTGATTGACGGTCGTAACGACTGGCAATCTACTAAGTCGCTGCGTTCGTGAACTTTATCGCTCTACCGCTTGACTAGCCCCTTCTCGATGGCCATCGAAATCCGCCTGCCCAAAATCAAGTTCTGCGGCTTGACTAGGTCGGAGGACGTACGTGCTGCCATCGAATGCGGGGCAAACGCCA
>JAYTVL010000207.1:0-1893 GCA_043744075.1 Pirellula sp. | reverse complement strand
TAGCCCAACTTCCCCAACAAGATTTTTGAAAAATTTGTTTTCGGTAGTTTGCAACGGTTTGTGTTGTATTTTCTTCCCTCGGGTACTGCTATCAATGGTCTAAGGGTTGCCGACTTTCTGAAATACAATGTAGTGGAAACGGTCTCCTCTGGACGATGGGGTTTCTTCGTATAGTTTTTGGGCATGTACATCCGCCAATGCTTCAGAAATGTCGAAGGTCAACGTCGTGCATATTGGGCTCTTGTTGAGTCCGTGCGCACCGAACGTGGTCCTCGCCAAAATGTTGTTGCGTGGCTCGGTACGTTAGATGAAGCTGGCAGGCTCGGTGTTCTACAAGCGGCTCAGAGCCAGCCACTGGATCAAGCAACGTCTCAGCCTGAGTTAAAACAGCAAGCCCTCTTTGAATACGAAGACGAACCCGTTGAGCCACGATGGGTTCAAGTCAATACCAATGCCGTTCGTGTTGAGAATTGTCTTCAATTTGGTGGCCCTTGGATCGCGTTGAAAATCATCGAGCAGCTTAAGCTTGACGAGTTCTTGAACAAGCATATGCCCAAAGGTAAAGAAGCTATCCAGTGGTCGTTGACATCGTTGATTCTAGTCATTGCAAGACTACTTGATCCTTCGAGTGAACTCCATATTTCTGAACAGTGGTACAAGAATACCGCGTTGCCTGATCTGCTGGGTGTTCCTGCCGATCGTGTCGATGACAATCGCTTGTACCGAGCTTTGGATGAGCTTCTTCCACACAAAGAAGCGTTGGAGATTCATCTTAAGAATCGCATGGGGGAACTCTTCGATATTGAGTATGACTTGCTGCTGTATGACGTCACAAGTACCTTCTTCGAAGGACAGTGCATGAACAACCCGATGGCCAAGAGAGGATACTCGAGTGACCAACGTGGCGACTGCAAACAGGTCTGCATCGCATTGGTAGTGACAAAATGCGGAATACCCCTAGGTTACGAGGTTTTTCCAGGGAATACGGCAGATGTGACAACGGTCAAGAGAATCGTCGAGACCATGGAAAAGCGATACGGAAAATCGGATCGCATCTGGGTCATGGATCGCGGAATGACGTCTGAAGACAACTTAGAATTCTTGCGAGAAGGGAACCGACGCTACATCATTGGCACGCACAAATCACTTCTCAAAAAGTTCGAACAAGAGCTGCTGAAAAAAGACTGGAATACAATACGCGACGGCATCGAAGTGAAGTTGTGCAAGATGCCCAAAGACGAAGAATCTGAAAACACTGAAGAAGTGACCGAGACGTTCATTCTTTGTCGAAGCCAAGCTCGGAAAGAAAAGGACAAGGCAATCGTCGAACGGGCTGCTGCCAAGATTGCTGAGCGACTAACCTCGATCAAAGATAAATGCGAGAGACAAAATCGCGACAAGGAAAAGATATGCATCGAGATAGGAAGACTGAGAGGACAAAATACACGAGCATCGCACTTGTTCGCCATCAAAGTGTTGGATAAGGACAAAGACAAGAAATTCGCATTGATCGAATGGTCGCGAATCGAGCCAATCACCAAATGGCATGAATTGAGCGACGGTTGCTATCTACTTCGAACCAATGTATGCGACTGGAGCGATGAGGACTTATGGAAGGCATATATCCAGTTAACTGAGGCAGAGAATGCATTCCGAATTCATAAATCTGACTTGAGCATTCGTCCGGTATGGCATCAAAAGGAAGAGCGAGTTCTGGCGCACATATTTGTGTGTTTCTTGGCCTATGTCCTAAGGACAACGCTTGGTCAACTATGCCACAAAGCAGGCCTGGGCGACGAACCGCGTCGAGTGATATCGGAGTTGTCGGAAATCCGATTGGTAGACGTGGTGCTTCCAACCAAAGGTGGCCCTGAAATACGCAATAGGTGCGTT
>JAYTVL010000206.1:0-1893 GCA_043744075.1 Pirellula sp. | reverse complement strand
TTCGCGTTTGTTTCGGTCTGAAATTGCTTCATAATCTGAGGGCATTATGTACTCGCCCTCACCTCGATGGTTCCAATTAAAATTCGTTCCGTCGTGATATCGGCTTGTTGGGAGCTCTTTTGAAGTTCTTTCAGCCGTTCTTCGTATTCGCGTCTTGCTCGTTCAATCTCTGACTCTCGCATCCGGCGTATCTTCTCGTCGGTCGAGGACGCCAATCGATCGTTTAGCATTGCCATTCGGCCCTTGTGACTAGCGTTGAGGCTCTCTGTTTTGAACTTGGCGAGATTGACGATCCGCTCTCGGTATTGGTCTAACTCCTTGCTCCAGAGGGCATGATGCTTGGCTGACATTTCGTCTTGCTGTTGTTGGCTGACAACCCGGTCATTCGTTTCGTCAACGTCCGTCGCGGCTTCGAGGAACGCCAGCAATCGCGGGCTGATTTTTTCGTCAAGCGAGATAGGAACAATTTCAAGATCGCGACGCAGTCCAATTAAGTCCCACTGAAAAACAGCGAACGGATAGATGCCAGCCGGAAATGTCAAGTCGGATACAACAACGTGAACGATGGCATCGTTTGGAAAGTCCAGCGTACTGGCAGCTTGTCGAACCAGCGGATGCACCGGCGTCAACAATTGCGAGTCGCGGTTTTCGTTAGCGCATTGGCCATCGAAGGTGATTGCCAAGTGAGGATCGTTCCCCTTGAGCCAACGCTCCCATTGGCGGTGCTGTCCGCTCCCACGACTTGGGATATTTCGTGAATCACGCAGCATAAGCGAGCGAACTTCCTGATTCGTTCGTAGCGTTTTCAATGGCGAATCACCGAGAATCGACGCCGAACCGCCCAGCGCAACAAGATATTGGTCGATCAAGTTGTTCATGGCTTCGGGTAATAGCCAATGACTCGACGCATTGGCAACTTCTTCTGAGAATCTGTCTTGCGTCGGCAACACGATGCCGAAAAATTCGGCTTCCTGTTCTTCTAGCTTTTCTTCTTCATGTAATAGACGAATTTCATTCTCCGCCAGTTGTTGGAGTTGCTCTCTCCGCTCGACTGATGAAAGGTTGGGGTTGATGGCGATTCTCTGGATATTGCTCGCGATTTTCCCCAGAATATCCTCGCCGGCACCGAGTGCATTTTCAAAAATTCCGATTCGCATGAGACATCGTTCGTAGATGTCTGCATCGACGGTGTCGGGCGTGATGAAGTTATAGATATTGACGACTGGACTCTTTTGGCCATTACGGTCGATCCGGCCAATCCGCTGCTCGACACGCATTGGGTTCCACGGCAGATCGTAGTTCATCATGCAATCGCAGAATTGGTAGTCGAGTCCCTCGCAACCAACTTCGGAAAACAATAGTACATCGACTGCATCGGGGTTGTCACGTTGCAATTCGAATCGTCGCCGCAAAGTTGTTCTCTCTTCGTCTGGAACACCGCCGTGAACCAAGCCAACGCGAATGCCAGCCGCACGAAGCCCTGTTTCAAGGTACCGCAATGTATGCCGAAATGAACTGAACACTATGCAGCGATGATTTTCGTGTTTGGTTGCGACTTGCTTTTGCAAAACTAGCTCGACAAGCTTTTTGAGTTTTGGGTCATCCGTTTCAAGTTGCTTCGCCTGCGCAATGACCAGCTTGACTTTTTCAGCGATAGTTTCAAGTTCGTCTGGATCAGTTTGCAAATCCTCGATGTCAACGATGGCAACTTCTGAAAGTTCTTCGTCAGTAACGTAGCGTGAGAGAATGTCCTCGATAAACGGCGCAAGTCCGAACAGGCAACTTGCCGCCTGTCGCCGAATGGTTGTCATCATGAACTTCACATGCAGCGAACCGTGCAACTCGGTAAAGATCTCTGCCTGCACTTTTAGTAGCGCATCGTGAAGCCGTCGT
>JAYTVL010000205.1:0-1901 GCA_043744075.1 Pirellula sp. | reverse complement strand
CCGCGAACGACTCCTCCATTTTGCGAATCTCTATCGACACCAAAGCCTCGGTGAAGCTCGGTTCCTTTAGTCGAGGTGGCCTTACTCGAAACGAAACCAAAGCCAAAGCATCCGATCATGATATGGGCGGCAAATCGGTCACTCCATGTGGAATATTAGAGATCGGGAGCAACCAACAAGGAACTTCCGCGTGAACCGACGGTCCCTCCCAGAAGTGGGTTCGTTGGTACGTTTTTATTGTCCGGTTGCCTAAGGCGTTCCGACGAGTTGTTTCCGGGGATAAGCAGAATTTCTTCCGGTCTGCCCGACCAGCATTTAGCTTTTGATGAGCAAAACGACATTCCTCACTTTCCTCGCTACGGAACATCCAAGGTGATCGAGCCACGCCTTTCCACTTCGCCTCGACTCCCTCATGCGATTTTTGATTGAAGTAGAGCGTGTCCGGTGGCGAGTTTCCATTTATTTCGACTGCGGTAAAATAGAGTAGGGGATTGAGATGACTGTTTTTCATCCCAATCAAATGCCTGCGTCGAACTGTTTGGACGGACAGCCGCAGCCATGGTAGAATACGGATGTTGCAAAAAACACCAACCATCGGGAGAGTTCAATGAGTGGCCTGACTAGTTCGACAGTTGATAAAAACGTAAGCGATATTTCACCGGCTCAACGAAATGCGATTCAGGATCTCATCGGGGGAAACATTGTTGCCGGTCAACGTGTTTTCATAATGGCCTACAACCCCAGCACCGAACCGAACGAAGCGGATAGGACACAGGGCAGGAAAAAGGCCCTTGAACTTCTACAGCAGGCGCACAAGAACGCCTCGTCGCTTGACCTTCCTGAATCTGAAATAAGTGACATACTCCGCGAGGCGATCGAAGCAGCCAAGAAATAATGGCGAGAATCGTACTCGACTCTAATCTAATCGCAAGATCGGTGATATCTCCAAATGGATTGGCAGCGGAAATCCTATTTCGAGTTTTGACGGAAGATCACTTGCTCTGTAGCTCCAACTTCATGTTGGCAGAATTAGACCGAATTCTTCGGTATCCAAGACTGCGAAACCCGATCATTGAGACGGCAATCCAATCAAAGGCTGTGATTCTCTGTAGCAACGACAAAGACGTTTTGGACAACACGGTTGTCGACTTTTGCATGACGTACGGCATTCAGGTTCTGAATGACGTCAGTCTCATCAAATTGCTCAGTGGCCGTTAAGTTCGGCCATTCCTTCGTGCGAGCGAAGGCGAGAGCCAATCACCGACCAAGACGCCGAGCCGACCCTAGCCAAAACGAGCTATAAAGAGAAGAAAGGATCCAGGAAAGAAAAGAAAGGTTCCAAAGAAAAGAAAGGTTCCAGGAGTCGTTTCGACCGAACTTGGCATCTAAGATTATCGCGGTAGGGACGGCCATTGCTGGCCGCCCCCCGCACAGATCCGTACGACTCTTTCATTCGTTACCTCTCTCCGGCTTGCGCCGACGCACCCTGACACTTTTGTTGCGATCACCTTTGTTGCGATGTGACACCTTTGTTGCGATGCAACGTAGAAGTAAAACGGCTTGTGCCTCCTTGGTTAAACAAAATCATTCAAGTTATTGTTTCGGGATTGCGTGGATGGTCCAGTAAACCTCTTCGGAAAAAGGTTCACCAATCCCATCCGTCAATTTCAATCGTAAATGCAATTGATGGACCGGTTGTAATTTCGGTACTTGCAGGATCAGCGTTTTACCGTTGTCACTTAGCTTCTGCACCGGCAATAAAAACATCTTGTTTACCAACTTCACCCGTTTCGGGGTGATAGGTGGAAATGGCAGTCGAAAAAAAGGCCAGTCTGGCAGCCGAAAAGTCGGCCAGTTGATCCGGGGGTGACTTGGGGCCGCCGAGGGGTTCGAGTATGTGG
>JAYTVL010000204.1:0-6120 GCA_043744075.1 Pirellula sp. | reverse complement strand
CGATCACAACATGGGCCGCAAACCGTGGGCTAGCGCCCTTCGGCTAATCAGCCGGAACGCGCTAGCGTCCGGTTCAGCCCGACTTATGATCGAGGCCCCTTCTCGTGCTTTGTTCCAGTTACGAATTAAGGTTTTTTTGTAGCCGGAGTCGCAAGACTTCGGTCTATGTTGGGTTCGACTGAATTCTCACGAATCCAGCTACCCTAAAATGAAGCGATAACAAAGCACTAGTCGTATTGGCGAACTTGTCGAGCGATGGCGGCTCCGAGAGCTTCGCGAACACTGTCGATCGATATGCGATCGAAGATCTGCTGGAAGAAACCGGTGACGATCATGCGAATGGCTTCCTGCCGAGTAAAGCCTCGGGAACGAGCATAGAAAATCAACTCTTCGTCTACCCTTCCGCTTGTGCTGCCGTGTGTACACCTGACATCGTCCGCCTTGATTTCAAGACCGGGAATGGAGTCGGCGCGAGCGTCGTCGCTGAGAAGCAAATTGTCATTGCGTTGGTAGCCGTCTGTCTTGTCAGCGCCCTCATCGACCTTGATCATTCCTCGCCAAACCGTGCGTGATCGGTCCTGAAGAACTGCCTTGTAAAGGAAGTCGCTCGTGCAGTGCGATGCGGAATGCCGCTGGAGGGTGTTGTAAGTAAGTTGCTGCCGATCGCGAGTAAACAATACACCGTTCACATGGCTGTTTGCACCCTTTCCAATCAATGCAACGCGTTGGTCAACTTGGGCAAATTTGGAGCCGACGGCCGCGATCGTCCATTGGATGTTGGCATCCTGACCGACACTCGCTCGTTTGTGAGCAAAGTGCCATGTGTTGCTGCCCCAATCTTGAAGTCCGACATAACGCAGGTTAGCCCTCGCCTGAACGACAAGCTCAACTCCACCGCAGTGAAAACCGCCCGCATCAGGGGTCTCGCTACTAGACTCAAACAAGACCGTGGCCTCGGCCCCTTCGTCTAAGACAACCAAAGAATGCGAAATGTCGACCCCGCCATTTCCCATCGCCGCGAGAACATGCAATGGCCTGTCAATAACAACGTTCTTCGGTACGTACAGGAAATAACCGTCTGTCCACATGGCAGCTTGCAGCGCAGCGAACCGATCGGTGTTGATATTGATCTGTGCATGAAGATGCTTTTTCACAAGCTCTGCATGATCGCGGGCGCAGCGACTCAGCGATCCGAACACCACCCCTTTTGCTATGTATTTTGGGTCTAGCGATTCTGAAGTCACTAAACCGTTTTCGGAACGAATTGCACCCGCCACCTCTACGCCCTCGAGCAATCGAATCGGTGCATTGGAAACCGATTGTGATTCGGTTTCATTTGTCGGGTGGTATTTGGCGAGTTTGAAACCACGAAGATCGGACCGCAGCCAATTCTCATCGCGTGGATTTGGCCATCCCATCGTTTCGAATGCAGCCCAAGCGTCCTTGCGAGCTTGGGTAATCCAAACAGGATCGATGCGTCGATCGATAAATTGATCGAAGCCAGCTTGATCAAAGCCAGCGGTCTCGTTGCGAGCAACCGTCGTCGTCATTTAACCCACCGATCCTTCCATTTGAAGCTGAATCAGTCGGTTCATTTCAACTGCGTATTCCATAGGCAACTCCTTTACGAGCGGCTCAATGAACCCACTAACGATCATCGTGCTGGCTTCGGCTTCGCTCAGTCCGCGGCTCATGAGATAAAACAATTGCTCTTCACCGATGCGGGACACGCTGGCTTCGTGCCCGACGCTTACGTCCTTTTCTAGGATCTCAATATAAGGATAGGTATCGCTTCGGCTTTTTGAATCCAGAATCAACGCATCGCAAACTACACTGCACTTTGAATTCTTGGCGCCCTTTTCGACTCGCACTAATCCGCGATAACTTGCTCGCCCACCACCTTTCGAAATAGACTTGCTGATGATCTGGCCGGTTGTGTTGGGAGCGCAATGCACCAGCTTCGCGCCCGCATCCTGATGCTGGCCTTTTGCAGCAAATGCGATCGAAAGTATCTCGCCGTGAGCACCTGGTTCAAGCATATAGACCGATGGATACTTCATCGTCAGCTTGCTGCCCAAGTTTCCATCCACCCACTCCATGGTCGCGTCTGCGTAAGCGACTGCTCGCTTGGTCACTAAGTTGTATATGTTGTTGGCCCAATTCTGGATGGTTGTATAACGGCAGCGGCTGCCACGTTTGCAAATGATCTCCACGACCGCCGAGTGCAAGGACTCCGACGTGTACATTGGCGCGGTGCAGCCCTCGACATAATGAACCGATGCGCCTTCATCGACGATAATAAGTGTTCGTTCGAATTGCCCCATGTTCTCTGCATTGATACGGAAATACGCTTGCAGAGGGAACTCAATCTTAACTCCCTTGGGAACGTAGATAAACGAACCGCCGGACCAAACGGCTGAATTCAAGGCAGCGAACTTGTTGTCGGTCGATGGGATGATTGTTCCAAAATACTCTTTCACGAGTTCCGGATAGTCGCGAACTGCCGAGTCGGTATCGGTAAAGATAACACCTTGGTCGGCAAGGTCTTGCTTGAGCGAACCGTAGACTACTTCGCTCTCAAACTGAGCTTTCACGCCTGACAAGAATTTTTTTTCTGCTTCCGGAATACCGAGCTTGTCGAACGTGTCCTTGATTTCTTGTGGAACTTCGTCCCAAGTCTTGCCTTGTTTGTCAGTTGGCTTCAAGTAATAAAAAATATCTTGAAAATTGATGTCGATGGCACCGCCCCATTTTGGCATCGGCTTGGAATAGAAAATCTCCAATCCCTTGAGGCGATAGTCTCGCATCCATTCCGGCTCGTTCTTCATTTCCGAAATCTGATTGACGATCTCGGCATCGATGCCTTTCCGTGCTTTAAAAACGGCTTTGCTCTCGGTGCGGAAATCGTACTTGTTGATTTCGCCTACGGATTCGTTTGACGCTAAATCGGTTGACATTATTTGGTTTTCTTTAGGTTATTTGGTTTTCGCTTAGGTTGTTGCAATGGCGGCTGTTAGACAGCAACCGCATCTTCTTTGCCCAGCATTTCCTGGTTGGCCGCTTCGGCGTCAGGATATGTTCTACGTATACGATCGTAACCATGATCATGCAATTCGCGAGCCAGTTCCGGTCCGCCAGTCTCGACGATTCGACCACCGAGCATGACGTGCGTGAACTGAGGCTTGTTGTGCTCGAGAAGCTTGTCGTGGTGCGTGATGATCAGTAGGCCCATCTTGTCGCGTCCGATTTCGGCAATCGAAGCGCTAGCCAACTTCACTGCATCCGCGTCAAGACCGCTGTCGGTTTCGTCGAGGATCGAGAACTTCGGCAACAGCATTGCCATCGTCAAAATCTCTGCTCGCTTCATTTCGCCACCCGAAAAACCATCGTTGACGTAACGGCGAGCGAACTCCGAATCCATCTTGAGTTGTTCCATCTTGGACTTGAGCTCTTTACGAAACTCCCGCATCGGGATCAGGTCTTCGCCCTCTTTGCGATCAGGGCGTCGAACATTCGTCGTCGCATGTCGAAGGAAGTCGGCCGTCTTTACGCCCGGGATTGCAATTGGACGTTGGAACGCCATGAAGATCCCGGCGCGTGCTCGCTGGTCCGCCTCCCACTCAGTAATGTCTTGATCGTCAAGGAAAATAGCACCCTCGGTGATCACGTAGTTGGGATGGCCTGCTATTGCCAATCCGAGCGTGCTCTTTCCAGAACCGTTGGGCCCCATGAGCGCGTGCGTTTCGCCGAACTTAATTTCCAGGTTAACGCCGCGTAGAATCGCTTTTCCGTCGACGGCGACATGCAAATTTTCGATTCGGAGTTTGTGTGACATCTGTTCTTTCGATCCAAGGTCCATAGTTAGGTCAAGTAAATTTGTTTTGTAATAGCCATGGCACGCCCACCGCTACGCGGGTTAAACAAGTCAAATGCGATCAATTCGGAGTGACTGGGCTCGCAGTATTTGCGGTTGGGCCACTTATGACAGTAACCGTCGGTTTGAACTGGCAACAACTATGGCCATCCAAGCGACACTGTGACAATTCCATCTCCTGCCCCAAAGCTGTGCTCATTACCTTCGTTTCCAAGTTGCAAACGCTGCGGTCATGCTCGTGGCCGACTAAGTCTGGATACGGACATGCTTGCACCTCCAAGACGGGCAATCCATAGCCCTGCGTCATGCAAGTCGGAATGCGACGGTTTGACAAAAGGTCTGCCATCATCTGCATTCGGTCCTCCAGCGGACCTTCTGACAAAAGCTCACGAAAAGTCCTTCCCATGCGATCCGAGACTCGCCCAATCAACGTAGCTTTGACTTCCTGAGATTCAATCGAATTGATCTCGTTCCAAAGTGCGATCGCAAGGTCGCTGTAGGTCACGCCCGCTTGTCGAGCTCCTTTGCCAGTCAAGAAATAGTTGAATAACGGCCGGCCTCGCCCGACACCTTGTTTGCGACGCTCAATGAGTCCGGACTCCTCGAGCCGATCCAGTCGCTGCCGAATGGCAGTTGCAGTCACTTCCAACCGTTCCATCAAGTCGGTCACCGATAACCCCTCTTCCCGCCTAAGCAAGTCCAAGACAAGCTGATCCACAGGCCGAGTGGGCGCGTCGTTGGGTTGGGTTTTTATTTCCATGGGAATTGACCGATTGCTAGCTTTCATTCAGTAAACTACCCCAAAGGAGTGGTGCAGTTGCATTAGAAGTGTAGCCAATTACCTAATTTAGACAAGCTGCATTGCGAATAAAGTGGCTTACTTGTTTAACCCGCGCAGCGCCGGGCGGGTCGCAACTGTAAAACGAGCGGAACTCCAGACTTTTGCATGGGTGTGATCCGGGTTCGCCATCCGCTGTCGCGGGTTAAACAAGTCGCAAAAGCTTGAAGCTTGTTTAACCGTGTTTAACCGATCGGAGCGATTAGCGTAGATCGCGGACTTCCACAAACCCCTGTTAGACTTGTTGGCAATCGTCACCAGCGTGGTGTAGAATTTCAACATTAGAGTGCATTCAGGCAAAGGATCTTTTTCAATGACCACTGGTTTCGGCACGTCTGACAGTTTGACGTCTTTGAAGTCATTGAGGGGCTACACCATCATCGGCGAAGTGGGTCGAGGTGGGATGGGGATTGTCTATGAAGCGATCGAAAACGCGCTTTCGAGGCGCGTTGCACTGAAAATACTTCCACCCGCCGCCGCCCTCGATCCGCGCCAGTTAGCACGCTTTCGCAATGAGACTCTGGTTGCCGGGCGATTGGATCACCCACAAATCGTGCCGGTCTATTTTGTCGGCTGCCAGAATGAGACCCACTACTACACAATGAAGTTCATCGAAGGCCGCTCTCTCAAGGCCGTGATCGCTGACCTTGAGCAAGCGTCCGCGCGAGGCGAGAACGTCAACAAGCTGGCGCTTTGTCTATTACACAACCCGCTGCCGCAAATGAAAGAACCTCTCTGCGGTGGCAATGCGACACCCACTGACAGATCGGAATCGCTTGAACCTCATGATCGCGGCTCAAGGCCGGCGCCCACAAGTCGCCAGTTGTTTCAGCGCGTTGCCGAATTAGGGATTCAAGCGGCTGATTCACTGCACTATGCGCACACATGCGGCATAACCCACGGGGACGTCAAACCTGTGAACCTGTTGCTTGACATCGCTGGTCAACTCTGGCTCGCCGATTACGGGCTCTCTCAGGTAACCAGTGATGCAAGCGATCCGCGGCGAAACCATTCGTCTACCTCAGGTGGAACATTGAACTACTTGAGCCCAGAACAGGCACGCGGCGAGACCGACGTATTAGGTTCGCTCACGGATATCTACTCGTTGGGCGCAACGCTGTTCGAGCTGATAACCCTTCGCCCGGCCGTTGCTGGCCAGTCGTCGGGCGCGATTCTGACAGCCATCGCTTACGGTCCGACACCTCGAGCGAGCCAATTGAATGCGTCTGTCCCGCTGTCACTAGATTTAATCCTCTGCGGGGCGATGGCGAACGACCCTGCAGAGCGTTATCAATCGGCCGCCGCGTTATCGTCCGACCTACGCCGCTTTCTAGATGGCGAGACCATCCATAACCTACCGAACACATCGATACGTCGCCGCAGTGTTTTGCGGCGTTCAAGTCAGGCT
>JAYTVL010000203.1:0-6158 GCA_043744075.1 Pirellula sp. | reverse complement strand
GGGACCGGGTGGCACGCTCAGAGGCTGTGATTTTATAGTACCCGTCACACTCCGTGTGACGTCCGCAGTTCAAAAACCTTTGGTTTTTGAGGCAACGTCACACAGTATGTGACGGGTACTTTTTTGTTACGCCCATCGGCTGATATTGGATGCTAAAAACGCACAAAATCAACAGCCCGCTAACGTCGATGGAAGCACGACTCTCCCGGCTATCAGCCTCAACGGTTCAAGGCCAAACGCTTCCTCGATTTCGCGTTGAATGGATTGGAGTCCGCATCTTTTCAATCGTGGCTACTCTTGGCAAAGGCCATGAGGGGCCTGTGCGTTGACGCCAAACGAATCCGCGAGATTCTTTGAAATGATAAAGATTGCTCTATTTTTTTTGAAAGAAGTTTGTGTAGCATCCTCGGAATCGGAAGGACGAACGGGATGGCTCATTTTTCTCGCCAGAAACGGCAATCGCGATTTTACTGGGCTGAACTTGGTTTCCTGACCTTGGGATTACTGGGCTTGCAGCCTAGTCTCTTTACCAACCTCCTTGCCGGGTCTCAGTCCAAGCTTGCTGGGTCTCAGTCCAAGCTCATTTCGTACCAGCCCGCATTTCACAACCAGGAGTACCCATATTACCCAGTCTTTGACAGTTATCGGGATTGGACGAACACTCAACTATCATCATACATGCCCGCTCAGCCGACCATCGGACCAGAAAACCAAAATCAAAGGTGGCTTGCTTCGCAAACGGTAACTAGCTCGCTGCACCCGACAAGCTATCCTCAAACCGCTTATTTAGCTGGCCAATTTGCACAGCCATCCACTTTCGCACAATCGCAGCAGCAACTCTTTGCCCAACAGCCGGGCTATGCTGGAACTGGATTGAATCCAAACTATTTGGGCAATGCCCCTCAATCGACATACTATCATCCGCAACAGCAATCCAATCAGTCGATGCAGCAGAGCGTCCCGAACGGATGGCAAAATCATGCGGCTTCTCTAGCGGCTACCAGTAGCGGCTACGCAAGTAACGGCTACACAAATCCAAACGCATCAGCGTACGGCAACTTGTTTTCGTCGCAACCAACCAATTATGGAAGCAACACCGGCAGTTATCAGCCTAACGCCGCGTATCAGCCCTATTCTAATATTGGCGCGAATTCGTATGGCGGCCTAGCACCTAGTCTTGCGCAGCAGCCACTTTTTGACAGCGGCTACAATCCAAACTACAGAACCGGGACAGCAATGACCGGCTCAGCGGCGCAGAGCTATCCTTTTATGCCCAATACGACCGGCTCAGGGGCATGGCGACCGTACCGGCCAGCTACGTCAATTTATCGCTAATTCTAAATGCGAGATCATGCCTTGGAGGGTTTCCGTTTAAGGATAATCTTCAACTCTCGCCGTCTTTCTCGCGACAAACGCCGATAGCGGTGTTGATTTTCGCTATAGTGGAGTACGTTCTTTAGGAAGTCATTGTTTTAAGGATGGAGAAATAACAGCGTCAGTGTTTTCGTTAGGCGATTTTTCATGCGAATCCTTTGTGCCGAAAATAGCCCAGTATCTTTCGCGGGCATTTCCATACTTCTGTCCGTCGAGGGCTACACAAACGTTTCCAAGGCCACGAATTATGCTGAGATGAAGAGGACGATCGCGGCTGATTCGTTTGATTTATTGATCACCGAATTGAGGTTCGTGGATGCGGAATTATTGGACGTTGTGAGGGAGGTTTGCCAGTCTTTTCCCAATACCAAAATCCTAGTTTACACTTATTATGAAAACCCTACCTATTTGGCCCGAGCATCGGCTTGCAAGCTGTATGACTTTGTTCTTAAGCGAATGAGCACCTCGTACTTGCTCCGATCGATCACTGAGGCTCCAGGCGGTGTCGCTCCTCCTGAGTCGCTTCTCACGATGTCGACGAACTTCCTTACCCATCCAGAACTTCCAGTCAATCCCAAAACGGAGCACCTGACGAAAAGGGAATTGCAGATCTTAACGCACCTTGCTCTCGGTCTAAGTAACCGAGAAATCGGCAATGTTTTGGGAATAAGCCTGGAAACTGTCAAGGAACACGTACAGAATGTATTGCGCAAACTAAAGGCAAATGACCGTACCGAAGCAGCGGTTTGGGCGTTACGCAATGGCGTTCCTACTTTGAAATTGCCTTAAGGCGAGGGGCAGCGTGAAATCAACCCGTAAATTGGGTGGCACGCTCTGAGGCATGAGGGGCGAGTGAAGTGTCAATTGCGTTGGACCCCAAATCCGCGCCCATCGCTATCGCTCTGAGCGTGCCACCCGGTCCGACGCATAAGCGAGGGTTTTGTTGCTGGTCCCTCACTAACGCATCGGGTTGTAAATAATCCGTTTAAGCGTTAAGGGAGAACCTCGCGAGAAGCGACTTCTGATACATCATGACCGTTGCCGCATTGAGATTTCCCATGGATGGCCCGACAAAGTCTAATCCCGGTCCAACAAAGGCAGGTATTGATTGGGCACAAGCCCTTGAAATAAACCGTCGCTGGTTGGCAACGGTCGTGCATGCGCGTCTCGCAGATCACCAAGCGGCGGAAGATGTTCTGCAGGAAGTGGCCCTGGCTGCCATTCGCCAAACGTCCAAACCCACGGACCCGACAAAAGTTGCGCCCTGGTTGTATCGTATAGCTTTACGTAAAGTGATCAATCACCACCGATCCACTGGACGACGTCGAAAACTGATAGATGGAGCGATCGCCGCAGGGCGTGCAACGGAATTGGCTAGGGAACCTGCTCCGGGCGAATGGCTCATGCAAATGGAAAGTAGACATAACGTGTCGACCGTAATGAATCGGCTTGAACCACACGACAGGCAGATTCTGATGCTCAAATACACCGAGGGTTGGGGATACCAGGAGCTTTCAGAGCATCTTGGTATCACGATAAAAACAGTCGAATACCGATTGCTCAAAGCGCGACGAGCGTTGAGAGCTTTCCTAAGTGATATTGAATAGAAAAATGTAATAATGATCACTCAAGAACAAATTCAATCCATTGTGGACGGAGAATGCCCCCACGAATCTCGCGTTTTGCTTCTCCAGGCTATGGAATCCCATCCATCGAAATGGCGAACTCTCGCATTGGCCTTATTGGAGGAGCAGCAGTGGTCAAAACAAATTTCGTTGATTTCCAAGAAGAACGCGTCAGGTCAAATAGATGCCACTAACCAGCGCACTTTATTCGAACTGAATTCTCCTCCCAACCCATCGGTTCGTGCCCAGCCTTTACTAAGTGTGGCTAGTGCCGAATATGGACATGGGACGGGCGGGGCAAACAAAATGAATGCTCCGTGGCTATCAGCCTTGGCTGCAAGTTTGTTATTGGGGATCGGCTTTTACGGCGGTTCCATTCTGCCGACCTCGTCCAAGTCCGAATTTGGGAACACCTCAGCAGTCGTATCTAGCGTCGAAGATCAGAAAGAACAGATGGATGAGCGGACACCGCTTGGCAACCGAATGGGCACCGATATGAAGATGTTGGTCTCAGGTCCGAATAAAGAAACATCAGAGATACCTATTTACGATTTCAATGCGTTGGACCATGACTTGGTGATTGCAAAGGAAATGTACGAAGTTGCGAGAATCAATCAACGACTGCGTAGAGAGGGATTCGAGCTGGACGTAAGACCCGAGTATTACACAGGGAAGCTTCATGATGGACGGCAGCTGATCGTTCCGGTCAAACATGTCGGACTCAAACCCTACGGACTCTAGCGCGGATTATTCAACGGGGATTTGATGATCAGCAGAAAGGCGAAGGCCTCCGGTTATTGCGGAGTGGGCAATCGTGGGCTAACGCCAAATGGCACGGCTAATTAATAATGTTAGGATTTGGCCTCGGAGTTTTTATTACAGTTTGTTCAATCGAGAAAATCAAAAAGAAAAGGGAATGCAGAAATGAAAAGAACTTTGGAATGGTTTATTGTTCCATGTGTGGCGACGATTTTTGGCAGCTGTGCCATGACTGTGAACGCGCAAGATCCGCTCAAGCTGAGACGGGTTGTGATTGGTCAAGCGCAAAACGACGCTGACGCAAAGGGCCTTCAAGAGAGAATCGCGAAAGAGCTCGAAAAATCAGGCATCGCGGCGGAAGACGTTGTTCGCATTCTAAAGGATGTCGAGGATTCATTGAAGAAAGCGAAGGGCGTTGCAAGCAAGGCGACGAAGTCCATCGAAGTTGAATTGAATTTGAAGGGTGGTTCTCCCGTTACTCAAAAGTTGTTCACAACCCATTTCTTTCGAGACCCTAAAAGCGATGGATACCGAATTGGAATTAGATGCAGTCAAGTGGACGATGAGGTAGGCGAAGGTGAAAAGGAGGCTAAGTCTGGTCTCGAAGTCCAAGCCGTTTCCGACGACTCTCCTGCGAATAAAGCTGGCATCGAAGAAGGTGACATCTTGGTCAGTGTCAATGGCTCCAAGATCAATAAAATCGCGGATCTAAATAGAGCAGTACAGGAAGCAGGGAAAAACGAAAAAGAGGTGACGATCGAGCTAAAACGAGACGAGGAGGTCGTCAGTGTTACGGTCAAGCCCACAAAAATGAACTCTTCGGACATTGAACTTGAGAATATCGATCTCTTTTCAACAGGGGGATATGTTTTTGATGGCGACGTTATGAAATCGTTTCTGGATTCGAAGAAACTTTTGAACCCCAAGAATTTGCAAGGCGGCATCGCCCAGGTTTTAAATTTACATAGCAACTCTGTAGACTTGAAAAAAGACATGGAGGAACTGAAGACCGAAATCGCTGAGTTGAAGAAATTGATTAAAGAACTTGTTGACAAGAAGTAGCCGCGGGGCATGCCAATGACGACGGGCATGCGATGCGACAGGCTATTGAAAAAGTTAAAATGAGAATTGGAAAATGCAAAGTGTAAGGGATGGATGTGCGGTTGCTCATTGTTTTTCAACAAATTTCTGGATTCGTTTCCCAGTGATCTCAGTTACATAGACCGCCCCGTCTCGCGCCACGGTCAGGCCGTGGGCCATTCGAAAATTACCGGGCTCTTCGCCAGTTGAGCCCCATGATGCCAAGACCTTTCCATCCAACGTCATCTTTGTAACTTTGTTGGCTCGGCCATCCGCCGCAAATAGGAATTGATCTAAGGTGATAAATAAACCGAACGGAGCTATGTCTCCTATCTGACGAATGAATTTTCCGTCGGCATCAAAGACTTGAATACGATTGTTCTCACGATCTCCCACATAAACACGTCCCTCTGCATCGACTTGAATCGCGTGGGGTAAATTGAATTCGCCAGGGCCGTTGCCTTTCTCGCCCCAGGTCATCAGGAATTCGCCTGTTTTGTTGAACTTAACCACACGCGAATTGCCATAACCGTCCGCGACAAAAAAATCGCCATTGCTCGCAAACGCAACATCTGCAGGTTTATTGAAATGTGAGTCGTCCTGACCTGCTTCATTTTTCTTCCCCAATGTCATCTGGATGATGCCGTCGCGGTTGAACTTGATCACGGTGTGATTGGCGTTATCCGTCACCCAGATATTGTCGTCGGCATCGACCCTCAATCCATGTGCCGACGAGAACAATCCATCGCCAAACGAACGCAGCAGTTTTCCATGGCGATCGAATCGAAGAACGGGCTGTTCACCGCGGTGAAAGACGAGAATGTCACCCCTCGAGTCGACGGCGACGGAAGAGGCGGCTCCCAACAGAAATTTCGACGACAACTGAGGAAAATCGGAAGCTAGTTTATAGTCTACGGCTAAACCCGTTTGGTTGCCGCTTAATTGTGGCTCCGCTGCAATGGACGACATGCATGGCGATAATACAAGGACTATCATGAACGAATGGACAGAGATTTTCATTTGTGTATTCTCTTTGCATTGAAGAAAAAACCAAAAATTCCACACGGATGAACGTGTCATTCAATTAGCTGAACCGAATTGTCCGTTCCATGCAAGTGCTTCGGCGGTTAGACAATCGACACTGTGTTTTCGGTACAATAGTTACTCCAATGCCAAGTGTATACTCCCATCGGTGTTGTAGTCCGAAATCGAGCGATCGAGGACGGGTGCAACCGGCTAGGCTTTTTTTGAGCGTGGAATGCTATCGCAAAGGGATGTAGCAGCATTTCAACGAACCACAAAACTTGGTAGTCGATGATG
>JAYTVL010000202.1:0-6191 GCA_043744075.1 Pirellula sp. | reverse complement strand
TTCAGTGTGTTCATCAGGAAAAAGCATTGGCCATATATGGTGATCGAACCAACTTCATAGACTCATTTTTCCTAGCAGCTTGAAAACTTAAATGCCATTGCTCAGCCGGTTGCACCCGACGACGATAAAGGGTGTAACCATGAATCGATATAAAGCAAAACTGCTGAATGAATTTCTACTGATTTCGATGATTGTTTTATGCTGCGATTCTGGAGCACAGGCTGCAAAACCGAATATCATTCTGATCATGTCCGACGACATGGGGTGGTCTGATCTTGGTTGCTACGGCAGCGAGATCTCAACACCCAACATTGATAGGCTTGCGAAAAGTGGAGTGCGATTCACTCAATTTTATAATACTGCTCGGTGCTGTCCGACCCGAGCGACATTGCTAACTGGCCTCTATGCGCATCAGGCAGGTATCGGGCACATGATGGAAGATCTCGGTTCGGATGCGTATCGCGGGGATTTAAACCGTCGCTGTGTTACCATCGCAGAGGTCCTGAAGACCGCTGGCTACCGGACTTATATGACCGGCAAGTGGCATGTCACCAAGAAAGTGAATCCTAAGAACGACGCAGAGAGAGGTAATTGGCCGCTCCAACGTGGCTTCGATCGGTTTTACGGTACCATTCATGGCGCAGGAAGTTTCTTCGATCCTAATTCACTGGCACGTGATAATTCGCTCATCTCGCCATTCGCTGATCCAGAGTACAAATCTGAAGAATTCTACTACACGGATGCAATCACTGACCAAGCGACCAGGTTTATTGGAGATCATGTTCGCGACCATTCTGACAAGCCGTTCTTCATGTATATGGCGTATACTGCGCCGCATTGGCCCATGCATGCCAAAGCGGCGGACATCGCAAAGTACAAAGGCAAATACGATGCTGGTTACGACGCTATTCGAACGGCTCGGTACGAACGCCTGAAATCGCTGGGACTGATTGATGCGAAAAGCGAAATGGCTCCGCAACGAGGTGGTGCTTGGCAGGATGTCGCGGATCGTGAATATGAACTTAGGTGCATGGAAGTGTTTGCTGCAATGATTGACACGCTCGACCAAGGGGTCGGTCGATTGGTGACTGAGCTAGAAAAGACGAAACAGTTCGAAAACACATTGATTCTTTTCTTCCAGGACAACGGCGGTTGTGCGGAGGGAATGGGGCGTGGCGCAGGATCAAATGGTTCTCGTCAGCGATCTGTTGTACCCTCTTTGCCGAAGCTAGCTGCAGAGTATTTGCAACCCGATATGATTCCAAAACAGACTCGAGACGGATTCCCAGTTCGACAGGGCATGGGGATTTTGCCCGGTGGGGCGGACACCTATCATGGCTACGGCGAAGCCTGGGCGAATGTAAGCAACACTCCGCACCGCGAGTACAAGCATTGGGTCCACGAAGGAGGAATCAGCACGCCACTTATTGCGCATTGGCCGGCTGGAATTCCTGCGACTCGGCACAATGCTTTGGAGTCACAACCGGCTCATTTGATCGATCTGATGGCAACTTGCGTTAACCTCGCCCAAGCGAATTATCTGAAGGAATATCAAAGTGAATCGATTCAACCGATGGAAGGAGTTAGCTTGGTTCCGGCGTTTTCAGGCAAGCCGCTCAATCGTTCTCAGCCAATTTTCTGGGAGCACGAGGGGAATCGAGCGATCCGCGAGGGGGATTGGAAGCTGGTTAAAAAACATCCAGGCAAATGGGAACTCTATAACATCTCCGTCGATCGCGTGGAAAGACATGACCTTGCGTTGCAGCACGCCGATCGCGTTGCAACGATGTCCAAGCAATGGCAAACCTGGGCCGAACGCGTCGGCGTTCGAGAGTGGCCTCTCGATAATGCCGAAGGAAAGAAAAAAGAGAGGAAAGAATAGAGCTTTTTGGAGACTTCTCGCTGAACGCAAGTTGACGACTCTTGCAAATGCAGTCGTTTCCGTTGGCTTAAGCCCAATGGCACCCCAATGGCACTTACTTTGAGCCGCTGGCGCGCTAGCGTGCCAAGAACCGTTTGCGAATCCGGCCCTCATGCTAGCGCATTGAGGCTCAAAATTTTACATTAGCTTGCAGGGGTAATTTGCAAAGTATGTTTTACCGGTACCAGTGACTTTTGAACGGCTGCTTCAAGTTGCTGCTGGCTCGCCAAGAGACTCTTTCGAATCGTTGCAATGGCTTCCTTCAAGTCTGCATGGTCTGCAACTTCCTTTGGAAGCGATCGGAAATCGGTGATGATTGCCTTGATCATGTAAGTCTCGAAATTTTGCTTGCTCGCAATCGTGTCAAGAAGCTTTTGAAAAGCGCTATCGAAAGGGGTATCCGGAAACTCCGCTGCTAAGTTAACACCTGACGCAAGGTGCTCACGTGTGAATTTCTTTTCTGAAGTTCCCCATTTTACTGTGGCATGCGTGGTATCTAGACCTTTCACCTTCAAAACGAATTGATTCAAGTCCGCATTAAAGGAAGTGAATGGCAAAATGCTGCGGGTACTGCCAGACGACTTTCCGTCCCCTTGAAAGCAAAAAGGCCAGCGAGTGCTTTCAAGTTCAATTGTGCCCGCGGACTCGCTAAGCACTTTGTGACCGCTGGTAACCGAATCGGGTCCTTTCAAATCGACATCGACTTCACCAATCTTGCCGTCGAGTCCCAGCCCCTTTAAAAAGGCATACGCCATAAGAAGTTGTCCGTTGTTTCCTGGATGGAAACCATCACGGCCGCAAACATCGTATTCTTTTCCGATGGCTGCTTGGGCTTTGGTCATCGCGTCGAACATGGCCGCATGGACGTCTGCGAACAGCTTTCGTTTTTCGTTAGCCAAACTTTTATCGATATCGCGCAAATGAGTCAAGTTGTCGTTGTACGCGACGTGAGCCGGTTTGTCGCCCATCATTTGACCTGGTCGAAAGAAATTGGTGTCGACTGCACCAGGCGAACCGACAACGACCGATTTGACACCTAGAGTGTCCATCTTTTCGAGGATTTTCCGCATGTTGCCTTCATATCGTTTGCCAATCTCCTCCTCGTAGGGTTTGTAAGAGCCATCGTTCATTCCATAGCAAAGTGTCGCCACCGTAGGCCCGAAAACGCTCAAGTCGTTTTCCATGCGTGCCGCAAATCCGCCAGCTTGTTCCCCGCTCCAACCGAATTGAAAAACGTGTACGTTTGGAACACCAGAACATGCCAGCAGGTAGGCCTCCATGAATTTGCTGTACAGTTTTTGTTCTGTAATCGAGTCGCCGATAATAGCCACACGTGCGCCTGAAACGATGGCGGCGGATGGCTTGGCAGCTTCTTGTGCGCACGCAGCGGCCTGGACTAGAAGAATCGGAAGTGTGACGAAAAAGTAAGCGAACGATCGAAACATTTTTGTGGTTCTCCATGGAGGGGATCGAAGCGGGGAAGATGCCCCATTCTAATGGTTAACCCGTTAGCTGTGTGGCACGGGCCAAACTAGACTTGCTACAATTTACGATTCCACATCTTTTACGATTTGCGAGTGACCAATGTACAATCTGTTTTTCCGACGTTTCTATTTCGGGTTTTTCCTCGTTGGATTTTCGACTGCAGCGTTTGCTGAAGAAAAAATTCTCCATTCGTATTTAGTCCTTGGCAACAAGACGGCAATTATTAATGAAGATGGCTCGACCAGTTGGGAGCATACCGGTCGGTCACGCGATGGCTTTGTTTTGCCAAACGGAAATGTACTGTTAGCCTATAGTGATCGGGTCGAGGAAGTGACCCGCGAAAAGCAAATTGTCTTTTCGTACATACGGAGCGACGAAAATCGTGAGATCGGCACAACGCAACGTCTTTATAATGGCAATACACTAATAACTGAATTAGGAATACGCCCTCGACTCCTTGAAGTTAATTCAAAAGCGGAAGTCGTAGTTGACGTTCCGCTCCAACCAGAAACAGATAACGCACATATGCAAACTCGGATGGCAAGGCAACTGCGAAGCGGAAACTATCTCGTTCCTCACTTGCTCGCGTTTGCAATAAAAGAGTATTCGCCCGATGGGAAAATCGTTCACGTATTAAAAACGGATTTTGATGAGCTCGGTGGCCGAAAGGCAGAGAACTGGCCATTCACCGCAATTCGACTTGACAACGGAAATACGGTTGCGTCGCTAACGCATGGCAATAAGGTTGTTGAGCTTGATCCACGTGGGGAAATTGTATGGAAAGTTACAAATGACGATGTGAACGGGCTATTTAAGGATCCTTGCGGTTCGCAGCGACTTGCCAATGGCAATACCGTCATCGGAAGCCACGGCGCAAACAATGGGATCTCGATGGTAGAGGTGACTAACGGCAAAAAGATAGTATGGTCGAGCGATCATCACTTAGCGTCAAGCGTTCATCACTTTCAAATCCTAACTACCAACGGGAAAGCTGAACCCGGTATGCCTTTGAAGTAGCTCTCCATCGAGCTCGTCTCGATGGAAGCCAGACTAACAAGCTAGAAGTCGAGGTCCCCAGCGCGTCCGTCCCCACCTTGTTTTCGTTCGCCGTTGGCGAGCGAAAACAAGGTGGGGACGGAATCAAGTGTTGCAAACAATATTTAGCTGTCAGTTGCCGTCCCGCTGGCGTAAAGCCATCGGAAACAATTGCATTCACAAGAGTTGCATACTAGCGATTAGCGAGAAGTGTCGACTTTTGACGCGTTTGATCGTTGAAGTTGCGATGATACTCTGATACCGTTAGTAACGTTACTCACATACGTTAGGACAACAAGGCTATCATGGTTCGCTGGCATTCGATGTTTCAGTTGTCTTTTTTTGTGCTCCTTTGTACGTTTCACTTCTGCCCATTTTCGCCTTGCAAATCATTTGGACAAAACTATCAGCGACTACCCGAATCATCAGTTCTGAAAGCCAATGCGTTCTTGGAAGAGTGCATCCTATTGGAAAATAAATTCAGGGGAGTCGAGCTCCAAAGCAAGACGGGATTAGGCTGTATTATTACGTCTCCATGGGGCCAAAACGTCTTGGTAATGCCCGGCAGCATTGCTGCGCCTATCAAGGTGACTGACGTAGACCCGGCGATGCAAATTCAAAGCAGATTGCTATTAGCGGCTAGAGTCGGTAGCAATCCCCAATTCTTCGAGCGCATGAATTCATTTAGCTTGAACTTAGAAGATCTTCCGATGCCGATCAGCTCGGACGAAAGTACTCGTCCGTTCTTGTCAAACCATAGGAACGCGCATCGCAAAATTTATCGAGCGTTGGCTGAACGATGCGATTTGAGTTTTAAGCAAACGGCGCTTGCTGATGTTCTGCAAACGCTTGCTGTGGAATTCGATATCCCGATCTTACTCGACGAATCGTCTCTTGATGAATTGAATATAACCCAATTCGAGCCCGTAACGATTCAACTGCCAGACAAGTCTCTTCGCATCGCGTTGAGAGCAATCCTGAGTCCCTTAAGCATGGATTTCGTAGTAGAGGAAAATCGCGTCCGGATTACCGCTGTGGAGAGCATTGCCGTTCCGCGGGTCTATCCCATAATCAATAAACTCACTTCAATCCAGTCGGGTATTGTTGCGCACGGTAGTTCCCTTTCAAGCGGCAACGGATCAATCGGCGGGGAATCAAATTTTCAGTTTACAGTCACAAGAACAAAACGATACACAACTTTGAAAGCAGCTCGACAAGTAAATTTGAAATTGGGGGACCCAGAAGAGAAAGGAATTGGAAACAACGACACCAGTGGAAAAGACGATTCTGACGTGATGGAACCTAGGCGAGAGTTCTGTGCGATCCAAGGACCATTGGCTACAATTGTGAATTCTAAACTGGGAATCGCCTTCGTTAGCTTACCAGGTGACTTCCGACCGATTCAGTTCCCAACGCACGCGATCGACCAACGAAAATGCTTCACAATTCACACAGAAAGTACAAACATCACTTGGATTCAGATAGCAGTCGAGAACGACCACTTGCTGCAATCGGTTCTGAGTGGATCACCCATCGTCGACGAGTTCGGCGAACCATTTGGATTGTATATAAATAAGCAGGTTTTGTCCTTCCAGCAGATTTTTCAAGAGTCGAGAATGTTTCATCGTACGTCCCTTGGCTACTGGGATCACTAGTGCATTGTGACAAGCTGTGTCTATGCTTGCAGTCGGGTTCCTCAACGACGCCGACGATCAGTCGGCGCTTCGCTCGGTGGCCCTCATCGGGTTGG
>JAYTVL010000201.1:0-23716 GCA_043744075.1 Pirellula sp. | reverse complement strand
CGAAAATTGGGTTGAAAACCTACTGCTAGCTGCGTCGATGCGAGGCTACAAAAACCAAAGAACGGCCGTACCTAGAATCCGTTAGAATGAGGAAATCTGAAATCTGAAATCTGATGCCTGGATTATCGGCGGTTGTAAAAGAAGGATGAACGCGATGTTCAGGGTTGAAACCGATATGGATTTCGCCCTTTCAGGCTGCCCACTTCCTACTGCTTCGCGGGCCGCAACAAACATGCCGATGCGGCAATGATCAACAAAAACAATCCGATGGATTCAAGAATGAGATTGAACTTCAAGACATGCAGTTTCAAGCCCAAAAGGCTGTCGACATGATGAAACGACACAGCGCGTATCACTACGAAGGCTGCTTGAAATCCCAAACCCGTCGCGGCTAACCAATACTCCCAAGTCCATTTCCGAACGCACCAGACCATGAAAGTTGCTCCAACGAATGCCATTATCGCGATGACTGCAATAAATAGAATTTGAAACGATCGTCTCGAGTCGTACATCCCGAGGGACTTAAAAGCATCTCGGCCAAGAACGGTAATGAGCGATTGAAAGTCCCCTTGTTTATTGACACCCAGCAAGAACATGAGAAGTGCCAAAGCAACCCAAAAGCGTTTCTGAAATACAGCAGATGTTTTTGTGGTCATGGAATCTACCTTTGCACCAAAGCGTCTGGCTGCCAGACCACAAAGGATACTTGCCAGCAAATAGGTAAACGTTACGAGTACTGCACCAAGATCCGGATCTCCGAGTCCCCAATACCAGCTCCCGTCGCGCATTGCACCAAAGAGTACAATCCTAGGCGTCATTTTTAAAAGGATGAACAAATTTCGCGGCTAGCAATTGCACGAATCCACACGAATCAAGCGATTCCTGAATTCGTGTCAATTCGTGAGATTCGTGGCTAAATATTCAAGGAGGGATTAATCTCCTATACCTCACCGTCTCGTTTCGTACGAACCCATTCCGTTTGTCGATTTCCAAAGAATCGGCGATAGATCCCAACCTTGCGAAAGACGTAGCCAGGTATGGCAAATACCACCTTCGCAGGAATCAATTCGCTTGCGAACTTCCACCAGCTCAGAACAATCCCCATTGCCGCCAACGATCCGGTACAAAGTAGCAGACACAGCGGTCCCCAGTATCCAGTCATATATGCGCAAAGAAACAACATAGTACTAGCCAATGCGGACAATAGAACCAACATCGCGAGTGGCGGAACAACCATATCTAGTCCGACCAAAATTAGTTTTATTCGACCCTCACGGATCCCGCTCCACATCAGACTGGGTGCATCCCTTAACATGCTTCCTAGATATCCATGTTCCCAACGAGTGCGTTGAGCAATAATCGCAGCTTGATTTGACGGCAAGTCGCTCCAAATACGTGCCCTCTCACAAAATTTTGGCGCGTATCCTTTCTGAATGAAGGAAATTCCAAGAGCCAAGTCCTCAACGATTTCTCCATTGGCCAATGAAGCTGTTGCAATGAGGTTCCATGGAAACGCCATGCCTGTTCCCGTCAAAGCGACTGGGATATTAAGACGATGTAGTGAACGTGGACGAACCCAATTCTTGACGAGAAAAGCAAAAACGGAAACCAAAGCTTCCGGACCAGAGCCCTTGGGAGCACGAATCAAGTTCAAAGCTTGAGCCGGGCATCCCGTACTATCAACGACTCGTGCAAGTTCATCAATTGTATCGGGTTCCGCTTCGCAATCCGCATCAAGAACGATGACCACATCCGGAGGGTGTTGAGAAAGAAATTGCGTACCGGCGTCGAGCGCAAAGCCCTTGCCGAGTTTGGAGTCATCTGTGCGCTCGACAACTTCGGCGCCGGCAGCGTTCGCGATCATTGCCGTATCATCGGTGCAGTTGTCGGCCACAACAACTAAGCGATCCCAGCTCCGCAGTTGCGGCTTGATCCCAGCAATTGTATCCGCAATGATTGTTGCTTCATTGTGCGCGGGTATCAACAACGCGATACGGCGTCTTTCGCCACGAAGTAACTTTCGCGTCGGTAACAATGCCACAAAGCACTGACTACCGAGAATAATCTGCGGCAGTGAAATCAGTATTGCAACCAACCACGATCCTGCAATCAAGAGCAAAGTCAATTCAAGGGCTCCGTTTCATTTTTTCAGCGTTCGGTTCCCAATTGAACATTGCTCGCAAGATAACGAATGGTGTCCAAACGTCGAATTCGCAAACACTATCCAATTAGGAGCGACCGTTTCCTTCTAAATTGCGTAGAGATTTATTCGTGAACAGATCAACAAGCTTGGACGATTCTTTCAATGAACTATGTTCTCGCAAGACCTTCTCTCTTCCATGCAGCCCCATTGCAGTTAGTTGTTCCACCGGTGTTTGCAATGCTTCTTGGATCGCATCCACTAACTCATCGATGGATCCAGGTCGTACCAGCCAACCGTTCGCGCGATGCTCAACAAGCTCGGGAATACCCGCAATCCACGTCGTGATGACCGGTCGTCCCATCGCTAGAGATTCCATAATTACGATAGGAAGTCCCTCGGCAAAACTTGTAAGCACCAAACAACGTGACTCTCTAAGGCATTCACGAACTTTTTCAGTGCTTTGCCAACCCAAGAACCGTATGTGGGATGATAAATCCCAAGATTCCGTCAGGGTTTCAAGTTGTGAACGCGATGGTCCATCTCCAATAAAAGTGATCTCGATCTCAATACCCTGACTCACAAGATTCTTTACTGCTTCAAGCAATAATGCTTGACCTTTTTCCGGACAAAGGCGACCAATGCAAACAAGCTTTTTTGTGTTGCTAACGATGGTAGGAGGATCGGACAAAAAGTCGTCGAGCAACCCACAATGCACGACGACCAAGCGATTCCAGTACTTGGGTTCGGTGAAGACCATGCATTGACTTCGACAGAACTCCGTAATGCATACGGTAAAGGATGACCTTTGTACCTTCGCCGAGAGTCCCCATGCACGCGGATGGTAGAAAATCCCAGGCCCATGGACCGTCATACTATACGGAACTCCGCTCATGTGCGACGCAAGCATCGCCACCGTTGCGGAATTCTCAGCGACGTGATTGTGCAGATGTTCGATACGAGAGAGTATCAATAATCGCGCCAACAAAGCCCCCTCGCCGACGTAGGAAACTTGTCGAAGTCGATTCCATACACCAGGACCGTGAGTCCGCCATACAAGAAGAAGGGCCTGAAGCAAACGAATTGGATGCGTAAATGCAGTCACTAGTAAGGCGAATAAAATTTGCAGTAATGCACCCGAGAGCACATACTGCGTGCGTTTTGCCTCCGCTTCTATCTTTGGATCGACGATCCAGGACGCCGGCGGACGGCGTACCGCAAAGGTTGTCACGTCGAACCCCTGTAAACGTAGTGATTCGACTTCGTTACGCACGTAAGTGTCACTGGCGTACGGGTAGAGACTTGCAAAATAGGCGATACGCATTGTTTGGGCGGCCATCAAATCAATTCAAACATTGATTGGATTTGTATCGCTGGGATACGTCAGTTGCAAGCATGCACGATAATCGAAAGGAGGGCTCCACCCAACAAGCGATTCGAGCTTAGTGAACGGAACCCTAACCGATTTGAACCGAGCGCGATAACGAATTGGTAAGAGTACTCCAGGAAGTTTGCAATTCCTTCCAAAAAAGCTCTTGCCAATGAATAAACCGCAATAGGCAACCGCAAGTCCAGCCGTGTACGGGAAAAAAAATCTGGTGAAACGCTTGGTGCTGTGACGAACATAATCGCGAGAAAATCTACCTGCGGTAATGGCGTCAGTGTCGACGACATTGAAAGTTTGTCCGATGGAGGCTCGATCTGTTGTCACAGCCAAAAAGCAATCCGCACAGTTGGCTACATGTGTTAAAGGAAGGCGACGAAAGGGGCCATTTACAAAAAGGCATTTTTTAGAGTGCAGCCCTGCGCCGGGCACCCATTCACGACCTTGCCCCCAGATGAATCCCGGACGAAGAACGGTGAGTTCTAATCCGTCTCGCTCAGCAACGTCTAGAGCAACACGCTCCTGCCACGTTTTGGCTACTGCATATCCATCACGCTCGTAAAGTCGCTTCTCTAACGGCGATTGCTCGACGATTGTCCGGCGACGAGAGGACCAATCGTACACCGATAGAGTGCTTGCAAGAACGAGGCGCTTTACACCAGCAATTTGCATTGCGGCAAGAAGTTTCTCCGTAGCAACGACGGAAAGTGGAAGTTGTTCATCAAGCGATCCCGATGTACCTGCTGCTAAGTGCACGACGGCGTCAACTCCACGCAACGCATCAACCAATGTATCGGCACGACGTAAATCTCCGACAACAAAGCCTACGCTGCTTCGTGAAAAAGTAGACGGTACGGACTGCATTGATCTGACAAACGCTGTAACTTGGTGTCCTTTACTCGCGAATGCAGATACAACTGCTTGGCCGAGGAAACCAGAGGCTCCTGTGACAAGAACCTTCACTCTGGAAACGCCTCGCGTGTCAATGCGTGGATAAGTTGATGCGATGCTTCGACCTGTTCTAATGTCACAGGTGTGGGTTCACCATGCATTACAGCATTGCAAAAGCGCCTATCAAACTCGCGCAGACCCTCGTAGCCCATAGGTTTGTCCGCAAGTTTGCGACTTAGGCTTCGACATGCACCCCAACTTGCACTGATACTCTCCCGAAAGCCATTTTTCAGGTAGGTCATAGGGCCCACCTTCACGCCAACTTTATCTAGGCTTAACGTCCCCTCAAATAAATTAGAACGCGCAAACATCTTGGTACCGGCAAGGCGTAGCCAAAAGCCCGGCGGTTGAGCATGCGAGGAGAATGCTAGACTTGCCGTTCCCCGTTCACACTCAAGGAGCGCGCGAAATTCGTCGTGCGGCAGAATGGTGGATTTATCCCGTTTCTGCCACAGCGTCTTGACCTTGGTGTGTCTACCTAAAAACTCGTTTGCGATGTACGTCATATGCGGTAGAAAATCAAGAATCGCTCCACCAGGCATTTGCAGCATAGGATTTGGCAAGCTTGTTTCCGCAAATGGGCTACCCTTACCGTGAATCGGCAAACAGTAAAGCATATCTACATGAACTACTTCGCCAAACGCTCCGGAGTGCAACAATTCCCTCAAGCGCACAATGGGGCTGTTAAAACGATAATTCTGGTCCTCGACGAGCATTCGCCCTACTGACTCCGACAGTTTTCGTAATGGGAACCAATCCTCTAGTTTCGGGGTAATCGGCTTTTCGACTAAGACGTGCGCTCCGGACTGCAACGCGTCTGCGGCCAACGTGGAGTGGCTACCGACCGGTGTGGTGATGAATACACAATCAGGTTTAGTTTCCTCAAGCAATTGTCGGTGGTTTGTGTACCACCTCGCGATTTCGAATTGCTCGCTAAAGCATCGCGCCAAGCCCGGCGACAAATCGCAAACGGCCGCCAATTCAACGCCTTTCACTTCTCGCAGAGCACGCGCATGTACTCGAGCAATTGCACCGGCACCTATAATGGCTACCTTCACAGTTCGATTTTTCCTGATACAATATCGCGTCGATTGGCAGGATGATCCCTGCCAGATGAATAATCACGATCACAAGCGTTGTTGGCGCTATCTTCGGGCATTATGTGCGAATCAACGGCGTTCGAAGAACCTGCGGCTAGCGCCGTCGGCTCAGTGGTCATCAGTACAGGCTCATCGACAGTGGACGCGCCCCTTTCAGTGATTCTCGCCGGGATTCCTATTGCAGTAGCGCCATTTGGGACATCGCACAGAACCACACTCATCGCTCCAATCTTCGCGCCTTTCCCGACCCGGATACCACCGAGGACTTGGGCATACGCCCCAAACTCGACATCATCCTCGATGATTGGAACTTCTCCACCGTCAATTCGATTGCCAATGGTCACTCCCTGCCGCAATGTACAATTCGCCCCAATTTTCACTTTGGGGTTTATAAAAATATTTCCAAAGTGCCAAATTCTTAACCCAGGTCCAATCTCGACATCCTTGGTGAAACTAATCCCCGTTAACGTTTCGACGACTCTAAAAGATAACCAATAGAGCCTATCCAAGAACCACCTGCTTAGCCCTGGCCTGCGGGCCTGATTCCACCTTCCAAATCGATACACGGCAATCGCCCAGATCGACTGCTCTTTCAAGAATGGTCGGCGCGGGTAGCGGGCCAAGTCCGCTTTCCAGGGTGAAGTCATCTTCGACACGGTTGAATCGAGTGGCTCAATTGGCCGGCTGCTTGTACTCGATCAATGAAAGATGGCGACCGGCACGAAGATCTTGTACGTAACGATATTGCCCTTGCAGGTTGGCCCATTTCTCTAGCATCATAAAGACGCCGAAAGCTAACGCAGTCGTTGTGTCGCCGCACCTGGGCAATGATCTAATGGCTACTCTTATGATTTGCACTGGAAAAATTGCCAACGAACAGATGGCGGCGATGATGGATGCCTGCCATCCGTAAACCGTCAGACTCGCAAAGGTGGCTAGGAGAACAGCGAACGGCCATCCAATCCCCCATATTCGAGCGCTGCGAATCTGTCGCGAAAACATACCGCCGCTGCTCTTTTCGAATCGCCTCGCAACATCCATCGCACCGTATCCACCACGCACAGCCCGCTTCCACCATTGACCAAATCGAGTCATGGATGCATCGTGAAATGCCATCTCCGAGTCTAATCGGTGTATCTTCCAACCCGCATGCCGCAAACGTAGACACAGTTCTGGTTCTTCGCCAGCGACTACGGATTCGTCAAACCTGCCGACCTGCTCAAACGCACATGCACGGTACATCGCCACTCCGCCAAAGGCATCGACCTCGCCAACGGGCGTATCCCATTCCAAGTTACAAAGTCGATTATAGATACTGCGATCCGGTGCCATTTCTCTCAAACTCCCAGCGACTGCGGCAATCGTTGGGTGTTTTTCCATAAATTTCGCCGCCGTCTCGATCCAACCAACTACAACTTTGCAGTCGCCATCGACAAACTGCACAAACGCAGCCGAAGGATTTTTCTGTATAGCCCGGCTGAAGCCTTCGTTCCGAGCCCTCGCTGCCGAAAAGGGTCGAGCCATATTGAGCTCGACTACAACGGCGCCTCGTGAGCGTGCAAGTTCTACGCTGTTATCAGATGAACCGGAATCGACATACACGATGAATTGCTCATGAAGTGACTCAAGACAAACGCGTAGCCGCTCTCCTTCATTTCTACCGATAACAACAACTGAAATTGGCAATTTCTGCATGCCTGATTAAAACTCTGGATTTGGTCTGAACTATTCGAATCATTTTTGATGCTTTGGAAATTGATCGCCCAAAGTCCTCGCGAAATCCGATGATAAAACAACGATATCGCCGAAACTTCGTGGTTGAGTCCAAAGCTCCCGCTTGAACACGTCAATAAATGAATCTAGCTCCATCCAGCTTGGAAAACGATACACGGGCTCGTTGTTGAGGTTCACATTGACGACAGAGCCGTCTTGAAGCATTCGAATACGATTTAGGCAGTCGATCGTATTGTCGATTGACTCGAGCTTATGTCCGGTGTGATACTCGAATGAGACGCAATTGATCTTATGTGATAATCCTTTGAGCACTTCGACTTCAAATCCTTCAACGTCTATCTTGATGTAGTGAGGTGCGCCAAATTGTTCGATTAGTTTATCAAGTGTAGTCACGGGCACTTCGATCGTTGACGTATGGTCCTCGTACCATTCTGCCTTAAGGCTTGATACGACGCTCGAATCTGCAACGTAAAGTTGCGCCGATCCTTCGCCTGCTCCAACCGCTGTGCACACAAATTCAATTCGCTTGTGTCGGCCAACCCGAGCCCGAGCTTCTTCAATACAATCCGCTTGAGGATCAACGGCGATTATCCTCGCGCCAACGTCTAATAGTGCTTCTGAAAGATGCCCGACATTGCAACCTATGTCAAAACAAAGGTCACCTGGGCGAACGAATTTCTGGAAAAAGCTAATTCTCGAAAGATGCTCATTTAGCTTACCTGTATCGAACGTATTTCTAGCGAGCAGAAGCGCGGGTCTCAGCATCCCCGTTCCAATCAGTGTTCGCTTCAAAAGTTTCTTCATTGAAAGTCCCTTCACATCGACTTAGGTAAATAACTCATCAAGCGCAGGACGAGCCGATTGGTACGCGTGGGTCTTAGTTTGACGACTTTGGTTTCGTCCAACTCCAAGCGGGAGATAAGTGAGAAACCACTCGCCATGCAAATCAACCCCTTGCAACGCCGCAATAAGTCCAGTTCGATGAACATCTCATTGGCGATGGTATCGCCTAATAACCCGCCGCATTGGATCGCGTCGTTTGCCTGCTCCACGACAGTTTGAACCTGATGAAGTGGCCCTGCCCCATCGTCCAGAAGCAGTTTTGGCAGAGTCACCACATCCGGAAGAAACTCCCTCATCGCAGTGACAACGCATGGAGCGTCAGAAAGCAACAAAGCCCTTACATTTTCCATACCCGAATGGCGGGCCATCCTTTTGAACTCGGAGGCAATTCGCCGACAGAATTGACGTTCGAAACGCTCCTGCCCAGCGGTGCCTATTAGCGAGGGAGGCATATTGTCGGAAAAACGACCGGATGTACCTGCTCGATGAATGTTTACGGAAGAGTTCAAACGGAGTTGACGTGCCAATGCCAATGGACTTAGCCAATACGCAGCTCGTGTATCAATGTTCTCGCCATTTCCATGTCGAACATGTATCCCGATGGCAGGCGAGTTTCCTATTTGTTCGCTCCAAAACTGTTGAGATGCTGATCTGATTTGCTTACTGAAATAGAGCTGACTGAAAAGCGCCCGAGCAGCGTCCTTAGGCGGCAGACTAATTCCCTGATTAAATGCGACGGTGGATTCCGTGCGATCTTGCCCTGAAGTCACCAACTTGTTTATAGCGTTGACCTCGTCGCTTGAATGCTTTAAGTGATCCGAAGATCGTAAATTCGAAACGGTCCACTTGGTCGGATAAAAGGGTGGATTATGTTCGAGGGCTGCGACTGAGTCGTCTGCAATGGTCGGGACTCCGTCAAGGTGATCCACTTGTTCGAAATAGTCATAGAAACAGTTATGACGCCCGGATGGATCGTTGTTGTACCGAGACCCTCGCCAATCGATGACCAGTGTCCTGCCCGTCTGCTTGGCATACCACCAGGCGCCAAGTAAACAAGAAATGTGAGCTCCAATTCCCTCATGGCAATGCCGAGCGACGACAAACCTTGGTGGATCTTGTTGATTCATAGAATGGTACGAGTAGTATTCATTACAAAGGAAAAGATGGTAATCAAAATGCTCCAGCCCATGAATTCTCCGGCGACCAGAAATTTGCTCCGATGACGGTCCGCATCGCGCTTCAAAGAAGCCGGCTCCCTGAATTATGCGAGCCCATTTTGACGGAACATGCGTACCGGGCCTTCCAATTTGTCGCCCATGTCCGAAGTGATTTTCGCGAAATGAGCATCGAATGGAGTTAATAGTGATTTGACGGTTTCAGCTCGCTCGCCTGCAAAAACTGGCGAGCTGCATAACTCTGTTACCTGCTCTCGGAACTCTCCGTAATTGCGTGCACAGTCCAGGGTGTCGTAGCGTATTGGACACGTCGAATCTTTGAGACCTCGGGCTAGGTCATCCACGCACGGCATTAGCCGTTTTCCGTCTGTAGCTGGAAGTATGTGTTCGAGGATACTAAGCAAAAGCAGCCGAAATAACTCATCCACCACTTGTCGTCCATGAGCCCGCTTCCACGCGCGATACGTGACAATAGTTCCATTGAAATGAACATACTGTGGCGGATCGGGCATCACACCAATCCTACCGCTGCCGTAGTCGAGGTACTGTGGGTAGAGTAATGTGTCGAACGTATTCTTGCCGTGTGGGGTCTGCTCCGTCCGTCCGATGACCCGATAGGGTGGGTGGCGGCGCAGCCAATCGGTGCGAAACATCATCTGCCAGGTTCCAGGAATCGCGTATCCAAGATTTTGAAAAAACGGGTCCCAACGGGCGGTTACGCCAACCGCATCCATATCATTATCAAAGGAGTACTGAAAGGTGTTTTCAATGCAACTACGATCTAGGAAAAAGGCATCGGCGTCATGAAGAAATGCGAAATCGCAACGACTGCGCGATGCGCCACATATGATGGATATTGGATGAGGGCAAGAAACTCGGCGAGCAACCATACGGTGCAGAAACGACAATTCGCAAAGCTCGATGTTTAGCTCTGCAGAGCGCTGTAACTCGCGATTTATTTCCGAGCAACCGTCATTCCCGTATCCATCTCCTACTACGATGAATTGCTGGCAATTGGAGGTGTCAATGCACTTGAGCCCTTCTATCGCTAATCGCATTAGGAACGGCATATCTTCTGGCATAGGCATGATGATGCTATAGCCCGCCGAAGTCGATTCTCGAGGTTTCCAACGCGAGTAGAGTCTTCGGAAAACGAACCCTTTCCAGTCCATTCAGTTAAAGCCTTTCACTTGCGTAATTTAGTTTTGACAACCGCAAAGCATCGAATAGAGGTGAGCCCACTTTGCCTAAACTTGCGCACCGGGCCCTCGAGCGCCAGATGGGCAAGAAACGGCATGTCATTTGGCGTGGGTATAATGCTATAGCCATCCGCAACCTCACCCGACGGTTTCCATTGCGCTATCTATTTCCAACCAAGTCGACAACGGAATATGTCGCGTAAGTAAGCCCGCGGTGTTAAAGAGTTGTTGCGCTTGAGGTAGTTCCGTACCCTGAATCCCCAAACTCCTAGACAACATGCTGCGTCGGCTAGAATTGATCCAAACCTTCCGTGATGTTTTCTAAAGTACCTAAGTCGTGACTGATACCAGTACATGGGCCTGCGTTTCCCTTGTGCGTTCACTTCTGTAGATGCACCTACCAAATGAACCACGATGGCATCGGCGACATACCACACTTGCCATAGCGCCGATTTCGCTCGCCGGCAGTAATCGACTTCTTCGAAGTAAAGAAAGTACTCTTCATCCATCTCGCCCAGCTGTTCAATTACTTGACGGCGAACCAACATACAGGCTCCAGAGACCCAATCACATTCGACATTCCGCGGATGACCGGGACGGAGCGATACTGCGCCTAGCCAGCGGCTGACAATCCCCAATCTGAGGCCTTCCACAAATTGTTGTTTCGGAGAAGGGAAACTATGTGCGCTATGAAGTGGTAGTCCTTCCTCCCCTACAATATTTGCTCCGGCGATACCTGCCTTCGGATGCTCTTCCATGAACCGGCACAGTCTGTTTAGTGCTCCCCGCCTAACGATCGTATCCGGGTTGAGCAACAACAGGTAATCGGGTGTTGAAGGTGAATGGAGCGAGAAACGAATTCCCAAATTGTTTCCACTCGCAAATCCTCCATTCATAGCGGCCGGTATGAACACGACCCAGCTCTCCCAACCATTCTGCTCAATCGCATGTGCAAGTACCTTCGCGGAATCATCGGGTGACGCATTGTCAACGAGTACCACGCTTATTGATTCACCTCTGGATCGCTCTGCTGCAATCGAGGAAATGCAATTGATGGTTAAATCCGCAGTTCGATAGTTGACGATGATGATTGACAAATGCATGTTACGTCTGCCTCTAGTTCTGAATATCATTAACCTTCAGATCAAGTGAGGCCGCGAATCGAATTGCGGGCCCAGCGGATGCAACCACAAGACGTCATGCTCGGTTTCGTTGCGAAGCTCACTCGCGTTGGCGACTGGACGAAGTGTTGGGTTCGCACGCTTCCCACGCCCGCGAAGCCCTAATGCATGCGCGTGATATCCGCGCTCTTGAAACCATGCGAAAACCTGCTCTTCGTCTGCCCCTGCACGTCGCAAAAACCTCGGTTCAATCTCTGTCAGTATCGGAGGGCGGTGCCTGTCGATGGTTCTGGAAAGCCCTTTCAATACTTGTAATTCAAAACCTTCGACATCGATCTTAATCATCAAGTTGCCAACGATGCGATCGAGCAGAAACTTGTCGCCGACTTCCACGCTCACGGTTACTTCTTTCCGAATGTTTGCGAGATCCTCTTCCTCAACTGCGAAAGTCGCCATCACCGTTCCGCCCCCGAGGACCTTGAGTTTGAGTTCCGACGGCCCATCAGAAAGGCCGACGTTGTGGAGCGTCACATGCTTGATATTATTGTCCGCAATTGCCTCGTGTATCCGCTCGCAACACTCAGGTTGCGGCTCGAACGAAAAAACTCTTCCCTCGGGCCCGACTCGCGCTGCCCCATGCAGAGTCGTTCGCCCAACGTTCGCGCCTACATCGACAAATGTGTCGCCTGGTCTGAGGATTGAGTCCAGTATCCGCTGAATATCGAAGTCGATATTCCGCCCCAGAAAATACGTCATACGATCCATGTCATCAGCAAGGTGGAGCCTCATTTTGTAGCCGTGCTCTTTCCCCAGCATCAGCCGTGTCGGCGCGTCCTGCCACTTTCGATTCGTGTTATTGATTCCACCTATTCCCGCCCACCTAAACACGCTTCCCCACCCCGGCAGCTCGTGGTAAATGTATGGACGAACTATCATTGCAAACAACGGATATCCCACTTGTTTTCTACCTTCAAACGTACATAGACTCGCAGCGCAACTTTTGCCACGGAACTTTCAAAATAATTTCTATATCGACGCAAAGTTTGTTATAATCTTTGTGCGTTGTCAAGAACTAGGCCTAATCAATGCGCCTGCCGCAATCAAAAAGATCGGAATGATCATACCGTTTGCGAGACAATCAATTGCAAAGATAACGACCATGAGTGCAAGCCCAGCTCCCGGCGCGCTCAAAGGAGTTGGAAATCTAACATCCTGCGCGAGTGCCCAGGCCGTTGGTGCAGCAACCAGCACAACAAAAATGGAAACCAAACTAACCACACCATACATGCTAAATGTAATAATCCAAAATGAATCGTTGCCTCTGGTGAGCTTTTGACCATTCTCATCCCGGGGGATCATCCCCGGACCCGCCCAGCCAAACAGGAACTGTCGTCGTGCGTTCTTGGTGTAGACATCTTCCTGAACCATTCGAACATTTAATGACCCGGCTCGTTCCTCGTCAAACGCTTCGATCAAAGCTATTACGTTGTCTCCGCTCCAAATACCTGTCGTACGCAGCAAGATATAGGAAGGTGGAACCAATGCGAGGATGAGAATGAAGACAGGACTCTTTAAATTGACACCCAAAACGAACGACGCCACACCGAGAAACAAAGCGAATACTCCGTTGCCCGATTTACAAGCGAAAATCGTAGTTATTAACATAAAAGGTACAAGGAACTTCATCGGTAATGGACCGATTTTTATTATCGTTTTACATCGCCAAAGCCAAAAACCAACAACCGTGGTAGTCGCCATCCACAGTGATACCATTAGACCATGTTGCATGAATAGAAGCGGACGATATCCACCATACCGAATATGTTGTGTGAGAGCCGTTAAGCCTTGACCGTAAACGATTCTGCTTACCTGTGGACTTATGCGAACCTCAAGCCAGCAAAGGGGCGCATATACCAAGCCGCCCACAAAGACGCCTATTGCTAGATCACGCAACCCTTCTTGATCGCCGAAATAGAGCCGACCAAACAGATACGGTATACCCCAAAGATTTAAATGGAAAATGACCCAGTTTAGGCCGGTTTCCAGGCCATGTCCCTGGTTTAGATAGGAAAACATGGGCCAAAGACAGAACATACCCATCGGAATGTCCACGACGCTCGGTCGGAATCGGACTAATTTGTTAAAGTCAAATACTAATACACCTAAAATAGTTCCAAGGGCGATGGCCGCCTGTTTGTTATAATCGGGAACTCCAGAAAAATGGAATCCGCTGTTTGGAAGAAATAACCAACCGGCAATGTAGCAACTCATTACCGCGCGGCGTGCCGGCATAAAAGCAAACAGCACCAAAGACAGCGGCACGAAACCAATGAGAGCGAGGGATGCCATCAAGCTCATTGCTGGCTCACGTTCCCTTTAATTCGACGTTGACTAGGTCTAAGTGCAAAGTTTTACGGAGGCGGTCAGCAAAAAATGATTGCACCGCGGCGCGTACTGCAGGTAGTGTTATCTCTAGCCTCTCGCGCAACGCTTGACGATTAGCAAAGGCGGACTCGACGCGGTGAAGGACACTTGGCAGATCATGTTCACGTAGGTCTACAACCAATTCGTCCACTCCGGTCACTCCCATTACTCCGACAGCTTTCTTACTGTACGCCAGTGTGACTGTTGGAACCGCCTGAGAAATCCCCGCAATGCATGCATGCATTCGGGCGCCGATGAAAAAGTCGCAGCCACCGATGATGGTCTTCAGCTGTGATGCTGAATATGGATGGTCTAGCGTGGAAACCCGCGCGCCCCATCGTTCTTGCGTTTCAGCGGCAAGCTCCGAGCACAGTTCTAGGTCCGAGTCTTCATGAAGCCCTTGAGAATCGCGTACGACTAAGGTACTGCGTTTGTTGAAAACGTGTGGTACGAGTACTAGCTTCGCATTTGGAATTTCCATCACCCAGCGAATTAGGCGACGACAAAGCTCTTGGTAGTCGCTGGCGAGACTAAAATCTACGTTGCTTTTCCAAAGTAACCCGCTGATATTGATTCCCACTAAAGGCCCATCTCCGCTGGGTATAGAGAAAGAGAGTTGCATTAGAGGGGTTGGCCGAAGCGCGAAGGCAATGTCTGGGCACAGGCTGAATCGGTCGTCCAGTTCCTCGTCCATTAACGTGCGAAGTTCATCTAACCCATTTAATTCACGCGTTGCGACTAACTCGCTATGTTCAAGCAATTGCTTGACAATTTTCCGCGAACTTGCATGAGAGAATGGACCAAATGTTTGCGGTAGGAGAATCAAGGGTTTGCCCATATCGATGGCTAATTGTTTGACAGCGACTTGCCTCTCAAACACCCCTGAACCATAGATGTCGGAAAATGAATCACCAGCGCCAATGTCCAAAACCGCATCGCAACTCATTAGTTGTTTCAAGGTTCGGTTGCATAACCAAGCTGTGCCAAGACCTGGCATTATCCAGCGCAGTCGCCTTAGGAGTTTAAGATGGCCGGAACTACTACGTATGCGCAGCGACCGAAAGGTATTTACCCAGCACACTTCCAGTGGAACGATCCGGTCCGGCAGTTCCAATTCGATCTGCTCCTTAATTCCGCCGGCGACGACGAGAATGCGCGCATTGGGAATTGCAGAAGTCAGCTGATCGATGCAGGCCGTGCCCAATGCCGCAACACCACCATTTAGACTCAGTGGGCTTGCGCCAAGCAGCAAAAACGTCGGTCGTTGTAACGGTGATGACAATGCGGGAAATCTTGAGCTAAGAGATAAGTTATCTATTGGCGTCGCTGTCGGTCTTCCGCGACGATATTGCCAATTCCCCCCGCTCCAAGATCAACGAACCTCGCCGGCGAATTCCCAAACTATGCCGCAATGCTCCATAGAAAGATACAAACTTCCGCTTTATACCTAGCTTCAACCAGCCTCGCCAAAGAGAAAATCCCCGGAAGTGAGGATAGGGCAGCAGCGTCAACCACAGCGATACGATCTTTGGGAAAACATGTCGCCGTCGCATCAATAGACCGCGCTGCGAGCGCGGTAATACGTCCGACGAGCGTGGTTCGGCAACCACATAACCCGCTTCGATAGCCCTCCGCAAAATAACCCGACCGTGCTCCGTTCGCACTACGATCAGTGTGCTGCCCGGTTCGCCCTCTTCGATCGGACGATACCAGGGGTCGCCGCAAGAAATGTCCGCAAACTCGCCAGTGCCATCAGGGCAAATATGGCACCGAAACGGCTTATGCTTGGTTAGGATCGTGTCCCAAGCTTGCTTGTAAGTCATTTCACGTCGATCATTGGTCGGTAATCCTTGGACGCTTGCGCCGCTCATTCCTGGCCAACCATGGCCGCGGTACCTGACATCGGCTGCATCTTCGGGTCTGATACCCAGTACGCGGAGCATCTCTAGCGTTCCTTGGGTGGACGGCGTACCACCACAGAAAATGGAAAGTGTTAGTCCTAAACGGCTCTTGAATTTTGGGCGTATCTTTGCCGCCATGCGAGCGGCGGCGATATCGCACGGTTTGCCAATTAGTACGCAGGCCGATGGCGCATTCTCAATGAGATCTAATTCGCCACATACCGCCGCAGGTGCATAGCGTGAACCGGTACAGCTTGTCAATTCGTCTCGTGTACGACTCATAACTATTCGATTTAAATACGGAGTCATTGGATCCATACCCACGTGCAGGACTCCATGCATTTCCTCCCGCTCAAGAGCATACAGAGCCAGGGCGGTCGTCACGCCGCCGGATCCACTCTTGTACCAAATCTCATTGTCGACAGCATGCCCTTCCCATACTTCCAACACTGGACCCCATTCTTCTCGCAGGTCTTCTGTAATCCCAGTCGGGAATGCATGTCGATCATGCTCAAGATTGAGTCCTGAACAAACCGACACGCATTCTTTACAGGATGTGCATTTTGATGCGTCGACAATCGGACGAATACCAATGTCAACGAAATTATGCAGGGTTATGGCGTTCGATTTACAAGCGTAGCTGCACGCTCCACAGCCCTGACACAATCGCGCAGCAACCACATCTTCTACATTCAATAATCTTACCATTCCAATGATAGAAATCGACTAACTATTACTGGCCTCTGACAGGGCGAGAAGTCTGAATTGCACCCATTATCCGATTGTCATCTGCATTAAATGGGATGGTCAATTGATCTAGGTTCGCAAGACATTCAGTTTTGCTCTTATTCCACCAATTGGAACGTAGTATTTGCTCCTGCACCTTCGCATCGAATCGATAGCGAATCAGTTTCGCGGGATTTCCTGCAACGATGGCAAAGTCTGGAACGGATTTTGTAACGACAGAACCCGCACCGACTACCGCTCCGATCCCAATCGTATCGCAACTGGGAGTAATAATCGCATTAGCGCCGATCCATGCATCGTGTCCTATTGTCAGCGGGCGATCTTGGATACTATCGCTTGGAATGGTGCCTAATGAGGAATTGTAGAAAAATGGGTGCATCGAAAGTCGCTCCATCGGATGATTGCGACGGAAGACACTAACCGCCGTAGCCACAGACACGTATCTGCCAACCGTTACATTGGGTGGCCATCTCCCATAAGCGAGACACGTACCGTACGAGTATGCTCCAACGTGAACTTGATGATACTTGTGAAGAATTAGCCTCAATGTACCAGTGGAAAACTCGTCGCGCTCCAACCTCGTCACGAATTTCTTAACCGTCTTCTTCAAACTCGAAAACCGATAAAGTCGTGCAAGGACTTTCGAGGCAGGGCAAAAGTACAAGTCACGTAAATCTTCGGTTGAAAAAGAGCTGTTGGGATTCACAACGCCAAAATACTAACGAGGCTTGCTGTAATGTTCAAAACACGATGATACTTATGGAGCTTCCGAATTTTCTCTACAGACAAACCACAATCTAAGGTAGCTACGGTCAGACCATGTCAACCGATGGCAAATGTATCTTTGTGCCTTACGAAAACGAGCATTCGAGATCAGTGTTCAAATCGTTGGGTCGCAACATTCGCAATCGTGACCGCTGGCATACACAATATCGTTGAGAATCATCGACTATACACGCTCGATCTAAATGGATTCAGAGCGGGTGCCGAACTGAAGCTTCCGTTTGGCTGTCTGCACTAGGTGTAGCAACTCAGCCCGCCAAAGTTTACTGCTGATCAGCACTACTAGTGAGGCGGCAACCACCAAGGTGACGCTCCACGCAACCAGTATTAACACTCCATTTTCTATGCACCAAGGTAGTGACCATGCCGCCAAGCAAAAGCTTAAAAAGGCAATCACCGTCGTTAACACGAATGACCAAACTGGCAATTCGTGTTTGCGACGCGTCCAAGCCACGGACGTCGTGACGGCTAAAATTTCACCGACCACACCTGCGGCGGCGATCCAGGTCATAGGCATACTCAAAAGCGACGCCAACAAAGCTAGTCCAAGTCCAGACTGCCTGACAACGTTGGCAATCAATGAGTTCTTTGTGTCTCCGAGCGCTAACGCAGCCGTCGTAGGTGCGACGCGCAGCAGACGAATGCACTGCATGACACCCAGCCAGCCAATTACCGCCCCGGCTGCATCGTACTTCACACCATAAATCAAATTTATCAGAGCGGGACCAGTCAGGATAAACAGGATCCCCATCGCTGTAGCCATCGCCCCAAGACCAACGGTATATAATTGATAGTATTTTCTAAAGGGCACTTGGTCGCCCTGTACCTTTGCCAGGGTGGGCAGCATCAACTGTGAACCGAGCCCCATCAACATGCCCCCAGGTGTCATCGCCAATCCGACGGCAACTGAGTAAAGTCCGAGCTCAGCCTTGGTGTAGGCCTGTGCCAAGACCATGCGATCACCCTGCATCACAAAGAACATCAGTACGCTGTTCAAAAGTAACGGCCAGCCAAAAGTCAAGTATTTTTCGACCACGCTTCGATCCCATCCAAAGCGGAACGGACGCTCTGCCACAGCATGCGATGCAATCAACGCAAGTAGGCTTTGTAATAATGCGAAAGCTACAAACGCTCGATAATCTCCAAAGTATGCGGCAATGGGCCAGGCCAACATGGTCACAATCACGTCAGGGCCCATTTGTGCAACGATCGATGGTCCAAACCGCAAGTGTCTCTGCAACCGTATCGTATCGCGATGCATCAGGCCGCCCAGCACAGTCGATACCGCTATCCATCGAAATGCTTGGCTGGCCTCGGGTGATCCAAACATCGCCATGATCGGTCCAGCCAAACAGACAATAACCGCACCAATTAAAATCCCTCGCAACGCTAATAGGGACTGTCCAGTCGCCCCAACACGTTCGGCATCGCCATCTTTGTCCCGAATCAACATCTGCTCGAAGCCCAACTGGGAAATTGTGGCTAGAAATCCAGTTGTGATCCAGAATGTCGCCGCGACTCCAAAGTCAGCGGGCGACAATAATCGAGCGAGAATCACGTTGCGAGCAAATCGCAAACATTGGGTTACAATTTGACTACTTGCAAGCAATGTTCCTCCAGAAATGATGCTTTTGCGATTGTTCATGCCAGGCTCGTGTCGTCGAAAGGGCTAGGCTCGTTGGCTGATCTTAGAATCTGTTTCAGCAAAAGCGAGAACATGAATTGCTTTGCTTTTGGGTATGAACCAGAAGTTCTCATAGGCAGTTCGACCAAGGTCTTCTAGTCGGACACGTGACAGGTCTGGCACTTCAACAATCACAACTTTGCCAGCCCAATGACGATATAAATCGTAGCCCAATTCTCTCATAAACTTCAGGAAATCACCCAACGATACGCCGTAGCGTTGATGATTGTGATTAATCTCACAAATGATAATCGGCTGATATTCGCGTAGCATCCGTTCGGCGCCTGCCAACGCTGATGACTCCATACCTTCGATGTCGATTTTGATATAGTCTGGAGGTCTAATATTTCTCTCTACGGCAAATTGATCAAGGCGAATGATTCGCACTTCACGCGTTCCTCCTGCCCCGGTTGCAACGTGGTTTTTGGATCGCTCGTTTGTCACCATACTTACGACGCCCTCAGTATTGCCAACGGCAACTTCTTCAACTCGATCACCGTCCATGCCATTTAGTACCAAATGCCGCTTCAATCGCTCGGGCAGTGGTTCGAACGAATAAACCGTTACATCCGGTCGGCGAACTCCGCAAGTTAAAGTATACGTCCCTTCATGTGCGCCGATGTCATAGAATACCCCGCCTTTTGGCAGTAATTTGAAAAGAAGTTCTCGAGTTTCGTTTTCCCCTACACTGGCCGCATCTGCGTTTCCTGTGCAACTGAATTCCCGAAAGTAGAATTCCAGCTTTACACCTTCAATCACATAGAGAACGCATTCACGATCGATATGAAAAGTTCCAGAAAGGCCATACCACCTATAGAGTCCATGAAGCAATCGCAAAAACGTTGTATTCATAACGCGATATGTAATTTCCCGTCGTCGTGCAAGCCAATTTGGCTTTTTCATATGTAGGATTGTCCTAGTTTAATTAGACACTATCTGTCGCGGAGCCTCAAACCGGCAATGATTTTGCCTGTTCCATATACCATTTTACTGTATTCTTCAGCCCACGATCGAAATCCACTATCGGAGAGTAACTGAGAACGTGGTTAGCCTTATTAATGTCAGCCTGCGAGCGTAGGACATCGCCACGTCTGGCTGGTTGATGAATCGGCGTAGGTAGATCCCTCCCCAACATTTCGGCCATTTTGGAATACAATTCATCCACGCTTACGTTGCCGCTCGTTGCCACATTGAACACTTCACCACACAACGGCGACGGATGCCGCGCCGCTAAGAGATTACCATGGACAACATTGGCGACAAAGGTAAAATCGCGGCTTTGACTTCCATCTCCGTAAATCGTTCCCGGCTTCCCAGAAAGCAATGCTTTAGCAAAGGCGGCGATCACGGCAGCATATGCTGAATTGGCATTTTGCCTCGGCCCAAAGACATTGAAATACCGGAGCACACAGGTGTCTAGGCCGTAGCTGTGATACCACGCCCGAAATGCGTGCTCTCCGGCCAGTTTCGTTGCCGCGTAGGGACTGCGAGGCAGAGGAGGCATCGTTTCCACCTTCATGCCCGCGCCCGGTGGATCGCCGTAGGCACTCGACGAGCCCGCAAACAACACCCGTCGTACTTGTGATTTTCGAGCCGCTTCCAACACATTGATTGTTCCTTCGACATTGACCTGCCAATAGATTGATGGCTCTGCAACACTGCGTGGAACAGAACCCAATGCAGCCTCATGAAATACTAGATCGCAACCGTCAACTGCCTGATTGACCACCGACCTGTCCATAATCGAGCCAGTGAAAGCCTGAATATTATTCTCGAAGCCTTTGAGATTATCCCACGTGCCGCCACTCAAATCGTCGAGTGCAACCACCTTCGCACCCAAAACAACTAAGGCTTCACAAAGATGCGAGCCGATGAATCCTGCTCCACCCGTTACCAAGACTCGACGGTCCTTGAACCAATCGCCATGGCGATCAGACCAGTTTACAAGTGTCGAAGTTGCTGTGTCTTCCATTTGTGGCGCTTGCGCCGTAGTTATCTTTTAACGACCATCTGTTCATTTGAATCGGGCGCAGCCATCTCAGACTGCGACATCATTCGAGTATTTGGGATGTTGGTCCAAACACTCGTGTACCGACCGGACCGAAACATCCGGTTCGCAGATAGAGCCACTGGCAACTTCCACATTGCCGCAACAAGAACCAGCGGAAATCTCCGTATTTTCTTCCGCCAATCGAGTCGGCGCAACTGTGTAAGCCCGTAAAAAACCCAACTCGGCGGAACAACCCAAAATCCTGCTTTGGCAAGCCGCAGACGGCAGTATTCTTCGAGCCACAAGGGGTTTTGTTGGCATTCCGTCCGGATAATCGTCCCTGCATCGGGTAGGCGGTTCGTTTGCTTGGATTGCACATGGTCCTTGATGAATTTCCCAACTGTCCCACCAACAAGCCGACGTCGGTGTTGCTTAAACAAATGCGGTATCGTGCTGTAGGCTTCGAACACAAATGTCGCGTCGACCGGATGCAGTATTCGGTCAAATTGATAGTCGGTCGTCATGAAATTCGTGATCGCCATGGTGGCAATGAAACCGTCATCGCCGCAGACAAATCCCTTGGGAAACTCCATCTGCCGGAAAAAACTTCCCCTGCCGCAATACAGTCCACCACACATATAAAAGTGCCGCGCGTCGTGCTCCATTTTCGTCATGGACGACGTAAGTCGTTGCAATAAGGTCTTTCTATCCCTAAGATCAATATCCTTTATCCCGAGTGCGCCGGCTACCGGATGATACGGACTATTTTCGAGGCCATCGATCATGCTCCACATCGCATTGTCATTGTTGATAATTATGTCGGCGTCCATGAATAGTATATAAGTGATGTCGCGAGATGTCCTTTCATGAACAAACCAATTCCATGCTGGCGAACGCCCTTTCGGTAATTCCTCAACGCGAGCCTCCACATAGGGCAAGTTGCATTTCTCTAAATTTCTCGCAAACGCATCTCTCGCATTCGGAATACTTTGATCGGTGCAACCATTCGCCAGCGCCACTATTTCTACAGACTCAATACCCGACTTGTAATCTTTCAGAAGCGTTTGCTCGAAGATCGAATCAATCGTCATCCCGATCGTCCCCTCTTCGTTCCACAGCATTATCCCAATTGCGATTTTCATCAGTACGTTAATTCAAATTTAGGAGTGAGTTGCCAGGGAGCGAGGGAGGGAAGTCGAGCGGCGACTTTCAACCGAAAAATCAAAGGGGTCAGTCTCTTTTTAAGGATGATTCCCGAGTTGGCAGTGGGATTCTAAAATATTGTGCGGCGGGAAGGATGGACACTAATCGCACGAATGTTCACGAATGGAACTTGCGCTTAGTTAGTTGTTAGTTGTTAGTTGTTAGTTGTTAGTTGTTAGTTGTTAGTTGTTAGTTGCTAGGGGCTAGGGGCTAGGGGCTAGGGAAAACGTTCTTAGTTCTTAGTTCTTAGTTCATAGTGCTGAGTGCTGAGTGCTGAGTTCGGAGTGGCTTTCGATGAATGGAAGATTGGTTTTCGGATGTTTCTAATTAGGTGGTGGATGCCAGCCAACAGCGCTCCAGTTTTCGCGAACGGTTAAAGCGATGAAATGGTTGAGTTGAAGGGCCAATACGGTTGCCCGTCCGGAAGCTGTTAAGCCATGAATCCGTTTTCCATCCGGGCTCCAATCGAAGTGTTCGCCCCAAACTTGCCGCCGCGGGTCATACAACTTCACGATTTGGTTTGTTTGCGGATCCAAAGCGGATATCTGCGCGGCTTTGAAATTGTTACACATCCGGCAGGCGAGCCATAAATTTGACTCGTCGTCGCTGCCTCCCAGGCTGCTTGGAATCAAGTGTTCTATTTCGAGCGGGCCAAGAACTAGATGTTGGGGACTTAGGCAGTAGCCACAGCGATTGTCGGCAACATTTCGCAGTCGTGCCAACATCGCTTGCCGGGCCGAATCATTCATGACGCCGGTGTATCACGCAGTCCGCGCCGAATGGCTTCTCGAAGTGCAGCGGATTTGGTCAATAAGCCTTCTTGGTAGACGATCATGAGCTGTTGGAGATCGTGCGTTTGGGCGACGGATAACTGGTCGTTTTGTTGGATTTGCAGCAGCTCGCTGAGTCGCTGGTCTATAGAGGGAGCCAGTTGATTCTCTAAGGCCTCTAGGACTTGCCGGTCTGAGCGATCACGCATCGTTCCTGCGGAATTGGAAAACGGAGCCAAACTGCATTCCAGTGATTCGGCGAGAAAATCCGCCAGCGGCCGGCCCGATTGCTGGGCCCACGCTTGGGCCTTGACTACTAAATCATGGGAAAGGCTGAGAGTGATGTTGTCGTTCATGCGATTCGCTAAAAAAGTGGCTCGTAGCAAGTGGCTAGTGGCAGGTTGGGTTAGTACTCGTCGGATTCGAGTTCTATTTCTTGTCCTACGAGCTCGGACCAGGCGGCGATTGCTACGGGCAGTGCAGACGCGGTTTTTAAGGATTCCAGCACCAAACCCTCTTTGGTTTTAAGTTCCGGAAAGGCCAACAGTAAACGCCTCAAATCTGCGA
>JAYTVL010000200.1:0-6208 GCA_043744075.1 Pirellula sp. | reverse complement strand
CCTTCCTCTGAAACATGCTTCGAATTTACCCATTCCAAAGGAACAAAATGTCCCATCCAGATTTCCATGTCAATACCAGTTTTTTAACAGCCCAGGCTTGTCCCCCACCAACCTTGTTTTGGCGTACTAACAGTCGGCACTCGCGAATCGACCCGTTCCCCTCGGCTTTGTCCGCCGGAGGCGGGCAAAGCCGAGGGGAACGGGAGTTCGGACGGCCTATTGTTTGTAGTACGCCAAAACGCATCCGTCGGGGGCAAGCCCCGAACGGATGGGCTAGCGATATTGTTGTCTAACTCTATTGTTTGTTCGGAACAAAAAAGACTCGAAAGAAATCAGAAAGAAATATCGAATCTGCTATTTGTCGCACAGTCTAGGCAGAGCCTGGGAACAAGATGCTATCGATACCGGCGATCAGCGAGAAGTATCGATTTTTCTATTTTGAATCCCGCATGCCTTGTGCTGTGAAAGGCTTGGGCTTTTTAGCAACCAAAGAGCCGATTGCAAGCTTAGATCCAACGGTGCCTTGGCTTATGGGCTTATGGTATAACAGTTGCGCGAAACCCCATTTCGATGTGTGTATTTTCCACCGACGTGACTTGCACGATGGCCTCAGTACTTGCCCCGCAGCCCCATTCGCCCAATCGAGAAATCGATTCGCTTAGGCTGCAACTAGCGGTCGAACTTGCCCCGGCTAGGTGGAAGAAATCGTTGACGCGATTTTCGAAGCTGATTCATGCCGGCGAGATCTGGGCCGACTCCGTAAGCCAAGCAAAACCTGCACGCGATCTCAAGAATCTGCTCCTAGCGGTTTCCTATTGTCCGGATCCAATTGAAACGCTGTGCGAACTCTTGCGAGCCAAGCGGAACAATAAAACAGTCTTGCAAGCTCTCCAGCCGCTCCTTTATCCCGCGTTACTGCTCTTGGCTACTTTTCTTGTTACAAGTGGAATGGCCTGGATTGGCTCGACGATCACGATGGGCGTAGACTGGTACGATTGGCGAAGAGGACGAGCCGACAATTTGATTTCGCGGCTTTTTCAGTCGCAGTGGATTCGGGCCGTGGCGACCGCTTATTTGGTTGGCTGGTTGGTACTGGTCGCGTTGATTTTGCGTTTTCTCGGAGCACCCTTGACACGACTCAGTTTAGCAATCGAAATGCCAATCGTAGGCAAATTAGTTCGTTGGTCGATGTTTCGCGACATGACAAGCACCTATAGCGTTTTCCTAGCAAGCGGTGCAACTTCCGAACAAGCTGCGCAAGCTTTAGCCGAGTGCTACCGCGGTTCTCTTTTGTCGATTCCAGCACGCGGACTTTTGCAACGGATTCGAGCTGGCCAGCCAATAGAACAGGCCATTTGGAATTCGGTTCTGTGCGATGAGTTTCTTGGCCCAGCGTCGCGTAGCCTGCAACGATCCGAAGAGCAGACAAGCTCTGGACTCCAAAGCCTGTCCACCCTAGCGAATCGATTATTCGAGCAACGGCTGTCGGCATTGAGCCAAGTCGCAAACCGAGTCGGTCTTCTGCTAGTTCTGTGCATGTACATGCGAATTGCTGTCGACGTTATTTTGGAAGTGCAGAGTATTGACGGAAGCCTATCTCAATTCTTTGAATTCCAAGGCGCCAGTGAGAACTGGTTTTTACTCCTGCCGCTTGCCGTTGTTAATTTCGTCTTTTTGAACTCGATGTTTTACCCAAAAAGGCGAGGTACACGCTCCGGAGTCACTTCCATCATTAAGTTGTTTGCGGCAACCTGTCTGGCAATTGCACTGATCGGGTTGGCATTTCGATTGACTTTGGCCGACCTCATATACTTGATTCCGCTAAGCATGGCTGTGATGGCGATGAGGGCAAACAAACGATTGGTGAACCGCTTTGCTGCAACTTCCGCGTTGATGTTTGGTATAAATCGGTCAGGTATGACAGAGTGGATAGCAAAGAACCTTATTGACGAAAACAGCGGGCAAGTGCGTCGTCGTGTCCAGAGGTTTTCTGGACTGATGGGCCTAGGCGTTCCGTTTGAAACTGCCATCACGCGCAGCCGAATCGTCACAGATCATCACGAGCGATGGTTGGTCGCAATTCTCTCACGGTTTGGCAACTTGCCTGAATCGCAATCCATTTTGTCGCTTTGTTCACCTTGGTCGGATGCCTTCATTCGGTTAATGCAACGACTGAATGTTCTTAAGTGGATGGTGTTCGTTTCATTTGTTAGCGTTCTCTTTGAATTGGTAGCCTCGTGGGCATGGATCAGACTAATGTCCGAATTCGGCGTTTCCGATTTGGGTGCAATTCGTGTTCTGCAAAAAAACTTAGTTTTCTCCTTTAGTCTAGGTAGATTGAGCGAGTTTATTTTTCTCGAGATAGCTGATCCGTGGACTAGCAATTGGGGAATGATGATTCTGAGCATCCCGCTTATTCCGTTCCTTTTTGCGCTGTTACCTAATCTTTTTCCCTTTCCCTTTCTAAAACGGCGACTCTTTGACTTGTTCTTGACCCCTGTTTATCTCGCCTGGACTCTTCGTGGAATCAGCGAAATTCTGAAATCGGATTCTCGAATAGACAATGTATTAAGAGAGTCAAGTCAAATACATCCATTGCGTATGGTTCGATCGAAACTCGCGTTGATTGCGAACCAGGTCGAGAATGGATTGTCGATTCAAGAGGCATTTGCCAGAAGTGGTATGATGCGACGTTCGCAGCGTGGTTTGCTTATGCTGGCAAAGTATCCTAGCCAATTGGCTTGGACACTTCGTCAAATTGCGGAACGCAATTTTTTTCGATGGATGGAATGGTACTCGATGTGCATTGATGTGGCCGCTTTACTGTTGATGCTTTTGACCGCAACGTTTGTCGGGGCATTCGCATTTGTTCAATTTCAGGTCCTAGCACGCATCATTTTCAATGAAAGCTAGTTGAATGAAACCGAAAGACTACGCCACTCGATTATCACGACCAACCGGGCACTCTGTTGCCGAATGCCTCGTGGCGATTGCCATGTTAATGCCGATCGCGATTCTTGTGAGTAAGATAGGTCTGCAAACTGAGCGATCGAGTCGCGAGACAGTGCTTGCGGCCAATGCACTTCGCGATCTTGTCAATGCTCGCGAACAGGTCGGCTCTTGGGCTTACGAAGATGTTTCACTAGCGAGTGTCCAATCGATTACCATTCCTGAAAACCCAGCTTTCGACGCCAGCAGACGAGAGTGGTTGGTCAGCGTAGAGGAAGTGAACGAACCCATCTCGGCAAAACGAGTTAGTATGTCGCTTCAATGGACGCCCGTTCGTTCGGAGTTTCCAACGGAAATTGGGCCGATTACATTTTGGGTGCCGAAACCATGACAATACCAATTCGAAAACGGGGCTACACGCTCATCGAGATGGTTGCTGTACTGATCCTTGTATCGGCCCTCATTCCGATCATTGGCAGTCTGCTGCGTCGATCTCTCACAGCATATTCGCAAACAATCGACAGGGCATTCCAGGTCCAGGCCTGCGATCGATGGACCGAACGCTTAAGACAAGATATTCATCAGGCCGTAGACGCAATTATTAGTGATGATCAACTTTCGTTGATCCTGAAGATGTCGGCTCAAGAGAACGTCCGATATTATCAAGATGGAGCTTCAACGGCGAGGCAAAGACACATAGGAGACCGTGCACTTGCGATCGAACGAGCTCCGTGGCCAGCACCGTTGCGATTTAAGAAAACGGATTCGACAGTTTGTCCATTGATCGATGTCGAAATCGAAACCGGCGTTGACATTCAAGCCCGCTTGGGAATAGAAATCGACGCTTCGGTGGAGGAAGTGGGGGTCAAACGATGATCACACTTCAACAGTTATTTAGCTCCCCTTTCCCTCATTGAGAGACTGCTGACTTAATCAGCCGCAACGCGCTAGCGTCCGGTTGTCCACCATAAACCGTGGCTAGCGCCCAACGGCTAATATTGGAAACAAAAAACGACACTAAATCAGCGGTCTCTATACAAGGGCGAGGGGGAGAAGTGAACTTGCTTTACCAAGCGCGAAGGAAAAAAGCGACCGTGTCGTCCCAACGTAACGGCGTCGCCGTTATAGTAATGGTCTTGGTTTTAGGCGGCCTGGCAATTGCTCTGTTGACCTTAGCGGGTCAAACTTGCATTCAAATGAAATCGATACGAAACGCATCGCTCGACAATCAACAATGCAGTGAGTTAATCGCCTTGGGCGAACAAGTTCTAGCGGCGAGTCTCCTCGCGAATGCGGAATTCTCCAGCGAAACCATTCGTTTGAATTTGCCGCAAACGTCGGTTCTCACAAACCCATCCCAACCCCAAATCGGCATCGTTGAATTAACGAAGACCGCAAGTGCCGATTCCCGAAACCGATGGACCATCGACGCATCCTTCGGGACCAGTGATGGATTACTGAAGCGGGCGTCGAAGATCGTTTACCTCAATAACGCAACGAAATGAGACGAACCAAAATGGGAAACAAACGCCGTGCTTTTACGCTAGTCGAATTGCTTGTCGTCATGGCGATCATTGGAATCTTAGTCGGACTATTGTTGCCGGCCGTTCAAGCAGCCCGGGAGGCGGCCAGGCGGGCCCAATGCTCGAATAATTTGGCTCAGCTCACAATCGCAGTTCACCAATACGAGCAGTCATTTAGAGTCTTCCCGGCTGGTACGATTGACACTAAAGGTCCCGTTTCGAATTTGCCAATCGGCTACCATCACAATTGGATTTGCGCGATTCTCCCCAATATCGAGCAGAACAATGCTTATAAACTACTGGACCGCAAACAGTCGATTTACGCCGCAGCGAACATTCCAGTCCGAACTCACTCGATGGCGATACTGCGATGCCCATCGTCTCCTTTTCGGGGAGAAGCTGCTTCTGACTACGCTGGCATTCACCACGAACGCGAATCACCGATCGATGTTGACAACCACGGAATGTTTTTTTTGAACAGCTTTCTTCCAGCCAAGGATGTAGAAGACGGATTGTCGCATACCTCGCTAATCGCTGAAAAATACTGTGACCAATTAGATTTAGGTTGGAGCAGCGGGACCCGTTCAAGCTTGAGGAACTTCAGCGAGACCATGAAGAATCGACCGAGTAATGCTATGGGGGTAAGTATGCTGCCGGGAATCGTCAACTCTGTTTCGGAGACAATTGGTACGGAAACGCCTGATATGGAACCCGACAAGTCCTTCGGTAAGTCCTTCGAATCAAAACTCGTTTTGTCGGAATACCCTCCTGAGCAATGGATCGACTTGACCCAACTAACAGTTCCAGCGGGTATTAAGCCTAGCCTGTATGTCGGAGGCCTTGGCTCGTTTCACCATGGCGGGATCAATGTCTCTTTTGCAGACGGAGCTATCCGATTCATGAGCGAATCGACAGACTCGAGCATCCTGTCCAAGATTGCGCATCGAAAGGATGGCGGGTTGCCGCCGAACCTAGACTAAAAATGACCGTCAACCACTCCAATGTAAATGGAAACGATGATTTGGGGGGCGTTCCGCCCCTCTTGGAACAGCCGCAGAATCGCTCCCAGTTGTCGCTTAGGGCCTTGTTTTTCTTGCAGATCCAGGCGGCAGTAATCATGTTGTTCGTAACAATGGCTGTTAGTCGTCAGACAAGTCCGGTCCCTTTGGCCGTGAGCACATTCTTTTGGATTACTCTCTTCTCATGTGTCGTTGGAACGACTCTCAGTATTCAATTTTCGACTCGTTGGTCGATGATGGTTGGACCTGCAGTCGGCGCATCTGTCGGGCTCATTGCATCCGCTTTGACATTGTCTCCCACCAGTAATTTCCAACGCCTAATGTACGCATCGCTCGTTACTTCTACCTTACTGATCCTAATGAGCTGCTGGCTAGGGAGATCCATGGTACAAGAAGAAAGCATGTGAGCCTCACTTTGTAACTTTTGAGCCTCAATGCGCTAGCATGAGGGCCGGATCTGCAAGTGATTACTAGCCCTTCAGGCCCGCACGCTAGCGCGTTGCGGCTCAAAGTAAGTTGCCATTTGGCGCTAACTAGCCTCGCCATGAATTGCAACGAAAAACGCGGCTAGCGCCTGGGCTGTGCGACAAATAGCAGTTTCGATATTTCTTTCTGATTTCTTTCGAGTCTTTTTTGTTCCGAACAACAATAGACTTAAACAATATCGCTAGCCCATCCGTTCGGGGCTTGCCCCCGACGGATGCGTTTTGGCGTACT
>JAYTVL010000199.1:0-1940 GCA_043744075.1 Pirellula sp. | reverse complement strand
TTCTCCACCGTTCCGCCGTTCTCCAAATATGCCGTAATGCCTGTTGCTCGAAACGTGTGGCAACAAACCTTGTGGGATAGTCCTGCCGCGATCGATCGCCGTTTTATCATTCTTAGAGCGTCATGTTGGGACAGTTGGTTCCTTGTCAGCAATCCAGTTTTTCCGATTGCAGTGAGGAATAGTGGAGCAAGAACATGGGGACACGCTCACTACTGTTCGGCACGAAATTTGTTCTTGAAAAACCTCTTTGATTGGCACGCCATTTGCGCCACAGAGCGACTCATTGTTGTCGCTGTCAATTTGGCGGATGTCTATGGATTCCAACGCAAACGTGCCGAAAATTCGATCAAAGGACGTGCAGGGCTTGAAGTACTTCAAGATTCTGCAGCCGATGCTTGAGCGCTTACACAAAGTCGGAACCGCTAACGATAGTGCCAACAATCGGCAACTGCATATGGATCAATATTGCACCTTGATCTTGCTCTGGCTTTACTCACCGATCCTCACCAGTTTACGCGGGCTTCAGCAAGCGTCGTTACTAAGCAAAGTCCAGAAGAAGTTCGGTATTGCCAAAACGTCCTTGGGATCGCTCTCGGAATCGGTTCGTGTTTTTGATCCTGAGCCGCTTAAACAGATTGCCAAAGAACTTGGCGATCAGCTGCCAGGCTCGTTGGCTCGCAAGCAATCCAAAGGCTACGAGCAGTCGACTCTCGATCGACTATCCGGGATTGGAAAAACCATTACTGCCGTCGATGGATCGGTGGTCCAAATACTAGCGCGTATCGCTAAGCTGGCATGGATTACGATCGGGGATGGAAACCCGACATGTGGATATCGATTGCATACCCAATTCGAAATTCTCAAAGGGATACCGCATCGGATCGACGCGACTTCGGCTAATCCGAAGGGAGCTGACGACGAACGGGCCGTTCTGCAACGAACACTTGAGCCCGATAGGCTTTATGTGACAGATCGCGGCTATCAAAAATGGAAGCTCTGGAACGCCATTCATGCCAAGTCCAGTAGCTACGTTTGCCGTGTGCGAGACAAGATCAACTACGAAGTAATCGAGTCTAAAGTGCTTACGCCAGCCGATATCGAAGCAGGCGTCATCAGCGATCAAACTATTCATTTCGTTAGCAAAAGTGGCAACGTCGATCATCCAGTTCGCTTGGTTATCGTCCGAGGAACGCCACACACCAGTCGTGGTCGTCGAAGCGGTCGCAAGCTCTCAAGCACTGGCCCGAGTAGCGATGGTTCGATCCGACTGGTTACCGACATGCTCGATGTGCCGGCTGATTTAATTGCTTATATATATTCTTTGAGGTGGTTGATCGAACTATTTTTCAAGATGTTCAAGCACCTGCTTGGTTGTCGACATTTGCTTAGCACGAAGCAGCAAGGCGTTGAAATTCAAGTATACTGCGCCATCATCGCGTGCATTTTGATCTTGCTATACACCGGCCGCTCTCCGACGAAGCGAACGTTCGAGATGATCTGTTTCTACATGATGGGCTGGGCATCGCTAGCCGAACTCGAGCGACACATCGAAAAACTGAAACCATCGGCCCTCTAGCAGCTCTGCGCGCATCGCGTACCGAGTCGGTTCGCTGCTGCGCGGTTGGTAAATTCTAAGGCCTGCCATACCGCAGGTTACTCTTGCTACGCCCACCGCTGCCACTAAAATCCACCCCTCGTTTAGTCCGCGCCCACAAAAACACAGCCAACGCAAGTCGAGTGCCGAACAGTAGTGGGACACGCTCCTAAAACGTGCAGCCGAATTCCCAACATCAACGTAACGCAAGAAGTGCCTAAGAAAAGCAGTTGACGAATTCCTCGACTGAAACTCGTCCGCTAACAACATTTAATTGGTTTACCTGGAAGAGCTTTGAGTTGAAGTCGGTCGCTAAATCTCTCGAATTGATCGAACTTCCCCCGTT
>JAYTVL010000198.1:0-6238 GCA_043744075.1 Pirellula sp. | reverse complement strand
TAATTTTTGAGAAAACGTCACACGTAGTGTGACGGGTACTTTCTTCGGATTCAATAGAATCACAGCCTCTCAGAGCGGTAGCGATGGGCGTGAATTTGAGGTACAACGCAATTGACACTTCACACGCCCTTCGTACCTCAGGGCGTGCCACCCAATTGTCGTTTTTGCACTCTATACCGATGATCATGATGTCGGACACGGCAATCTTTGGGGCGAGAACGGACGGCGATCGACACTTAGCGGCAACTCGGACGGTGGTTACTTCTACCCGGTGGAGTACGTAAACTTAGTTCAACGGCAACAGACGTGGCACCTGCCAGACCCTGTTGATCCAACGCCTGTTGATCGCAACATTTCAGTTTATTTTACTCGCCTTCGAGTCGGTGGTATCGACTTTGCAATTTTGGAGGACCGCAAATTCAAGCGCGGCCGTGCGGGCAAGATACCGAAGATGGGGCCGCGTCCAGATCACATCAATGACCCTGCTTACGATCCCAAGTCGATCGACCTACCTGGCCTGCAATTGCTTGGCGATCGGCAACATCGGTTTCTCCGAGAATGGGGCAACGATTGGAAGGACGCTTCGGTAAAAGCAGTATTATCACAGACAGCATTTTGCGGCGCTGTTCACATGCACGACAAACAAAACGATCGGCTCTTAGCCGACCTCGACTGCAACGGTTGGCCTCAATCGGGACGCAGCCTCGCGCTCAAGGATTTGCGTCGAGTCCAGGCGGTTCATTTGTGTGGAGATCAGCATTTGGCCGTCGTAGTGAAGCATGGAATCAACGATTTTGGCGATGGACCATTTGGGTTCACGAGCCCGGCGCTGGTCAACACGATTTACGGTCGATGGTGACGGCATCCAACATAACAGCGTTATCCCAATCGTCGGACAATTCCTCGATTAGGAATCGCAATTAGCAGCCAACAGCCAAATGTAACGATGAAGCTACTAATAGCTATCGGTAAGACAATGCGATGCCATTGACGAATCGAACTGATAGCTGATGGTTCATCAGAACTGGAGGAAGTGAAAGTCGGTGTGGAATTGGCCTGAATGGAATGTGCATACTCCCACCCCCGAACCGTTCGGCGCCACTGGTTCGTCTCCGTTAACTGTGCAGAAAGTTGCTCCATTGCGAAACTGCCTAGCAGGGCTAGGTAGGCGGCCAGAAAAACGAACCGCCATCGTTTCGACAAATCTACCCGAGCTCGGATTTTCATAAGTTTGGGATGGCACGAAGAGGCAAAAAGCTTTGCAGCAAACCCTTGCCGCTATTACCTTTGCCTTATCGCAGACGGCGTTCCCGTTTTTCTAGACGTGCTCATGCACTCACTCTTCGCGAAGCAAGAATCGGTGATTTTTCGCGAAATTCATAGTGTTTTCAACGCGAGTACGAAACCCAATCCGATTCGATTTTCCAAGATACCGAACGATCGAAGTTGGAGTTTTGCATCATTCTTATGATGTTTTATTGCAACAAAGTGCCCAATGTTGAGATGTCGCAACGCCGGTTTGAACGATTTATTCAATCACTTGTCGCCATCGGCGCGGTACGCCTTGCCAGGCTTCATTGTAGGATGATTCGAGCGGTACATTGATGTAGCGATCAGCGGTTAAGAAAATCGGCATGTCGATGAGCGCATCGCCGACTGCAAATGGTTCGAAATATGCGACCGGACGGTGAGATGAACAATAAGCAGCCATACCCAACGGCGCCTGCTGGTCGACTCCTGGTGCCGCCTCGTCTCCAAAATGCTGTTGCCAAAAGTAAGCGTGAATGCCTCGAGGATCGCGGGGAGTGGGCGGGTGCAGGTCAATAACCAAGAGATGGCAGCCGGATTGAATCCCCTTTGCGAGCTTGTCCGCAAACGACTTTATTGCGACGGCGCTGTGTTTGTTTCCTGGCGAAACAATTTCGATATAGCCCACTACTCGGTCACCGCTGGCATGGCGAACTACGACGTGCGTTGCGCGTCCGGCATACAACTCCAAATCGGCTTCGTGACTGAATCGCGTCTTGGGAGGCGTTTCGAGGACAGCAACCCCCTCTTGTGCGGTCGAGCCCATGTCTGTGGAATTGGAATGGACCTCTGCATCGACGCTGGATGTTACCCGCTCGAGAGTCACGACATCTGGAATAGGTCCTTCGGCGACTTGTTCCGCCATTGCATAGTAATCACCCGGCAGAAGGCCTCTGTTGAGAACATTGCGAATGGAGATGATCCAGCTTTGATGGAAGTCGTGGAAAACCCCGGAATCCACTCGCGTCCAATTATGTACCGGCATCATTTACTTTCATATGCTTCAGGCAATTCAAAATGGTAAAAGTCATGGGGGAAAACACGCTTCGATATTACTATATGTTCGCTCAATTATAACAAGATCGCTTTACAACGGAGCAAAAGTGCGAGATCAGACTGGCAACGTCACTCGGCAAATAGTTCCACCGCTAGGCGATGGTTCGAAGTCTATTTCGCCACCTAACCCTCGAATCACATTGCGCGTTAAAAAGACTCCCAGCCCCATGCCTTGGCCAACTTCTTTGGTAGTAAAAAATGGTTCGCCAATACGACGCTGAACTTCGTCGGTCATTCCAGAACCTTGATCCGTGATTGTCATTCGCCAACTCTTGTACGATTTTTTCTCGCGCATCTGGCTTTCTACCGTTACATATAGGTCGATCGATTGCTGCGGTTTTGAAGCGTCAAGGCCATTTTGTAGCAGGTTTCGCAACGCCTGCGACAACGCTTGCTTGGGAAGGATTCCCAAAGTGTCGCCAATTGCGTTTGACATCTGAATGTTGATCCTCTGTGGCTCTCGCATCGCTTGTACGGTTTCTCGTAAAACCTCGCTTAGCGACACCGGTCGCAAATTCTCTGCAGCAGCTTCACCTGCCCCACTCTTCATTCGGTGAAGGATTTCTTTGCAACGATTGAGCTCCTCGCGAATCAACTCGACATCGCGGCGAATCGAGGGGGTGGACTCAATCTTCTCAAGGTTTCGCGACAGCTCTTTCGCGACCACCGCAATGGTTGAGAGAGGAGAAGCCAATTCATGCCCTGCGCCAGCTGCGAGCGTTGCCAAAGCCTCCAGTCGTTGCGATCTTTCTCGCTCCTTTTCAACAATTGCCAATTGCACTTCACGTTGTCGAAGCTCCATCGTCAGCATGGATACAAAATACGTAATCACACAGCAACATGTCGAGAACGCAATAAAGAATGCGTACTTGGTCACTCCCCAAGAAACGTCGTGCGCCAACGGCGAACCATCAAAAACCTCTAACGGATAAGCCCGGTTCAACAGTAGAAATCCACCTAGAATCGATGCGAGTGGGATACTCCAAGCCCATATTCGCGGCAGGATCATTCCTGCGATTGCGATGTTTGCGAAATAAAACAAGACGAATGGATTCGCAGCGCCACCGGAGAAGTAAAGAAGGGCTGTCAACGTCAAGACGTCTATTCCAATCAACATCCCTATCGCGCGACTTCCTATTGTATCATCCTTGTATCCAATCGGATCGACGATCTCACCAGTCTCAGCTTGGACCGAAGAAAATGAAGATCGCTTTAGTCTCTTCGCCCATAACCAAAGGATTGTGTTACTGATTGCCGTTCCGGTTACAAGCAATAGCAATTCGATGATGGGTAGTGGTACCAGAAGAGCAAACCATACGTAGCCGATCACGAGCAATTGGCCAGCAACAGCGACCCAGCGCAATTGAGTTAGCCATATTGCTGTAGAGATATGGGCTTCCGAAAAAACGTGCATCCGCTGTTGTGGCATCGTCGTGATTGTTCTAGTCCGAAATGTGACTGCTCATAAACACTTGCGAGGTCGCAATCGATCTAAAAATTGATTTGCGACTCCATCCGGATCGCACCAATTCTCTTGCGAGGTAATCCAGCAGTTCGGGATGGGTTGGCGGTTGCCCCTCGACTCCAAAATCTTCGGCAGTGACGACTAAACCGCGTCCAAACATCTGACGCCATATTTGATTCACGGCGACTCTGGCTGTCAAAGGATGTCTGTTATTAGTTAACCATCTCGCTAACTCTAAGCGATTCGTTGGCATAGTGTCGCCATCGCTCAGCAACGCCTGATTTACGACCACCATTTCACGAGCATTCTCTACGGCCTCGCTCAACGATTTGAAATAGTGTTGAAAGCTCTCAATGTGATACTTGCAATGCGGATCCATTCGTCGCGCATAGTGTTCACGCCAGAGTGCCTGCGTTGCGGAGGAGAGTTCGGGCCATGTTAGCCACGGCTCATCCGTCGCCAACCCAGCAATCTCAATAGCGGTCAAGGCTGTGTCGTATACTTGCAGGTCATCCACCAGCCCTCCAGTGAGCCCTAGGTCACCTTTGCGAGCACCAATGCACAATGTGACATCAACTCGCTCGTTCAGAAAATCTTTGCGCAGCGAATTGCGGATGATTTCAACAGGTGCTCGTTTGCCGTCGATGTATAGATGGGTATCCTCGGCTCGGTTAGTCCCACCATAGACTAACGCGATCTGCAGCCAATGATTTAACCGGACCGGTTCTGAACATCGTATGCGAATCGCGCTCGATGGCCAATGGTGAACAAGATCAAAACAGAAATGCCCATCGTCGATAATTAGTTGATACCCTCTCAGAGCCCCTTCTGACCAAGCATCGGACCGGTGAAGGACTACTGCTCGATCAAAAAGCTTTGGCACTTTTAGGCCGAAGGAAATCGTGAATTCTTGAGTTCTGGAAAACACCCCCGCTTTTGGAAAGACCAGTGAATTGACTCCGTCAAGCATAACAGCGGAGTGTTCCCCATCCTTTTGCCACTGAATGGTTCCTTCGCTAAATCCAGGCTGATCGGCGTGAACTCGATTAACGAATTCTGCCGTTGGCTTGGTTTTTGGTTCGTCGAAAAAAAACTCAGCCGATAGCCATCGATCATCAGGTTGCGGCCAAGCATCCAGCGAGCCATACCAATTCTCAACTGTGTCGGATTTCTCTAACTTTCTTACTTCATCGGAATAGGCCTGTTGTATAGACGACATGGCTTTTTCAAGCATCTCAATTTTCTGCCGATGGACATTGTCGAGCTTCAGCACCAATGGCCTTGGCAAGGAGTCCGTCGAGGAAGCAATGATTCCGCTAGAGTCAAGGTTATCAAGCAAATCACAAGACGCCGGTGAGCACTGGAGTGATAGCCCCGTGATAGCAGTTCCAAGCTTCTCGACGCGATCGGCCATGTACTGATTGATTTGCTCATTGTCGGCGCGGCTCCCCTCGTTAGTCTGTTGATGGTTACGACTGAACGAGGTGGCGCGTCGCTGGTTTGCGGAGGCGTTGGGCAGCATGTCACCAGCCAGTTGCCATGAGATGAATTGGTCGTAGGGTAAGTCTTGATTGATTGCAGTAACCAACCAACCGCGATAGGGAAACACGTCTCGAACTTGATCGTTTTGGAGTCCAAGCGTCTCGGCATAATGCGTCAGCGTGATCCATTTCGTTGCGACCTGTTCACCAAATTTCGGCGAAGCTAGCAGGCTCTCGACGAAATCTTCGTAAGCATTTGCGTCTTTTGACTGAACAAAATGTTGCACCAATTCCGCATCCGTTAATCCGCCCGTCAGCGCTAAACTGGCACGTCGAGCAAGTGTCGCTCGATCTGCCGCAGGGTTAATAGAAAAAGAACCCAATTGGGGTTTGTAAGCGACAAATGCGTCGATTGGATTTCGCACGGGCGACGGTGGAATGTTTTTCAATACCGATGGAATCGCGATTTTTTCAGGCAAGGGTTCAAATGACCAGTGTTTTGATTTGGGAGTTGCGTTTTGCTCGGCTTGCGACGACGAGGGTTCGGATGCCATCGTCGGGCTGGCGAGGAAAAAAAAACACGAGCACACCAGGCAAGCTAGAACGATTATTAGGCGCATTGTTAGCCGAAAGGCGTTAGCCTGGGCTGTAAGGAATTCGGTATTGACACGGGTTATTGACAAGTCGTTTTTATTCCAAAAATATTGCCTTTCCCCCAGTTGGCTTGTCCAACTGGAGCAAAAGTTTGACAGCTAGAATCGATCTTACCCGCTCCCTCGTCCCCAGCCCGCTTGTCCGACTGGAACGCAAGTTTCTTTAGCTAACGAAGCTGATTCACCCGTGACGCAAGGTCACGGAGGTCTTTCGATTCGGTCTGTTTTGGCTTCTAGCCTACGAATCTTATTCACCAAGCGGCACGAGTTGGCTA
>JAYTVL010000197.1:0-1943 GCA_043744075.1 Pirellula sp. | reverse complement strand
TAGCGCCGAGAAGGCTTGATTCTGAGTGGAAACCGCAATGTCACCATCGACAACCAGATCCGTCAAATGAGCTTCGACGTCCGAGGCCCCAATCGACTCAAAGTCAGCCATGCTTTTTAAGCCACAGTCTGCCATAAATGCGCGGACCTTACCCACGTATGCCTTTTCCGTGTTCCGCTCTTTCTTGTTCAACCGCAATGCACGCCGCATTGCTTGAATGACGTCTGGTTCCTTAGGATCAATCTTGCCCACAGCCTCTTCGATCGTTCGATCTTGCTGCTCGAAATTTTCATCGATAACGGCCTCTTGCAAGATGGCTCGCAAATCTTCTAAGCGTGGAGTCCGCGAACGGCGAACATGATTTCGGTACCAGATCAGTCCATGAACGATCTTTAGCCGTTTCCAAGTCGGCATTTTTTTTGCGAGTTTATCACGTAGGAAAGTTTTGACATGATCATTATTAAAATCCCACTGCTGCGAATCGTTATCGGGGATGTTGTGAAATTTGCGGAAGCTCGCGAACCAGAGATGAGCATACTTTTCGTCCCTGTCCTCGACAAAGGAACTGCGTTGAGAATTCATAATGCAACCTCCTATGTGCCTATCCTATGTACAACCCGCGCGGTCATAAGCGTTGATCGCTCGACACATCCGTTCGACGAAAGAAATGAACGGAATCATTTTATAATCAACAACTCTAGAGCCAGTCAACTACCCGAACCATAAAATATGCGTTTTGCACCGGCCACGAAGGGGGGGCTCTTCGGTTGTCCACATGGCCTATCCACAAGGGATAAAAGAAATATCCCTTGTTGGCTGGCGGCAGAAAAACAGGGGATATAAATTTGCCAACATGGGATAATTGATTGACAGACAGGGGATATTTTGGAACAATCAAGGAATATCTGAACCCAACCGGGTATATAAACAAGTTCTGTTGCTAAAACCATGCGCGCTTTCCTTCTAACTTGGAACCCAACGCAATGGCCGTGGAACTACCTTCACGACTCGATCAACCAAGTTGCGCAACAAGGTTACTCCGACGACCATTGGAGCTGCGGCAATCGACGAGACATAAACATCGGCGACCGCTTTTACCTGATCCGACTCGGTTCCGATCCACGTGGCATTGTTGCGTCTGGTCACATCACATCTTCCGCCTATGATGATGCGCACTGGGACAAACAGCGTGCTTCCAACGGCGACACAACAATCTACGTCAAAGTCCGTTTCGACGCGATAACGGAAGAACCGATCATTCCAATCCTTGAACTGGATCAATCCCCGCTCGACACCTTTCACTGGCGCTCACAATCGTCCGGAATCTTAATCCCAACCGACATCGCTAATATTGTCGAACAACTTTGGAAATCTCGTGATTCTGCCCGCCAATCTCGTTTGCCCGAAGAATTGGCCGCGTGTCCTGTGTACATCGAGGGCCTTGGTCGGCAAATCGTTATAAATGCCTACGAGCGAAATCCATCGGCTCGCAAAAAATGCTTGGAAACTCACGGTTACACTTGTGCCTGCTGCGACCTTATTTTATCCAATGCGTATGGCCCGATCGCAGATGCGTTCATCCACGTTCACCATCTCAAACCGATCGCGGAAATTGGCGGGTCATACGCAATTGACCCAATCAATGATCTTGTACCCGTTTGCCCTAATTGCCACGCCATCATACACTTGAACAATCCGCCGTTGACCGTTTGTGCCGTTAGGGAATTGCTTGCGGCACACTTACAAACCGCGACAATCGCAACAGAACAAAGCGATCCATCCAAGTCGCCGGTCGGCCGCGATTTTGAATCATAGTTTAATGGCGGCGACTGGGTGATCGCCGCCGTTGAACTAAACCGCTTCGCCTACGAGCCACTGTGATCGAGACATGCTTCTTCTGGCCTAGTTGGTATTTCTGTCTTACGATATCAACTTGTGGGCAC
>JAYTVL010000196.1:0-23948 GCA_043744075.1 Pirellula sp. | reverse complement strand
CCGTATGCGACGCAAATCGCAGGGACTCGTCGCCTCGTCCACTACTATCAAACCCTAAATCTTAGCTGTCGCAATGCACTAGTACAGCAACCTAGAAATGGTCGTTCGAGTTTGAATGAAATCGTTAAAATACACGCTACAAGCCAGCCTGATAGCAATCTTCTGGTCCGGACAAAATGCTGTCTCATCTCTCGCGCCTTCTTCTGGGCACGTTGTTTGTCACGAAATCGTTTTAGCTGCTTCTCGGCTTTCTCAATGGAGCGTTCAGCCTTTTCCTTCAAAGCAATTGCGGTAGTTACTATCTCTTGCTCCATCATTGCTGGTGTTTCGTAAGTTAATCGTCCGAGTACTCCTGTACGAAGCTCAAGTACAAAGATCTTTGATGCCCTGTCGAGATCGATCGTTTGGTTCTTACTAAGACAACCACGCTTTCGCCCAATTTCTTCAATCAGAGCTATTTCGGCTGAAGGCAAGCATGCTCCGAAGTCGTAGCGCTCCTTGAGCCGTTCGGAGTAGTGCACGGACATAAAACGGGCACCAAAGAACGCAACGTCCGCATAATCCATGGCTGTCTCCTGGATCGACCCAACTAATGCCAGACGATATCCGCTGTTTACGTTTTGAACATTATGCCAAAGCATGCCCGGTGTGTCACACAATGTGACCCCATCTCCAATATCGATCTTTTGTTGCTGCCTCGTAACTGCTGGTGTATTGCCGGTTTTGGCAATCTTTCTCCCCGCCATGATATTGATCAGCGTCGATTTGCCGACGTTGGGAATGCCCACGATCATCGCATTGACCGTTTTTCCTTCGCGGTGCGGTACCAATCGAGCAGCAGCGTATTTCAAAGATCGAATGGTGGATATGTCGTCCGTTGTGGCGATTCTAACGCGAACACCCGGCGTCTGCTCTAAGTGCTCTTGCCAAGCCAATGTCAGCGCCTCATCTGCGAGATCGCTCTTGGTGAGTACTTTGAGGCATGGCTTGCTGCCTCTAAGTTCCTCCAACATCGGGTTTTGACTTGAGAAAGGGATGCGGGCGTCCAGCACTTCGATGACCACATCCGTTTTTGGCATCGACGCTTGAATCGCTAGATGCGCCTCATGCATGTGGCCAGGAAACCATTGAATTGCCATTGGAAATTAGTCGTTCAAAAACAGAGAAAGCAGCACAGGACAAAAATTGCTTGCACTTCAAGATCATAGCATGTACCGGATAGCGATTTTTGGCCTAGCATTGCATAATGGACAAGTGTTTCGATTACCGTCCTCTAATCTGAGTCGTGAGTAAATATGGAATTTTCGAGTTACCCGGTTGGGAAATGGCGAATTCTCACATTATGTTTGCTTTTGGGATTCGGTAGTGCGACTCGGATCCAGACCATGGCTTTCCAGTCGCCCGGCTCGGGACCGGTCAAAGAAAAGGATCCCAAGCAAGTTCAGATCGAAGCGTTGCAGTCCCAGGCAGAACAGCTTTTTGCAAACAAGGCATGGGATCAAGCTAACGTGCTTTGTCAACAAATTCTCGCCATCAATGACAAGTCGATGGCAGCCAACGTCATCCGAGGACGAGTGCTTTTGGGCAAAGGGGATTTCGCTGGTGCCGTCACTGAATTCGACGCTGGCCTTGAACTCCCTGGACGCGATGAGTACTCGCTTGTTTCGCGGGCTGACGCTTACGCATTTCGATCGCGCGCCTTGTACGAGCAGGGGATGTTCTTAAAGGCGATCAACAGCGCTTATCTGGGGACGCTTGAAAAATCCGACCACGTCGGATGCCATTTCAACCGAGCTCGAGCCTACATTGCGCGGGTAGAGTTCGATCGATCCATTAGCAGCTTAAACCGTGTCATCCAAATCGATCCTAAGAACTCGGATGCGTACAGTTTGCGAGGGCATGTCTACACACTAAAACAGAATTTCGGCCAGTCGATTGCAGATCAAAAGAAAGCCATCGAACTCGATGGGAAGAACGCTTTGGCTTACGAACGCAGCGCGGTCGCCTACTTGGCAAAAAAAGATGTTGTATCTTCAAAAAAAGATTTGGAGCAAGCCTTCAAGATCGACCCAAACCTTCCTGAGGCGCTCTGTGATCGCGCCGTAGTATTTGCTGCGAACAAAGATTATGTACGTGCCAATGCGGACCTCGATGCGGCCCTCAACGTCAACCCACGGAACGCGCAAGCCCATTTCATTCGCAGCAAAATCTTCAAGGTACTAGGCAACAACTCCGGCGCGCTCAAGTCGTTGGACTTGGCAATTGCCGCTGGCGAAGATCCGAACGTCTATTGCGAGCGTGGCAATTTGCTTTTTGAACAAAAAGAAGAGGAAAAAGCGCTGAGCGATTTCAGCCGAGCAATCGAACTCAGTCCCAACATGGTGGCTGCATACCAAGGTCGATACAAGGCCAACAAGAAGCTTGGAAATACAGAGCAACTGCAAGAAGACTTGGTCAAAGTCAAAGAGCTAACTCCCGCCAAAGTAGTGGAAAAGAAGAAGAGTGAGAAAAAGAGTGAGAAAAAGATCGAGCCACCTATTCCTAAGTTTGTGGCCAAGCCAAATCCAGTCGACACAGCCAAGCTTCCACAAACTCTGGCTTCCGCTAAGAAGATCGATAGTTTGGTCAACGTCAACTACGCAAAGTACAAAACGAAACCAAACGCTGCATTGAATGACTATCAATTTGTGCGTCGAGTTTATTTGGACGCCACTGGCTCGATCCCAAACTTGCGAGATCTCAACAAGTTCATTATCTCGACCGATCCGGACAAACGCTCCAAACTGATCGACGAGCTTTTGAGCAGCGAAGGCTACTCAAGTCACTTCTTTAACTACTGGGTCGACATTCTCCGATATCGTGATTCGTTGAACAACAGTGTTCGAGGCGAGCCATACCGACAATGGATCAAGCAGTCGCTGGCTGAGAATAAAACATGGAATCGAATGTCCTACGAAATGCTCAGCGCGGAAGGGCTAGTTTGGGATAACCCTGCTTCCGGTTACATGCAACGAGATCCAGGTATGCCATTGGACATCATGAACAATACCGTTCGGATTTTCCTGGGCACCCGAATCGGTTGTGCTCAGTGCCACAACCATCCCTTTGATCGCTGGACGCAAAAAGAGTTTTACGAAATGGCAGCCTTTACCTTCGGAACGAAAAACCGCACCAATGGTGGCGATAAACGATTCTTCTCCGAAGACCCAGCCATCCGTTTGCGTGCCGAGTACAACGTGATCGAACAGGAGGAAGAAGATCGTCGGAACAACGGTTACGTTTTCGATCGCATGATTAGCAACAACATGACGATCCTAAATGATGACATCAATGCCAAGATACGGTTGCCAAAGGACTACGCCTACGACGATGCCAAACCCGGCACAATTGTCGAGCCAAAGACCATTTTCGGAAAACCGGTCGAGATCAAAAAAGGAGAAGCACCTCGGAAAGCCTTTGCCCGCTGGCTTGTCAATAAAGAAAATCCTCGCTTTGCAAAAACGATTGCCAACCGCTTGTGGAAGAAACTCTTTGGCGTCGGACAGATTGAACCTGTCGACGATATGATGGACTCCACTGTCGCAGAGAATCCAGAATTGATGGACTTCCTCGAGTCGGAAATGAAGCGACTCGGTTTCGACATGAAGGAGTACATCCGAATCCTCATGCATACGGAAGTGTATCAACGCGAAGCAAGTGGGACGGAACTTGTCTCCGAAGTGCAATACCATTTCCCTGGCCCTGTGCTTCGCCGAATGACGGCGGAGCAAGTGTGGGATTCGTTCTTGACTCTCACCGCAGATTCAATCGAGTATCGAGAACAACCAGCTAGCCTTCGCACTCAAGTGGTTAAGCTGGATCTGACGAAAGCGAAAGCGATTGACGTCGTGCGCGCCGAACGCGAAGGTGGCAAAGTCGACAATCAGGCGAATGCCAACAAGAGCAAATTCCAATTCAAGGGCCAGTTCATGGCTCGCGCGTCGGAGTTGCCGTCTCCTCTTCCGCCTGATCACTTCATCCGGCTTTTTGGTCAGTCGGATCGCGAACTGATTTCGAATTCTAGCAAGTCAGGATCAGTGCCACAGATCTTGATGATGTTCAATGGTCCTATGTCGCACAAGCTTCTTGAAAAGGATTCGACGATTTACAATAGCATCATTCGCAAGAAGACGATCCATGAGGGGATACGAACCGTGTTTTTGACCATCTTGAACCGTCCGCCCGATGCAGACGAGTTGGCTTTGGCTGTTGGCGAAGTCAAAGATGATGGCCCTGTCGGGTATGGTAACGTGGTATGGTCTCTTTTGAACACTCGCGAATTCCTCTTCATTCAGTAAGGACAAAACCATTATGAAAGATTCAGTACGCATGTTGGATTCGCAGGATCGCCGTCGCTTTTTGAGCTCGGCCGCATTTGCTTCGCTGGGAGTCAGCCTCTTCCCTCGTCTGGACAACGCGGTGGTGGCCGCTGAAAAATCTAGCCCGGGTAAAGCCAAACGAATCATTTATCTGTTTATGGCTGGCGGCATGAGTCACATCGACACATTCGACTTGAAGCCCGGGCATGAGAATCAAGGATCGACAAAAGGGATCGCCACCTCGGTAACAGGCTGTCAGATTAGTCAACATTTGCCGGTGCTCGCCTCTCAATTTGACAAGTTGGCGGTTATTCGCTCCATGAACACCCAGACCGGTGATCACGAGGCTGGCGAATACTTGATGCGAACCAGCTACGAAGCCATCGCAACGGAACGTCACCCATCGATTGGTCCATGGATGCAAAAGCTCTTGGGACGGAAGAGCAAGTCGTTACCGGATACGGTTATGATCAGTCCGTCTGGTCAGCACCCTGGGCCAGGCTTCTTTGATCCCTCGTTGAGCCCACTGCCGATTGCAGATCCAAATCGTGGTCTTGAAAACACAAAGCCTCCCGCGTACTTGACCGACAAATCGTTTGATAAGCGTATCGAACTGATCAATCGATTCGATAGCAAGTTTCAAAAGAAGTATAAGGACCATGGCGTTAAGACTTATACGGATCTTTATTTAGAGGCCACAGCGTTGCTAGCGAGCGACGAGTTGATCGCATTTGACCTCAATAAAGAAAAGAATGAAGATCGCGATCGCTATGGTCGGGATGCGTTCGGTCAAGGTTGTCTTTTGGCGAGGCGCTTGATTGAGAACAACGTTCGCTGTGTGGAAGTGACCTGTGGCGGATGGGATATGCACACAGCCATCTTCAATGGAAACACCCTCCCTGCACGCGCGGCCATGATGGACAAAGCGGTTGGGAATTTGTTAAAGGATTTGTCGGAACGAGGATTACTGCAAGACACGTTGATCGTGTTGACAACGGAGTTCGGTCGTTCGCCGGCGATCAACTACAACGTCGGCCGCGATCACCATCCAGCGGTGTTTTCCTCGATGTTAGCTGGCGCGGGAGTTCGGGGCGGACAGTTTTATGGCGCTTCGGATGCCGCCGGATTCGGTGTCGATCAAGATGGCGTTTCTCCAGCCGACTTCAATGCGACGATTGCAAAATTGCTGGGGCTATCGTTGGAAGAAATCGTTATTTCGCCGACGGGCCGTCCATTCAGGGTGGCCCACGACGGCAAGCCGATTTCTGCGATTCTTAGTTAGTAACTGCATTTGTTCTACACCCGTCCAAAGCCGCTGAGTTTATCTCAGTGGATCGTTACGTTCAGCCTAGCACCTGCCTTCCGATGCGTTATGACATCCGCTGACTTGACGGAGAGACAGGATTCGATCTGCGAAAACAAAAGCTGTTACGGCAGCAGCCATGACAGCTCGTCCAACCCGCCATGCAGGTATCATCACAGGGTGCCCGATGGCGAAATCATAGGAGAACTCGCAAAGCAAGGCAATCAAATGGGCGAAAGCCAATACCCAGCCGATACAGTTGACTTTTTTGTTCGTCGACAACGCGAGTGCCAGAGACATGGAGATAGCCGCAGTAGCCACTGCGGAGCACGCAAGGACGTCCCACCAGGGGACTCTGCGAAATGCGAGAAAACTCCAATTGGAAATGCTCAAGGGCTGGCTAATGAGTGCAACAAGGACGATTAACCACAGGAACTCGCGAATGGAAAACTGAAATGATCGCCCATGAGCAGTTTTTTCTCGATTTGCCAAGCATCTTGAGCGGAAGCCAACTGCAAAGAGGACGAAACAAGCCGTTAGAGTCATCAAGGTCATAGTTGCAAGGGTGCTCATCGCGACGTGACGGTGATCAGGATCGTGAATCACAGTTGACCACATTCGTTTGGATGGTGAACGATAGATCTTTTCGTTGAGCAAGTTTGCCAAGAGCAAATGTCCTAACGCGAACACAACACATACGGCGGTTATCTTGATAATGCTTCTTTTCGCTCCAGCAACTTGCATGCATGCCACAGCCATCAGGCCTGCAAAAACACCGCCGCCATACTCATAGGGCAACCGCGAAATGGAATAAGGTTGGCTAGCGGAGTAAAGCCTCCACGCCGCGACTCCGATGAGCACAGTCGAAACCAGTGCGATATCCATCCAAGCGACTCCGCCGTTTCTAGCTGAATAGAATAGCCACGCAATGGACCAAGCGATCACTGCAATGGCGGTCAAAAGAGTCCAAACAAACCAATGCCACAGCGGATAGTGAGCTTCGACAACAGTCCCATCAAAAATATTGCATTTGACAAAACTCAATCCCCATTCGTAACCGCTCTCCAGAATTTGTGATTCATTGCCGTTTTCAATGAGCGAGTAGTTTCGACTTGGGCGTTGCGGCCATTGCGCTACGATTTGACCAGTTGAACGACTTGCGATGAGTATCTGCGGTACCAAAGTCGTCGCGTCCGCAAAACCGGGTAACAGAATGAGATCGTTGTGGCCTACGATTGCTAGGCCCGCTTGGAATGATGTCAGGGCGACGGATGTCGGTAGATTCAACGGTACCTGTTTCTCGATGTCAAAGTAAGAAAACTCCCCATTCTTTTCCTCCCAAGAGATGAAGTTTCCGTTTTGATGCCAATCCCAGTTCCCAGTTGCCAAATCGAGTCCTGGAACTGAAAAGCTGGAGATCCATTCACCCGATACTGTGCGCACCTCGATTTCGTTAGCGATTGCAGACGGTGAATAGATCCTGTCTCGAAAAGAAATCACTCGCTGCCTACTGCTAGAATCTGGGCTACCCAAACCTGGTACGACGAAATCTTTCTTTCTAACAAAAGCCCATGTTTTGATTTTGGTTACTTCTCCATCGGGAAGTACTTCAAACAGGTCCAATTCGCTTGTCTCTCCCACTTTTCGCATTCTTCCAAAATGATTTCTGTCGATAGTTACTCGCCCAAGAAAATTCTTCTCCTCGCAAGGAAACGGAAACTTCTTTGTTGCTTTTTCCTTCGACGCAATATCGACGACGTAGACTTGATCGTGGTCGATGGAGACGGCAAACTGCTTCGCAAGAACAACTGGCTCATCCTGGCGGCCAGAATCCATCGAGAATTGAGCGGTTGACACAACATTTCCTGCTTCGTCGATTTTTTTTGCGAGCCGTTCCGCTAAAATGCGTTCGCCTTTTGTAATTCGCTCTATCGCTTCGCTAAAGCTGTATTTGGAAGGCGCACGCGCAATCTCAAAGCGTCTGTCTTTGTCATGGAAAAGCGATGAACGCCTGTTTTCGCTTAAACTGATTTCAAGCTTCTTCGTACTGAAGTTGTAATCCAATACGCGGAACTTACCCGGCTTGGAAGCCAGTTCAATCGAGACTCGTTCGCATGGGAAGTCATGCAAAGCCCAACAGTGCAACCAAGCGTGTTGTTGTCGCAAAACTGGAACTGAGGTACCGATCCGGTAAGTAATAGCAAGAAGAATCGCTAGGACAGAAAGGAGCAATGCGTAACCAAACGCAGATTTCCAAGTCGTTGCTCGCAATTGTAAGAGACGCATTCAACTATCCAGTCGCAGAGTTGAAGAGTTGCATACCAATAAACTGACGTACCGGTTCGTCGATGCGTTCCACCACGTCATCCGGTTCTGCTAAGGTGAAATTGTTCAGCTGAGCCGTGTAGCAGTTCACTGTATGGCACCTAGGGAGTATCGGTAAATTGGTGATAGTTGGGGTTCCGAAGAAAACTTGTTTCGGTCAGCATCAATGCCGGATAGCCCTATCCACTACTCGGCATTGTGGATTTCAGCTCGCAACTCCAAACGATCATCCAAATTGAAATTCAATAGGCGCTCCGTAGCAATGCCTACCGGTGTAATTCCGCGAACGAAGTAACCTTGGAATTCAAAGTGATTGTCCCATTTATCCTTCCGTGGATGGAATAGCAAAACGATTTCTCGGGTCTGCGGATCGAGCGTGGTGAGATTTGGACCCTTGTAACGATTGCAATCGGGACACGCCAAAGCGAGATTTTCCACGGAATCATCCTGGACGTGCTGCTTGGCCTGAATGTGCTCAATGTGAAACCTCAGGAAGGGAGCCGCATCCTGTGGTAGGTGACAGTACTCACATCGATTGCCCGCGCGACTTCGCACTAGCCTTTGAGTTGCAACGTCCATGGAATGTCTAAGACCGGATGTGTCGACGTGCTCGGGCCTGGAGAATCGTCACGAAGTGGAAAGCAGCCAAGTACCGATCGTATTCGGACTGCTCGACTTCAGTGAGTAACCCCGCATTGGCCTTGTCTGCAAGTTCGTCGACACGCTCCTGCATCTCATCGTCAGCCTTTAGTGCGACGATTTTTCGCGCCGCCTCTTGCGTGAGGCATTCGGCGAAAGGTTCGATGATTCGGTCGAGGATTGTCGTATTCATAGCTTAATTATACCACACCAAAGTCGGGCAGACGAATTCCAGCCAAAACGTCTGACAGACTTAACGGAACCGCTTTCAGCTGGCTACATACAGCATTCAAGTCAACCTTGCGTTCAAGCACCGCTGGTCCCGCATTATTGGGGTCGCGGTTTAAGACTTCAATAGCTACAATTAAGTATCGTTCGCAGCGTTTTTTTCGTCGCAGCAGAGCAGCTGTAGTCGATCGAATCGAACCGATGGTCTCTAACCAGTGTTTGTAAAAGTACCCTGCGATTAGGACTTTTTCAATGGTTAAAGGCATTTTTGCATTAGAGTGATTTCATGGAGTTTATTAGTCTCGATCAAATTACGTTCAATCAGGTTACTATTGAATTGATTGCCGACGCAACTGCCCTTGCGTTTCAAGTGAATAATCGTCGTCCATTGCCAACTGAAGTTATCGAGAAAATTCAAAAAAATCTGCTTGGCGAATGCGTCTATAACAGCAACGCGATTGAGGGCAACACTTTGACGTTGCGTGAGACAAAACGCATTCTGGATACAGGTAGTATTGTCGATGTTGGTAAGAAACGTGAAGCAACTGAAGTCTTGAATCTTGGAATGGCGATCGAGCAGTTACAGTCGTTGGTTTCCGACAGAACGACTTGGGCGTTGCTTGAAAACCTAACCCGAATTCACCGAACACTGATGACCGACGTACTAGAATATGGTGCGGGAACAATTCGTAGTGAGCGGGTGATGATAACTGGTGCGAAACGCCAACCGCCTCGTCCCGAGAAGCTAGATGAACTATTGCAATCGTTCTCGAATCAGCTAGCTGGATCGCAAGACTGCGAACCGCTCAAATTGGCAACCTGGACGCATTGGGCTATCGCACGTCTCCACCCGTTCATGGATGGCAACGGACGTATGGCGAGACTTTGGCAAGACCTCGTTCTTTTCGGTAATCGTTTCACTGCGGCCGTTATTCGGCATGAGGATCGCACTGAGTATTACAACACGTTGACCGACGCGGACGATGGAAAATTCGATCCGCTTGCTCAGCTAATCACGCGTTCACTGAGCCGAACGCTCCAGATATACGTCAATGCTCAACGCGAAGTAGATGAGCTCAAAGATTGGGCCGCGAACATCGTCGGAGAAACGAACGCTCGAGTCGATGAGAAACGGCAGCTTGAGTACCTACGTTGGGTTCGACAAATGGAACAAGTCAAAGACGCCTTCGAGAGATGTGCAACGCAAATCACGAATGCGTCCGATGGTAGTGTTGAAGTACAAGTGCGTCCATTTGACATTATCGACCAGCCAACCTGGGAAACGCTGCGATCGGGCGGTTCCGCAGGCAAGACTTGGTTTTTCTGGGCGAACTTTAGACAGGGCGATGAGCGAATTCAATATTGCTTCTTTTTCGGAAGGCATTGGTTTTCTGAAGCAGACCGAGAGTTTTCGCAAATTGGGCCGGGAGCAAATCTGCTTATAAGTGAGCAAAAAGGTGACGGACCGGCCGTCCGTTTATCAGATGTTCCAAATTGCCCAATTGCCTTGCGAGAAATACTGGTCATCGAGAATAAGCTTGCTCGAAAACGAATCGACACAGCAACGGATAAAGAAGTCTACGACATCGATGTTGACGCATTGCAAACTGCACGCGAATTCGTGCAGCAAGTTTTCCTTAGCCGACTCGCTTAGAGGTGCGACTTCGCGACCGCACGTCGTAGACCTATTAATCATAGACCAGCGACCACTAGCAATTAGTAAACCACCGAACTCAAATGGCCCCGGATGCACGCATCCAAAACTCCAATCCGCCAATAGTCGTCTTCACTTGATCTAGTTTTTGCACAGCGAGACCTCCCTATGAGTTAGGTATAGCGTTTGGCTTGCAGTTCAAATCGCATTTACGCATCCTCAATGATATGCAGGCGCTGCTCGGTCACAGCCTCAGTATTCCGTTCCACTTCGGCCAGTTGCCTTTGGCACTCGGCAAGCGTCGCACCAACTGCCGCGATCGTAGTGCCACAGGCCGACGCTGCTGCCCGGATCTTCGACTTAACAACCCAGTCAGAAATCAACCCGGCGAAAAAGGACTCGGCGAAGGTCGAAAACCCATCGACGTGAACGGCGACATGGAGGCGCAGGCTCGCATCGGCCAGTTCCTCTTGAAATTTGCGAAGGAGCCGCTGGGCAGCGTGGGCATACTGACTCGCCGTGTCGATTCTTGAAAGCATTGCTTTCGTAGCTTGGAAAGCGTCTCCTAGCTCATCCGATGTCTCCACGTCCTCCGCAGACCGAAGTTCTGCGCGAACTCGCTCAAGAGATTCTAGAGCTGCCGTACCGGCCTGAATCGCCTCTTGAAGTTCCAAGCTGTCAGCGCCAAGATCCACAAGTCGTTCGACTAGGCCACACAAGTCTTCGGCCCGCTGATCTCGTGTCTCGACGAGGAGCCTGTGCTTCTCCTCAACCAACCGCGCATACTCGCTATCGGCATCTCGAAACTCAATTAGTCTCTGTTTCAATCGATCGAATTCCATCTGCGCAAACTTAACAGCTTCGACGGCCTCCGCGTGTTTGAACTTGGCAGTAAGATACTCCTGGTTTACCTTTTCCAACCGCTCACTCTTCGTGCCGAGGATTGTGAAGAAGAGCGAAATAAGGCTAACCCCTTCGAGGTTTTCCACATTGGCTTGCTCGCTATCAAGCAACTGCCTATGTTTGAAGCAACGCTGTTGCTCCTCCTGAACTTGGCGCTGGGCCTCCGCCAACATGGCCTCTAGCTTTCGCTTGGCTCGAACCCGTTCCTTCGCGCGCAAGAGTTTCTCGTTGATCCGCGGCAACATGCAAAGGTCTCCTATGGACGGTCCATCGACGTGAATCGGTTGCTGATACAGTGATTGCCATGTTCCTGATTGTAGCCAACTCGTTCGGCCCTAAGACCCACTAAGACCTGTGCTGCGAAAATTGCCTGGAGTTCAAAGGCGCGCCTTGCCGAAGCCGCGATCGGCCAATCAACAAAGGTTGCCAATCGTTATGGCGTTTAGTCAAATCGGTCTGCCCAGTTTCATAAGATCGAGTCAAGGAAGCAAAGATTCGGAGTTGGGCCGCTTCCTTGGCTTCGTCATCACGCTGACTCGACGCGGGTTCAAAAACCATTTCCGTACCCTCTGGCAAAGTAATTGGATAGGTTGTTTCAAGTCGCCCGTTTTTACAATTGCACGGTTCGTCGTCTCGCTCAGTATGACCTCCTTATTCGGCTAAAGCAGTATAAACGATGCTACCGGTAACTCAAACCAACATTCGCGAACAAGTCGATATTTGTCGCCAGCATGGTTGGTAGTATGGCCGGTTCAATTGACATCACTGCAATTGTTAACCGAACTTGCGAAAAGCTGACAATACCGAATCGATTTTTCGACATCGATCGGCCAGGCTGCCAGTAAGGCGATGGAATGGAATTCGGCGAGTCAAAAGATCCGCTTCGATGCGACGATGCATGGTTTTACGCGATACGTCTCCCGATCGATCCCAAGTGTCGTCGTAAGGAATGTCAGGTTCGCACAAAAAGAATAAGTCGTAACGGTCGCGAGCTTCGTTAGCCATTCGTATCAGTTCTGATTGGGCTGTTCCATGATAGTAGTATGAGAATTGTAATGTCGTCGTTGCATCCGTATCAATGAAGAAAAAGCGGTTTGCTTCAGCAACGAGCCGGTCTTCTTTTGCTCGATGACCAACCGCTATCTCAAGTAATTGGTGCTCTGATAGGCGTCTCGCGATTTGATGTTGTTCCCAGTATTCACGACCATATTCTGGCATCCAAACCGTTTCGTGTCGTTTAGCCATCTGCTCAGCCAGCGTTGTTTTGCCTGTCGAGGGTGCTCCGAGTAAAACGACATGCGTTACCAGATCGCGATAGACCCGATCGTGCAAAAACCGGCGAGATTCAAACGGCGATTCTCGAATAGCCGTTCCTGAAATAGGAAACTTGTCGCGAGAAACATCGACACGGCGATCGATCGCATTCAAAGCCAAGCATACGTGTTCTCCATATGGCTCGCTACTATAAAAGTGGGTCACACCCCGTCCAGCGAACCGGCTCTTTAAGTAAGCATCGTGTATGGCGGTGATGACCGGGTCCAGTCCCGTTTCGCTAGGGCCATCCCAGGCTTCGAGCAATTCCACTGACGGGTACAATTCACGAATCCATTTAGAACGTACCGGAAGTGGACAAGTATTTAATTCTGGACAATCGTAGATCAGTACGATCGTATGATCCATTTCATTGAGTGACGCTTCAATCACACTTTGGTGACCGCGATGCAAAGGAGCGAACTTGCCAAGTGTTAGCCCGATCCTCATCGCATTAGGAATCATATTGACCGTGCCTCATTTTGTTTTTCGTTTTTGGCTGCGCGTTTCCAAGCAACAAATCCTACGATCGCCATCCCCCAAAAAAAAGCGTACAAAATCGCCGTTGGATACAGCTCCTTGTATGCGAATAGTCCGACCCCGAACGTGTCGATGACGATCCAATAGATCCAGTTTTCGAAATAACGCGTCGCTAGCAAGTATTGGGCAACTAAGCTGGCTGCAGCCACAAACGAATCAGCTATTGCAAGTTCTGCGTCGGTCCAAAGCGTGAGAATGCTTGAGAAGGCGATCGTTAGGAAAATGGTCACAAGGACACACGCTATATTCCCTCGTAGAGTTAGTGAACGGACTGCGACAATTTCTAATCCAGCATTACTGGGCTGCGAGATTCGCTTTGATTTTTGCCATGTCACCCAGCCAAAAATCTGTAGCCCAACATAAATCACATGGAGAACCATATCCGCATATAGTTTCGCATGATAGAAAACCGAGATGAGAAGCAGGACTTGTACCAGCCCAGTTGGCCATGTCCAACTATTTCGTATGATACAGAACCAAACACTCAAGAAACCAAAACCAGCAGCGATGATTTCAAGAATGGTCATTCGGTCTAATGCATTCGAACAATTTTGATTTAGTCGTCGTCGTCCGAGTTAACACCGAATGCGCACTCCGATGTAGCTTCTGCGGATTTAGTCGCGATCTCGAGCGTCCTCCGTCAGTTATCGACGCCGATAAACTTACGAGGTTCGGTAAGATTTTACAAGAATTCCAAGCCGTTCGCAATCAACGCGTTCTGTTTTCCTGGCTTGGCGGAGAACCGTTTCAATGGTCGAAGTGGCGCGAAACTTCGATTGCCTTTCGAGAAATGGGGCTTGCATTAGGAATCACTACGAACGGAATCGCACTCAGTTCAGAACAAGTTCGAAACGAAGCTCGCAACCTGTTTGCCCAAATCACGATCAGCATAGATGGACTCGCAGAGAGCCACGATTCTATGCGTCAGTCTCCAGGGATGTTTAATCGTCTAAATAGAGTGGTCGAGCAATTGCAATTTGGCCGAACGCAGAAAAAACCTTGGCTTCGAGTCAATACAATCCTTACAAAGAAAAACATAGAAGGATTTCAGTCGTTTTGCGAAACCATGGCTAGTTGGGGATTCGACGAATTGACATTGAATCAGCTCGGTGGCAATGATCGCCCAGAGTTTTTTGCGGATAATCGACTGACAACCGACCAAGTTGGATGTTTTATCAGCGAGCTAGGTTCGATTCAAAAGTCTTGCATGTCGAAAGGGATGATTGTGCGAAGTTCTCCGCTATATCTGCAACGCATAGATGCCTCGGCAAGAAACTTAGCGATTCCCATTGAAGATTGCTCGCCTGGTGATCGATTTTTGTTCGTCGATGAGTCGGGCAAGATCAGCCCTTGCAGTTTTACATCTCAAAGTCTTGGAGTCCAGATCGACGAAATCGATACAGAAGAAAAGTTGAATGAACTTGGCTGGGTGTTTCGAAAAAAAAGATGTGGTAAGATGCCAGAATGCTGCGGTGATTGTCATGCAACGCATGTTTTCGAGAAATTTGCGTGATGTAAAGCCATTACGCAAACGGCGTCGTTCACAACATGGGCCGCAAACCGTGGGCTAGCGCCCTTCGGCTAATCAGCCGCTGGCGCGCTAGCGTCCGGTTCAGCCCGACTTATGATCGACGCCACGCAAACTACTTTCATCCCTTGATTCCCGAGTGACACGTGCTGCAAGATTTCTTTAAGCGAGTTTCACAAGCTCCGACGAATCCGTCTCAGCGTTCTGCAACTCGCGAATTTGATATTGCCGATCTGTACCGTGGACCGGTCGAAGTAAACGAACTAGCGACTGTCGACGTTCCGTTGGATGAGAAACTAAGACAAGCCTATTTTTGGATCATCAATCACGCGGTCATCAGTCCTTTCTATGATATCGAATACAACGAAGGCGTCTCTCAAACGTTTCCGTTTGGCGATCGTGGAAATCTGGTCCAATTGCCGTCGGGTCAAAGCTATTGCAGTTTTGTCTTGATGCCGTTGCTGACGTTTGCAGTTCGAGCTAAATGCTTACTCGTCGGTGGTCCAGGTCGCGGTAAGACCTCGAGTGCGGTCTTAATGGGGGTGTTGGCCGGTTATCCCATCCAGGAAGTGCGTCGGGCAATCCAAAAAGGGCAGCCGCAAATGACGATTGCCGATTTACTCGGCAATCCGCTTCCTTCTGACTTGATCAAGGCTCAGAGTATCGATCAAATCGGAATCGCTTGGCGCAGGTGGTTGGGAATGCGAGTCAAGATTATCGATGAGTACAACCGCATTCCAACGCGAACGCAATCCGCCCTGTTGACTCTGATGTCCGACAACTACGCAGAATTATACGATCAGACGTTTGAATGCCCCGATGCAGCTTGGTATCTGACAGCCAACGACGATGCCGGTGGAGGGACGTACCAAGTCATCGAAGCTCTACGCGACCGAATCGACATCGTGGTCAAGGCGCTTCACTTCAATAGTCGTTTTCTCGGCGAGTTGCTAGAAAGAATCGAAGCCGGAATACGCCCCGAAGAAATGATGCCCGCGCAAATCGTTTTTACTGCACAGGAAAACGACCGAGTTCATCGCGAGATTCGCTCCATCCCTGTTCCAGCACCTGTCCTCCGACGCCTCGAGTTCTTCGCTAGTCAATTTGAGTATTGCGAAGCGGCGGCGTCCCAATTTGAGTACAAAACCAAAGATACAGTCAAACTATCAGCGATCGATTGGCAACAGATTAGTTCTGCCGAGTCCGGCAAAGACAAACTCAAAGATATCGGGGCCCAAACAAAAAATGGAATGTCGGTACGGGCCATGATGACAACGCTATTGTTTGTGAAAGCCATGTCGTATTTTCGCGGTGCGAGCCAAGTAGAGCTCGAGGACCTTCGGCAAATAATCCCATTTGTACTTCACGACAAAATGGTCCAAGATCCCGACTGTCCCTTTTTTGAATCCGCCGACAATGCCGCTTTTCGTAGCGACAAAATCGGTTGGCTACGTCGCATGTTTGATATGTCGTGTACCGAATATGATCGGCTTCAGTTGGATCGCGATGATCCGGTCCTGAAATTAAGTGTCGATTTCGAGAAAGGACTTGATGGGCTCGATCAAAGAGAAGTCCGCAAACGCATGGTAGAAATCGAAAGGCTCCTGAAATCGTGGAGTGGCTCTCGTAAGTTTTACGGCCACATGTACGACGATGTGCTAAAACTCAAATACTTGCACCAACGCTACACCAATTACTTGCGTTGGTTGACATGGAAGGAGTAACGTGTGATCCACGATCTATTCATCCAGGCGCGATCATGACAGAGATAGATGTCGCGATCCCGGCAGTCTTTCGGCGAGCACTTGAGGACCAGCGCGATGCGCTGAACGCCCTTTTTCGATCGCGCGTCAAACAGGGTGCGAAGATCGATCCTCAAGTCTTTGCGGACCATGTCCGAACGCGAATCGGCAACAATATTGCCGCCATCGATTTGGTATTGCCTGAACGAACGCGACTGGCAACTAAAGAGCTTTACGAAGTTTCTTTAGAGCTATTTGCAGCTGGACATTTTGGCGATGGAACGAAAACAAGGCATTTGTCGGTGTTATGGGAAGAGCTCTTGCCAAGAATCGCTCGTCATGTGGCACGAGACCCTCGCAGAGTCGCAGGCAGCTTAAGCAATGCGTTAGTTCAAATCGAGCAGCAGTCGACAAAGTCAGCAATTCGTTGGCTAAATCTACTTACCCAACTAAACCATTGCGCAGCAAGTGTCGACGAGCTACTTATTTTAGGAAAGTTAGCAGCCTGGGTATCGGGCATGTCGCATTTCCGCCATTCCGCATTGGCCGCCGCGCGTTTGCTTCCTGTCCCGATCGTTGCGTTGCTTTTCGGTTTGAATGACGACTGTGATGAAACTGCGATTCGCAACTTCCTGTCCCAAATGTACGAGAATCCATGGTGCAATTTCGTTGAGGCAGAGCAGGGGGGAAATCCTGAGGTTAGACAAGTTGGCCTTTGCGGTGCATTTCGTGGTTTTGGAGGAACGATGATGAAGCCACCAACAGTCGCATCGATCGATGGCAAGTTGATGGTCAATGACGGACGTCAAGTATGGCAAATCTTTGCCGATCGGTTCGGATCAATCATTCAACGGGTCGTGGTGGAACCCTTTCAAGGGAATGGTACCCGTGCCAAGTCCAATCCGTACGTGAGTGCCGATGGCACCATTCAATGGAACGGGAAAAAAACAACACGCTCAGATATAGCTCGCTCGACTAGTTTTGCATTTGATGGAACGACGCTTGCCGTGACTGTCCCGAATTCGTTTCATGTGTATTTGTTTGCTTGGACATCGCTCATTATTCCTCCGTCTCAGATGCGAAACGAGCGATGACCGAAACGCTAACGCTCGAATCCTTGAAGTCGCAATGGCAGGCTGCTTGGCCAAAAGCGATTGCGGACTGGAGTCCCTATATCCAGCTGCATGAGCCAGCGTGGTGTCTCAACTTGGAGGACGAAAAACGGGAGTCCCTGAGCGGCAGTTTTGCCATGATTCGATTGGTTGATCATGCTGTTGTTATCAGCTTGAAACAGATTCTTGACGAAGGTTTGGAAGAATTCTCCGCGGAAGTGCTAGCGCACGAGATCGGACATCATGTCTATTGTCCTGCTGATTTGACTGACAATGCTAGACTATTGGCGCGTATTAGACGCGGCCTGCCAGGTTGTGAGGCATATGCGCCGATGATTGCGAATTTGTATGCAGACCTCCTTATCAATGACTATCTTCAACGTTCCTGCGGGCGCCATATGGCTGGCGTCTACCAAGCCATCCGGAAGGAATCGACTCAATCGAAACTTTGGCTTCTCTATCTTCGAACATACGAGATACTGTGGAGTTTACCTCGCAAGTCGTTGACGAGCTGGGATGTCGACGCACGAATTAATCAGGATGCTTTGTTATCTTCTAGGCTCATCCGAAGCTATTCGAAAGACTGGCTCGCAGGCGGCGGTCGCTTTGCTTGCCTCTATCTGCCCTATGTTTCCGAAGAGGCCGAAGCGGCGAGAAAAGAAGCGAGAATCTGGTGCGATACCGTCGATGCCGGAAACAACGGGCATCCTGATGGACTTACGGAAATCGATGAGGATGAATTGACGTCAGCCATCCATCCTGCCGAGGATCCATCGCTTTCCGGATTGGACCCGATTGATTTATCCGATTCATCGGAATTAGAAGGACACGGGAGAGGTCGAGTTGCGAGCGAAAACTCCGGTCGCAAGTCACTCAAGTCCTATCGAGATCCGTTCGAGTATGCCGAGATTCTAAAGGCGTCAGGAGTCACACTAAACGAACGCGATATTGCTGTACGATACTACCGCGAACGAGCCATTCCGTACCTGATACCATTTCCGGCTCGCAAGAATCCAGCTGCCACCGATCCAATTCCTGAAGGGCTTGATCTTTGGGATCCGTCAAGCGAAATGGATAGGATTGATTGGATGAGCACGCTCGCTGCAAGTCCTGTCGTTATTCCTGGAGTAACGACGCGTGAAAAATTGGTCGCGACTTCACCCGGAACGGAACCGCAACAAACTCCGTTCGATCTCTATTTGGGGGTCGATTGTTCCGGTTCGATGCGAGATCCGGCACTGACACTATCGTATCCTGTGTTGGCAGGGGCGGTTATAGCGATGTCTGCCCTGCGAGTCGGCGCTAAAGTCAAAGTGGTACTATCGGGAGAACCAGGTAAATCCATATCCACAGATGGTTTCGTTCGACATCAATCTACAGTGTTGAGGACGCTCGTCAATTATCTAGGAACAGGCTATTCATTTGGCATCCATCGATTGTCCGAGACATTTCACGAAAAAGCAAAACTGCCGAATCCTGTGCATATTCTTATTCTAAGCGATTACGACATGTTCTCGATGCTTCAAGAACAGGGAGACAAAAGGCTTGGTTGGGACGTTGCTCGCGAAGCCGTGCAGCTCTCTCGGGGAGGCGCGACCTATGTATTGCAGTTGCCTGGTTATGAAGGAACACTTCGAGGTCAATACAGCGACAAGATAGATCGGATGAAACAAGATGGATGGAACGTTTACTTAGTCAACTCAATGGAAGAGCTGCTTGTGTTCGCTCGTCAATTCAGTCGCGTTCAATACCACCAACGATAGTCTCGTTTCCATCATGACAATTGAAGGACCACTCCTTGAAACACTGCTTCGACGACTGAGCGAATGCCCAATCGAGTTCATCGAGACTTGCAAAACGCCAACCGGATTACCTCAATTGATTTCTATTTTGAGCGATCACTATCGTGAATTCGGTGACGCCAATCCGATGCTAAAGGATGACTCGTTTATCACTCGGTTGGAAAGTAGCGTTAAGCAGACCGACAAGGCGTCTATGAGACATTGGGCAGTCTTAAGCGTGGCAGCGTGGCTCTTACACGACGATTGGTTTCTCGCTCGTCCCGAGTTCTCCAAAGCATCGTTGCAGTGGTTGAGCAGCAAATCGCTGGCTAGGCTATCTGAGATCGTAAGTCCCGAAAACTGTATCGGTGACCCAGACCGCAGAGAAGAGCTGGTGCGGCTTTGTCTAGAATCGATGGGTTTACGACCACAGGGTGAGTCGATCGAACAGGCAAATGATCGCAGGCAGACGCTCGATAGTATTGAACGCGAAGGGATCCTTCGAGCCACAGCCGCTGCGGAACGTCGTGCCAAAGAAGTTCGCGAAGCGATGGCAAAAAAACAAGCGCTCGAATCCGCCAGTCGGTACGGAGAATAGAAGGAATGTATCCAGAGCTAAGCGAGGCAGAACGATTTCCATTGCTGACTCAACGAGGTCGCGAGCTTTTGTATCGAATGCGACAGCATCCAAATGCTCCGATCTGGAACTGGCCCAATGGTGAACAACTTGATGAAGCTGGCTTAGATCGTGTTCAATCTTTTGCGAATGTGTTGAATGACCAATCTTTGAGGTCAACTAAGTCAGAACCAGACTGGCTTCCTTTATATGTTGAACGCTGTTTGCACGAAATCCCTTTTTATCGCAAGCGATCTCGCCCTGGTACGACCTTGCAGAATATCCCGGCCTGTAGACGCGCAGACCTCGCCCCGCGCGTCTGGGAGTTCGTTCCAGATTCGGAGCCGTTAAACCAAACGATTGTCTTTTCGAGCAGCGGGACGTCGGGATACCCAACGCGCACCCCACACCATCCTTATTCTGCAGCTTGCGGTGTGCCTCTGATCGAATTCGCTTTGCGATCGCTTCATAACATCGAATTACCGCGTGGACCCGATCATGTTGCGATCACTAATATTGCCGCGTATCCAGGCGCATTTACTACTGCAATTGTCGTTGCCTATTTACAAGAAGCGGGTTGCGTACGAGTCAATTTGCATCCATCAGCTTGGAGATCCATTAACGACTGCAGTCGGTTTATCCAAGGGTGGCAAGCGCCGATATGGCTCGGTGATCCTGTTGCCTACGGAGCTTTGGAAAGTATCGATGTCGGCTATGGACCGAAAGCAATTGTGTCGAGCATCATGCATATGTCGGATAGCTATGCAATCAAGTTAAGCCATCGCTACGGATGCCCAGTGTTGGATCTCTACGCGATGACTGAGGCTGGCATCATTGCTGTTCGAACAGACGATGGGCATCGAATACTGCCTCATGACTTGCATGTCGAGATTTTGGACGCAAATGATCAGCCTTGTCTAACTGGAGTGCAAGGTGAGATCACTTTGACGGGCGGACGTAATCCATTCCTTCCGTTATTGCGATATCGTACTGGCGATTTTGCATCGCTTGCCACGCTCAACGGGCATCGATTGTTGGTAAACTTCCATGGACGAGAACCAACCGAATATCGGACTTCATCCGGTCGTGTGATTCACAGCATGGAAGTAACTCGCCTTATGCGGCATCATCCTGTTCTGCGATACGAAATGAAGCAGCGGAACGACGGAGGATTTGAAATGGTCTATGAGGGCGATATCGATTCGGGTAAGTTACGAGCTGAACTTCTGCAATTGTTTGGTGAAAAAGTTGAGTTAGGATTGGTCGATCGATAAGCACCCAAGCATAAGATTCATCAACCGAAGACGACAAATGATGTTGTGTAGAATTACCGGCTATCACCAGGACGATCAGGGGCATTGGGTCGCACAGCTCGATTGCGGGCACAACCAACATGTTCGGCATGACCCACCCTGGATGAATCGGCTCTGGGTCACGTCAGCTACCGGCCGCAACAGCATGCTCGGCTATCGCCTTGAATGCAAAAAATGCGATGACGGCGCCCCGAAGGATGAACGACCAACGCCGTAGACATCGCAATGAAGCTGATGACACATGTCTGGCGAATCTTACGACGCGACTCGGAACGAAAGTTTACTCCGATCGCCTTGAACGCCGTGAGTACAAAATGGCAAAAAGATAGATTCGGGATTCGGACGGAATGAAAGGTAGCAGTACAATATCGAAAAGAAACTTAAACTGAATCCCGAAGCCCCAGTGTGCCCGATGGTTGATCGAATTCCAATTTTTCAAGCCTGCGTCTGCGTGGCTTGCGTATTGTCTTGCTTTCAATGCGGTTGTAGTTCAAAGACCGAACAATCGGAAGAACGACCCACCCAGTCGATTCATGAGCAAATACTGGCTGTTCAACAAGGGAAATCTCGCGAAGTTCGATCGAATGTACCTATTGATCAAGCGGAATTCGAACAGCTTAGTGGATTAACAGTACTTGAAGTACTTTCATTAACGCAAGCTGAGTTTTATGACGAATTCGCGGACACATTAACTAGCCTCGTTGGGCTTCGACAAATTCGACTTGAGAAAGCATTCATCGGAGACCGGTCGGCGAAAGTGATCGGCGATCTTCCAAAGCTATCGTCGATTAACTTGCCAAATTGCAATATCTCGGACGAAGGAATAAAGGATTGGCCATTGTTGAATGAACTCGTCTTGTTGCGAATAGGAAGCCCGAATTTAAGCGATGAAGCCATGGGAACGGTTGCGAAAATGAAGTCACTTAGGTTTTTACATCTTATCGACGTTCCAATTACAGACGCAGGGCTCAAACATCTGTATGGCATGGAACACTTGGAATCCTTTTATCTTGACGGAGGTCGTGTCACCGAAGACGGTTTAGAAGCACTGCTTCAGTCAATGCCAAAACTACATTTTCACCGAGATCAGCAGCATTTGCCAAACGATCCGCGTGCAAACGATGACGGGAAACACTAGTCCCCGTTTTCCGTTGTTTAAGTTCTTGTTATACTGAGTTTCTGCATCAGTGCTCTATTCGGCAAACGAGCAATTCAATTGGCCGATCGTACAGCATTCTTGACTCCCACCATCCCCACCGTTGTCCCTACGAGATTACTCCAACATAAGAGCTTAAACATGAGTGTAAAACGATTCTTATTCGCGTTTGCGTGCGCGGGTGTTTTGTGTGTTTATCAATTTGGTTACAGCTTCTACAGAGTCGGCGGAGTAACCGAAAAGGCTGCGATTGCCGCGACTGCATTGGTTGCATCGTTGAATGATTCGCAAAAAAGCAAAGCGATCATGACTGTCGAGAGCCCGGAACGCCAGGATTGGCAGATTATTCCGAAGGATAAACGTAAGGGGTTGCAGCTCAATGAGATGAACGATAGCCAGCGACAAGCTGCAACTGCTTTGCTGCGAAGCGTCGTGAGCGAATCCGGCTATCGTAAATCGACTCAAATCATGAATATGGAGAATCTTCTGAAGGAACTTGAAGCGGGCAAGACAAACAGTCCGCTACGTGATTCAACAAGATATTACTTTACTATTTTCGGAACTCCTCAAGCAGGCAAGAAATGGGGGCTGAGCATAGAGGGGCATCATATGTCGCTTAACTTCTTGATGGACGGTGATCGTGTGGTATCGTCGACACCGCAGGCCTTTGCAGCAAATCCAGCCATCGTACGGACAGAAAACAAAGCCGGGGTCGCAGTTGGCACCCGTATGTTGCGACTTGAGGAAACGTTAGCGTTTGAACTTGTTCAGTCGTTATCCGAACAACAACGTAGCGTCGTAGTCATTGCGGAAAAAGCGCCGCGGGAGAATAGAACGCTTGGAGTGCAACAGCCTCCCAAAGAGTCGCCCGTTGGAATCCCGTATACAAAGCTTTCATCTCCACAGCAGGTGCTGCTAAAGGACCTAGTCAACGAATACATTAATGCGGTACCAGACGAAGTGGCTGAAGATCGACGTCAAGCCATTCAGAGCACGGGTGGTTGGGACTCGGTTCATTTTTCATGGGAAGGTGCGCTGCAGGCGGGTATTGGTCATGCCTATCGAGTTCAAGGTCCATCGTTCTTGATCGAGTTCGTCAATACACAGCCTGACGCCGCTGGCAACATTGCCAACCATATACACAGCATATGGCGAGATAGTCGGGGCGATTTTGGAGTCACGCTTTAGTCCGCGTGTTTGCCATCTTTGCTTAGTCGAGCGGCAGATAGAAACCTACCTGTAAATTGGGTGGGACGCCCTGAGGTACGAAGGGCGTGTGAGTCGCTAGAAATCTACGCCACGATTTCCACGCCCATCACTATCGCTCTGGGAGGCTGTGATTTTTTGAATCCGAAGAAAGATAGGGGTAGGAAAGCCGCATTGAGTTGCGGCTCCCCTCCCTCCGAACCGTACAGGCGGTTCTCCCGCATACGGCTCTC
>JAYTVL010000195.1:0-6253 GCA_043744075.1 Pirellula sp. | reverse complement strand
ATGGCCTTGCTTTACCACGAGAAAGAACGAACTAAGATTCAACGGGAGATGGGACAGGACCCTTATTTAGATACCGCAGAATAAAGCATTCTGCCTAGTGCATTGTCACAGCTAAGATTTAGGGTTCGATAGTAGTGGACGAGGCGACGAGTCCCTGCGATTTGTGTTGCATCCGGCACTCGTTGCCTCGACCACTACCCTCATTTTTAGCTGTGACAGACCACTAGGTGGTTGATTCAGTTTCCATCTGCGTTAACCAAGGACTCTGGCGTCAATCTTTCAATTCGAGTCATACAGACCAAAGACAAGACGTGCGTCTTCCAGACTCCAGCATCATCCTTATACAGTACGCTCGCTGCTATTTGATCAACAACAGCAACTTCGCGAGACGGAATCAAAAGGCTTGTTCCGTCATTCATGTAGACGCGAACTGGTCCAGTCCGCAACTCTTCCAACAATCGATCCCGATCCACAACCTAAACCTTTCATATCCCCACCAACGCCGTATGTGATCAATCGTTATCTCGAGATCTAACTTTATTGCCGCTAGCGACGATGGTCAACACAAAAGTCAAAATATGCTGGAAAGCCCGAGCATTTTGAAGTTTTGGGATCAGCGACCCTTTCTGAATAAGCACCTATGCATAAGTTTCATCGTTTAACCGCGTGGGCTTCGCCGCATCGCCACGCGCTTTCGCTAGGAAAACGCGGCTCGATGGGAGACTGCTGAAGCAGTGCGTTTTCAGTTAACAATATCAGCCGATGTGCGTTAGCCTGGGCTGTTAAAAATTCGGTATTGACATGGGTGTTTGACAAATCGTTTTTGTTCCAAAAATATTGCCTTGCCCCCAGTTGGCTTGTCCAACTGGAGCAAAAGTTTAATAGCTAGAATCGATCTTACCCGCTCCCTCGTCCCCAGTCGGCTTGTCCGATTGGAACGGAAGTTTCTTTGGCTAACGAAACTGATTCACCCGTGACGCAAGGTCGACGCAAGGTCACGGGGGTCTTTCGATTCGGTCGGTTTCGGCTTTTAGCCTACGAATCTTATTCACCAAGCGGCACGAGGCCGCTGGGGTCTCTTGCGGAACATAAATTGCGCAAGCAAGGAATGCCACAATAGCAGTTTTTTAACAGCCCAGGCTAACGCCCTTCGGCTAAAAAATAATCCTCGCTACGCAGCTTGGTTACGAATCGATCTGCATTTTCGGCTGTAAACGAACGCATTACCCCGCTTGCCTGTGATTTCGGTGGCTCCACAACGATTCAATGTATAAGCAATCTGCTGGGCAAACCACCGCGGCTGGCCGAGATTTTCCGCGAGCTCCTTGGTGTCGAACGAAAGCGGTAACTTAGGATTACCAAGAAGTCTCCAAAGGTCTGTTATGCCCTTCAACACGTTGATTTCACCAACTTTGGCTAGATGTTGATCCAAGGTCTTGTATTGCTTTCGGCGTCGGCGTTTGTTAGCTCTGTCGACGCGTTGTTCGATGCATTCAACCGAGAGGACCTCCAGCGTCAATTTCGACCTTGGGAAGACATGCGTAAAGTGGATCAATTCTTGAAAGATATCAATAGGAGCAAGTTTTTTAGGGCTCTTCCGGCGGCGAAGCAATTCTCCGCCGGGTCGATCAAAGGTTTCGATCCACTTGCATCGGATTAGTGGTTTGATAATTCGTAAACTGTGACCGTTTTCCAAAAGTTTCATCGCTTTGTTGCGAATCGCGCCGAGCCCAGCGTGTTGGATTTCAACCAAGCGTCCTTTGGAATCTATGGCATCAATTCGAAAACCGTCCACCGTGACTTCTATCGAGTTCGAATCGGCTGCAAAATGATGTTTTAATTGTCGGTGGAGTGATGTTTCCATGCCGAAGTTATACCGGTTTTGGCTCTTTTTGGACAAGCTTACCTTGTGAAAAACTTGGTGTAGTCACCGCGCCAAGAATGAATTGACGGCTGTAAACGGTGACTTAGGAACCCTGCCGCCCGCTCACTTTGAAGATCCGATAGGTATACCTGAAATGAGTTTTTGGTTTGAATCGACGAATTCAACAGGAACGCGGTCACGCTCCATGCGTCCCTGTAGTCCTTAGCTGTCATCGTAGAATTGGAATCCATCCGTTCCAATTGCTCTAAATCCGCTACTTGCCCGAAACGAATTTGATTTTGAACCGAGGCTCGGTGAGTCGCATGTTCCAGTGGGCTGAAATTGGCCGTCTCAAAATACTCAGCCAATCCCTCATCAAGCCACTGTGGGACCCTGACCCCACTGGAATCCAGCAACGCATGCGTACACTCATGTCTTGCATCCGTAAGCCAAGCGGGATTGTAATAGGTTAATACCAATCCCGGCCCGCGGTGCCGAATGTATAATGCGCGCCGACTAGGAGCATTTGGCAAAAGCCGTCTTACGTAAGTGTCGAGCAATTCACGGCTTTCCAGCACGACAAGATGGACAGGTTGTTCAGCGATCGAAATCGCTAGGGACAGATTCATTTCATTGGGTAGAGTGCAGAGCTTGGGCAAGTGCAGTGCCAGCTTCGCAGTAGGGACCGTAGAGTGGATATGGAACTGACCTTCACACAACTCGAAAGGCCATCGACTCACCGCCGGCTGGTTACTGCTAGTGACTTTTAAAGAAGATGCGAGAAGTACTCCGGGCTCTTGAGCAAACATGCATGCCCCGATGTCAATCCAGACAATAAGCAGCGAGCCGAGGCAACACAGAAGAAATTTCAGAGAGAGAAAATATTGCATGCTTCAGTCACCGGAAGAACTCTCTGTCAGTCGTCTTCCTATATTCGTTCATCGATTTAAGAACGGACGCAACCCGTGTTCTATCCTTTTCCGAGAGGGACTCTTTGACCATTAACCGAGCGACTATCTCTTCTTTCTTGACTGGAGCATCCGTCTTGCTTGGGACGACTGTAAATCGGCGCAACTCGCCCGGCAGTTGTCGCTGGTCGATTAACATCTGGTTCAATTGCATCCGGATAAATGGTGGGGCGTTGTAGTACCTAGCGTTAACCCTTGCCGACCAGTTGGCAAAGTCGCCGTAGTTGATTGCAATGGCTGGATTGGCTGGAGTGACGGGCCTGAATTTGTACCGGAACCATTCGTTTCCAATGCTGACATAGTTATCACCCTCATCGATAGGACCGCCGTCGCTCGAGAACTTTCGTCTCTGCTCTGGGGTCATCTCCGAAAGGACGGTATTAAGCTGATGCTCAATGCTTGCCATTTCGAGACTGACTAGTGATTTTCGGTTGGAATCGAGAATCGTAATGAGACCTTGACCTGGGTCGACGACTGTCACTCGTCCTTTTGCGTCGTCCAATTCGAAATACTGGCCAGCGCTGAAGATGGTTTGTACGCTGCTGACCGGCGGTTTTCTTTCGTCGTCGTAGATGTCGATGTCGATTCGAAAGTCCGTAGCTTCCCGTTTTGTTTGTCCAACTGCGACACCCATCATTAGAACGAGCTGCAAAAGAAAGACGCCAAGTGTTGATTTAAAAACGCTCATGATTAAAGGACCTTACTGCAGCGCGCCCAACGAAGAAACGGCTGCATCCTTGGCAACGTCAATCGACGGGTCATATGGATAAAATGTTCGAGCAATCCGCAGTGCGAGCTCGGCCAGATAGATGCGTTGGAAAGTAGCTTCGTCAAAATCGGTAACGGGAGCACCATGCTGTGGATACACAAATTCGGGAAAGGTCTTTTTGAAAACGGGGCGTTCTCCTTCTGAGACTTTGTAGGCCGTCGCGGAAGCATTGCTGCGACCTTTGTAAAGCGTTTGACCATCTCTCAGTTTGAGATTGGCTATGTCTACAAATACGACGTAGTCTGCACGCAGTCGGCTCCCAATTTCGGAGATAGATCGATTTCCGAGCGGCTGATCATTGATGATCCGATCGACTTCTTCGGGATTTACCATCTCCACTTTCTTGACGTTTCTCGCTAGCAGCTCGCTAACATGCCTCGACATGAGGATTCCTGAAGCGTCCGCGTTGAGACCTGCCGAAGTGCTTACTACCACAGCTACTTTCTTGTCCTTGAGATCGTCGAACTCAGCTGGCGCGTCAATCCCTTTGACAATGTAGAGCGCATTGGCCATGAGCCCACAACCAGAAATGGTTCCGACTGCAAAACAGGCTAGGAAAACAAGACAGATCCTCAAAATTACGGAAACGTATTTCGATAGAATCTGTCGTGATTGCAATTCAACTCGGATGCTAGAAGCCATGCAGGAATCCTTCCAATTGCACAATTCCGTTCAAAAAACACTGTCCGTGCAATCGTCTTGTAACAAAGGATTTGTCACAACGCCAGACGAATTAGCCATTCAATAATGGAGATAGTTATTGCCATCACTAGGACCGCAAGCGCGACCCGCACAAACCAATGGCTGCCTATCGATTCTCCGCGAATAGCCATCCACAAGAGGCAGGGAAAGACACAAACGGAAAGCAAACACAATAATACGCCGCCGACGTTCGACCCGATTGCGTTCTCGAAATCTCCTTTCATCGTATATGCCCACGAAGTGGTCATCCCGCAACCTGGGCATCGAATCCCGACCATTGTATATAGACTACAGCCAGGTAGCCCAAGCTGGGTGTGGGTCCCAATTCCTGACGCATTCGGCTTCAGCCAAGCGGCAATTGTTAGAAGAGTGAAGAGAAAAAATCCGAGGCAGAAAAAAACGATTCGTTCAGTGGGCTTGTATTGCGCACCATGTTGGCTGGTCTGGATAATTTGGGTAGCGGAGTTTTTCATCGGAGCGACAACAAGCTTCAAAAAACTGTTACTGCAAACCTATATTGACGTTTCCTTGGATTTTCGCAACCGCTAGAGTCCAATTGTTATCCTCGTCTTGAAGGAATCGGGTTATGCCATACGGAATGTACCTTTCAGCCTCTGGTGCTCACGTCCAGAACCACCGTCTGGAAGTTTTAAGCAACAATTTGGCCAACATAAACACGCCTGGATTCAAGCCCAGCTTAGCGGTTGTTCAAGCGCGCCACAACAAAGCGATCGAGGACGGTGAGGTCTCGCCGCATTCTGGAACGCTAGCGGACATCGGCGGCGGAGCCAAAATCCAACCGACGCAAACCATTTTCGATAACGGACCAATCGAAAGGACAGGCAACCCTACCGATTTTGCAATCCACGACGACAACAGTTTTTTTGTCGTTCAGCGAGGCGAAGAACAATTCCTTACTCGGGCCGGTGGATTTGTTTTCAACTCATCAGGTCAACTTACGAATACGAATGGCGACCAAGTGTTGGCGATCGATGGAAATCCCATCCAGATCGATCCATCGCGGCGTTTTGACGTCCACAACAACGGGGTCATTCAACAAGACGGCAGAAACCTCACTTTGATGCTTTCCAAGCCCGAGTCGCTCGGTGATCTTGCTCGAGTCGGTGACAACCTCTTTCGGCCACTTGCTCAAACGCAACCCGTTCCGCCGAACGAACGGGCTGTCGTTAGTGGCAGTCTTGAAAAATCAGCAGTCAATCCAACTACTGCCATGATGGAGCTGATAGAAGCGACGCGTGCCTATGAATCCAATCTCCGACTCATCCAACATCACGACCAAGCGTACGGCAATCTCATTGGCCGATTGCTTAAAGAGTAACGACTCATCAGCTGTCATTACCCGTTGCACTAAACACCTATGCATAAGTTTTCGCACAACTTGTTTAACCGCGTGTCAATCGGGCCGCTTTTTCCTCGCGAAAGCGCGGGGCGATGCCCACGCGGTTAAACCTCATTATTCACCAATTTCAACTATAGGAAATAAGCCATGAGCGTGCAAACACTATACACAGCGGCCACCGGCATGGCGGCCATGCAGACTAAGCTGGATGTGATCGCCAATAATCTGGCTAACATGAATACGACAGCCTTCAAACGTGACAGAGCTAATTTTGAAGATCTTCTATACCGCGACAAAGTCTATCCAGGTATCCAAGATAGATTACAGAACCCAACGCCAGTCGGAGTAGAAATTGGCCTTGGTACTCGCGTTCAAAGCACGCAAAAAGACTACCAACAAGGCACCATTGAGCAAACAGGAAGAGATCTTGACATTGCGATCGAGGGACCAGGGTTCATTCAAGTAACGGATCCCGTGACGAGCAATCCTCTTTACACAAGGGCTGGCAACCTCGACATCAACGCAAACGGCCAATTAGTAATAGGCTCAGCTCAAACCGGGCGACTGCTCGATCCGCCCATCGCGATTCC
>JAYTVL010000194.1:0-24087 GCA_043744075.1 Pirellula sp. | reverse complement strand
TCCGAGCAGGCACTTGCTTGATTGGCGAAATCAAACCCTGAGGCCGCTTGGTGCTGGTAGCAGGTTGGATGACCTGTCGAACGCTCCGAGCGGCCTTTTTTGACGCGATGAAAACCCGCTTAAGCTCAGCGGCGTTGCTCACTCATTTCTAACCGTCCTTGGTCTACAAACTGCATTTAGTTTCGCTGCGTCAGTCGCCCAAACCGAAGCATTCAACGAATTGCAGGGGATTACAGGAGTCGGTACAGGGTTGCTTTTGTGCATCGCAGTTCCAATCTTGGTCGAAAAAAGTGGGATGTTGAGGGGGGCGTTTGCTCTCTCAATAGACGTCGCTAATTGTGATCGACGATTTCAGTCTCGGGTCGCCTATCGGTATCAAGGCAGTGCACGTAGCGATGTACGATGCCCCGATCAAATAGAGGCTGCAAACCAGCAGCATCGTACTCAATTCGGGTAATCCAAACCGCAGACTAGGCCCAAGTTCCGGCATCACTAGCCAGACCAAATCGAGGTAATGCATCACCAAGAGCCAGATAGTCCAAAAGATCATCGCTTGACGATTTCCCTTTACATGTCGCGACATAATTCCCAAAAACGGAATGATAAAATGGCCAAAAAGAAGTACGACCAAAAGGATTCCCCAGGTGTTGCGGTAGCCGTCGGCCAGCGAAGCACCTCGCACCGCCAACCAACGCGTCGTCTCAGGCATATTGGCGTACCATAACAACATGTATTGGCTGAATGCGATGTAACCCCAGAAGAAAATGAACGCAAATAACAGCCGTCCAAGATCGCGGAAATGCTCATTGGATAATTTAGAGGACATCATGCCTAGCTGAGACAGCACCAGCCAACTCAGCAGGCTGACCGAAAATCCTCCAACCGCACAGCCAGCAAAGTAGTACACACCGAAGATCGTACTGTACCAATGCGGGTCGAGCGACATCAGCAAGTCAAAGGCAGCAAACGTGAGCGTTAGTGCAAAAGCAAAACAAGCCGGCCCCGCCCACTTCTCCATTCGCAAGGTCTCGGCATTTCCACCCGCAAAATCCTGGTTGCGAGAATTCCTAAAGTAAAAACCCGCGATCGTCACCCAGACGGTGAAGCAGAACAACAATCGAATCAAAAAAAAGCTGGGGTTCAACCAGTCGGTTTTACTGAGCGTCAGCTTGTCCATAGTTTGATGGATGTATAGCTCTTTTTGGATTTCCTGACTATGCGGTTGATCGTGGTTTGAACTATGCGACGAGTCGGTCTTCACGGCAACAAGCTTTGCCGCTTCGTTTCGCTTGGTCGCATAGGTTGCATGATTCTGCGTTTCCTTCGTAATCAATTCGACACGAGCCCATGGATAGATCGATTCCGACCCACGGAATGCCGACCAGCCCACAGGGACAAACAAAATCGCAACGGTGATAACGTTGTATGCAAAAACCTCTGCCGGGCGGCGAATCAAGACTGCCCATCCAGCCCGAGTCAAGTGTTGAATCAGGACGAAAAACAGCGAACCGAGGGAGATGCTGAGCACAAAGGCAAACGCGACTAAGTAAGCCAGCATGGTGCGTTGATATCCATCGGTATAGAGTGACGCGCCAACCGCCGCGCCCAGCCCGCCGGCGACTGCCGTTCCGATCAACGCCAGGATGAGCTTGCGAGAAAACGACAGATACTCCGACGCTTGGATTCGTAGCGAAATCCCTTGATCGTTTTGTTCGTGACCCGTCATGTTTTCACTCGTGCGTTCGTTGTCAATTGGCGGGTTTGGCTGGAGACGGGGGCTGTGTTAGCTTGGGCAGTATCATCGTAGGTGGCGGCAATGTAGTTGACTGCGTGCCTCCGGGCAAAATCTCAGGTGCGATTGGCAGCGTGGATTGCAACTGACGCACGTAGGTGACGATCGCCCAGCGATCTTGCGGAGGAATTTGGGCACCATAGCTCGGCATGTTCCGCACACCGTCGCTGATGGCTTGAAAGAGTTGTCCGTCTGCTCGATTGCGGATCGATTGGGACAACAGATTGGTAACCGGTACCCATTTTGTCTCCTTTAGTTCAATAGCTCGAAGGCTGATCGGACCGTTGCCTTCCCCTTGCGTTCCGTGGCACGGCGCACAGTATATGGCGTACCGATCTTGACCACGCGCGACCAACCACTCCTGTTTTTGCGTTAACTGAGGAGGCAAAGACTTGGCAAACTCTGTGACTCGGCCCTCCTTGGTTCCGTCGCTTGTTAAGTATCCGAGTCGGAAATGTTGATCGTGCGATAGTGCACCGCGAGCGATCGTTCCTTCGACTGGCAACCTCATCGCTCGTCCGTCCAAGAACCACGGATGCGCTGTCTGTGGACCAAACTTAGCCTGTTTGTCCATATCCAAAAAAAAGTGAATTCGCGGCTGACGCGACTTCGTTCCGCGAGCCTGATAAATGAATATCAATGGAACCCATGTACCGACAACGACAACGATCAACGCTGCAATCATCCACCATGGTGGTCGATGCAATCGCAATTCGCGAACCAATCTCCAAGGAGTCGGTATGGGGAAACGTTCTTCCTGATAAATTGTCATCGCTTTTTACTCCATCACCAATTCGATCGCACTTGGTTTCAGTGTGCTGAGAAATTCGCGAGTCGTCACCAAGTCGAACAATTTGTCTTCCGCCTCGATCACAATGAAAAATCGATCCGACGTAGCTCTCAAGAAGCGACGACTGCGGGCAAGTGGGTTGTAGAGCATCGGCAATTTGTTCAGTCCCAACAATCCGAGCAACGTACCAATCGCTGCAAAGAGAACGGTCGTCTCAAAAATGATGGGGATATTGGCGGGCAAGCTGTACATGGGCTTGCCGCTTATCAGGAACTGGTATCCCTGCAGGCTTGGCGACAGCCCGGGAACCGTAGTGGCGTTGATCCACCAAGTCAGAACCAGGCCAAACGCGGTCCCGGCGAGTCCATGCACCAGAGTGATCCAGGGCAATATGGTGGGTCGAAGCCCCATCGCATGGTTGATGTGATGGATCGGAAAGGGGCTATGGACATCCCAGACTGCGAACCCGGCATTGCGAACCTTTTCTGCCGCATGCATCACATCGGCCACGGAATCGAACTCAGCCAATAACGCATAAGGCATGCGATGGCTATTTTCTGCAGTCAGTTCGAATGTTGGATTGATCATTTGACTCAAATGTCACCTCGATGAATGTTCTATGACCGAGTATCGTTGATGCGTTTGACTTTAAGTAAACCAATGTCCACGACGTAATTCTTTTGGCGTGTCATCGGAGGGGTGGTAATCAAAGCCACCATGGTCTGTGACGGTGTGCGCCTGCGGCATCACCGTTTTCACCTCCGCCATCGCAACCATTGGCAAGAAGCGGCAGAACAACAAGAACAATGTAAAGAACAATCCAAAACTGCCAGCAAACATACACAGGTCGACCCAAGTCGGCGAGAAACGAGCCCAACTCCCTGGAACGAAATCCTCGTACAGCGATGTAACGATGATCACAAATCTCTCAAACCACATCCCGACGTTTACAAACATGGCGACTACAAAGACCAGCCAAACACGTTGGCGAACCCAGCGAAACCACAGGACTTGCGGTGCAACGACGTTGCAAAAGACCATTGTCCAGAATGCCCACCAAAGGGGCCCAAGCGGGCGATTCAAGAATACGAACTGCTCGTAGTGCTGCTTGCTGTACCATGCAGTAAAAAATTCGATCGAATATGCATACGCAACGATCATCCCGGTTCCCAGCATCACTTTGGCCATGTTCTCGATATGCCGGTGAGTAATAAGATCCTTCAGACCAAACCACTCCCGAGCCGGGATCGACAGAGTCAAGACCATGGCAAACCCACCGAAAACGGCACCTGCCACGAAGTACGGAGGGAATATCGTTGTATGCCAGCCGGCAACCTGCGATGTCGCAAAGTCAAACGAGACGACACTGTGAACGCTCAAGACCAAAGGTGTCGCTAAAGCTGCCAGCAAAAGATAGGCTCGCTCGAATCGCAACCAATGGCGGCTCGAACCATTCCAGCCCAACGAAAAGATACCGTACGTGATTTGTGCAAAACGGCCGGTCGCTCGGTCGCGAAGCGTTGCCAAATCGGGGACCATCCCCATATACCAAAACAACAGGGACACCGTCGCATATGTACCAACAGCGAACACATCCCACAATAATGGACTTCGGGCTTGCGGCCACATTGCTAATTCATTCGGATAGGGCAAAAGCCAGTACGCTAACCAAAGTCGACCGACGTGAATCCCGGGGAAAATCCCAGCACAACAAACGGCAAAGATAGTCATCGCCTCGGCAAACCGGTTGATGCCAGTTCGCCAGTTCTGTCGCAGCAGGAACAGAATCGCTGAAATCAATGTTCCCGCATGACCAATTCCGACCCAGAACACGAAATTGACAATCGGGAAGCCCCAGCTTACAGCATTGTTATTACCCCACACGCCAACACCGGTCAGCAATAGATAACCAATCGTAACGATCAGTAGCGATAGCAGCGACAGCGAAATCGTCATGGCCACGTACCACATCGCTGGCGTCTTCCGCAGCGCAAGGTTAGTAACTAAATCCGTAACAGTCGTGAAGTCATGGTTGCCCAATACTAACGCAGGCCGCTCGCGAGGGTCGTTGCTTTGCAGTTCCCATTGTGTCGGAGTCTCTGAGAGTTTGGGATGGTTGATGGAACTCATGAGTCTCGATTCCGAATCTTGGCTAAGTACGTCGTTCGAGCCCCCAGATTCAACTCCGCGAGCATCTCATAGGAACGTGGATTGCGGCGGGCCTGCGAGACCGCCGACTGCACATCGTTTAAGTCGCCGAAAACGATCGCTTGCGTCGGGCATGTCGCTTGACATGCGGTTTGCACCTCACCTTCGGATACCAAGTCCGACTCACGCTCACCATTTGCGAATTCGTTCTTGGCCCGTATACGTGCATCGACAATCCGCTGCACGCAGTAAGTGCACTTCTCCATGACGCCGCGCATCCGTACCGTGACTTCGGGGTTATGAACCATCTTCTTGAAAGTGGATGTATCCTCGCTGGCTTGTCGATCGGGAATTCCCAACCATGGCTTCGCAGGCTCGCGTGGATCCGTCGCTTGGTAGTCGAAGTAATTGAACCTCCGCACTTTAAAGGGGCAGTTATTAGAACAATAACGCGTTCCGATACAGCGGTTGTAAATCATGCTGTTCAAGCCTTCACTGTCATGCAAAGTCGCAGCCACCGGACAGACTTGTTCGCATGGAGCCGTTTCGCAGTGGGCACAAGCCATTGGCACATGCACCACATCGGGATCGACCGTGTCTCCCCTAAAATAACGATCAATTCGCAGCCAATGCATCTCACGATTGTTGGCGACGTTATCCTTGCCCACCACGGGTACATTATTTTCCGCTTGACAGGCAATCATGCATCCGCTGCAACCGATGCAGGCATTCAAATCGATGGCCATTGCCCATTTGTGTGGAGAGTCGAGAGCATCCGGAGCATTGAACAGAGGTGCAGCATGAACAGCATGTGCCTCGCCGTGAACGGAGTGAGGATCATGAACGTAACCTCCTAGCAACGCTTCGTGGACCAGCAGGCCCGGCTGTCCCTTTTCACCCAATCGGGTACGCATTGCAAAATCGGCTATCGACTTGACCAGATCATGCACTTGAGTCGATGCAAGCTTGTTCGTTTTTCCAGTCTTCGTCGCAGTGCAACCGACCCGAGTATAACTGTGTTGCAATTGTCGCAGAGGATAGACATTGACCCCGATTCCGTTGCCAATTCGACCTGCCTGTGTTCGCCCGTAACCCAGCGGCAGCGTAATGCAACCGATCGCTTGTCCAGGCATGACAAAGACGGCGATCTCGATTTCCTTGGCCTGAGCACCTTCATGTCTCAGCCGTATCACATCGCCGGTCGTGACCCTCAAACGATCCGCGTCCGGCTTCGACATCAGCGCAGCATTATCCCAAGTCAGTTTGCTGAGTGGCTCAGGCAGTTCCTGTAACCAAGCGTTGTTTGCAAACCGCCCATCATGAACCTTTGGATCAGCCGTGAACTGAATCTCAAACGTTTCGCTCGACCCTTCTTGACCTAGGGCGTTCGGCTTCCCTGCGGTTGGTCGAGCTAACGTCGGTGTAGGAACCAACGCATACAGGGAGCCCAAATGCAGTCCATTGTGCAAAGCCACTTCCCATTCTTTTGCAGTTGCGTTCGAGAACAATTGCTTAAACGTGTCTCGCACCATGTCACGGGTATTTCCTATTGACTTCCCACCGATGAGCGAAAGTAGTTCCAACGATGACTTCCCCTCGAACAGCGGCATGATCAGTGGTTGCCGCAAGGTGTAGGTGCCATCCCAAGCCCGGCCATCACCCCAGGCCTCCAAAGCATGGACCCCAGGTATATGCCAAGTGCAGGCTTGTGATGTCTCGTTGTCATGAAGGCTCAAGTGCATCGTTACCAACGGACGCGAGGCGGTGGGCTCTAGGTCTAACACGCAATCCGACGGAGCGTCGTAAACAGGATTGCCACCGATGATGACCAATGTCCGGATGACATTTCCTTGCAGAAGTTCGCTGAGTTGATGGATCGACTCAAGGCAGCCTCCGGTGGCTTGGCCTGCCAATGGTTCTTCCGTGTAACTCACGCATGAGCCGACACATCCAAGACGTTGATTGATGGCATGAACCAAGTGATGCGACCCGGCACTCATGCTCGGACCGGCTACAACCAACGCCTTTTCGCGGTCGCTGATTAAGTTTCGGATTGCGGAATCCAGCAATGCGATTGTTGGCTGGTCCAGTCCACTCGTATTCTCGTTGATCACACCCACTCGAGTCGCTACATACCGAATCGCTTGCTCGATTTGTGTTGGAGGCAATGCAATCCGCAAATCGGCAGCCGACCCGGTCACTGTCCATCCTGCTTCAACGGCGATCAATCGATTCATGACACCTTGATCTGCCGTGCGACGTCCGACCGCCCAATCACGAGCTAGTCTGAGATTTGCTGGGTGCGAACCCAATAGATCCGCCTCGAAGCATAGGATCGTTTGTGCCTTCGTCAAATCGTACTGACAACGTAATGAACGGCCAAATGCAGCCTGGCTCCCCGCCCATTCATGATCGCGATGCATGGGTTGATAGCAGAACCAGCGTGCCTTTGGCATTGACTTGGTGAGTTCGTCTCGCAAACGTTGAGTAGTTGGGCTGCCGGTCGGCTGGACCAGTAATGCCAACCCATCACCCTGGCGAGCACGGTGTGCTTCGAATAGGCCTGCCGCATACGGCTCAAACTCCGCCCAGGATCGTTGGACACTCTTAGTGATTTCGCCGGCAGGCTTGGCGCCTTGACTTTCCGTTTGCATGGAGACTCGCGGCGTAGCGACTCGCTGCATGATGCTGCGACTGCGATCGGGATCGTACAGGTCAAGAATACTGGCTTGAGCCAACGCGCTGGCGGCACCGAACGAGAACGGATGTTCGGCGTTTCCTTCGATCTTGATCGGTCGGCCATCGTAACTCTTGGCCAGGAGCCCCGTCGCTACTCCATCCAACTCCATCATTGTTGCATAGTACTCTGCCACGCCAGGTTTCGAACCCTCGGGCCGCGATGAATGCGGTCGAAGCTCCTCAACGGGCCAACGTCGACAACCGGTACAGGTAATCCCTGCCAGAGCCATCGTAGCTCCCAACAGCCGCAGAAAGCTTCGCCGGTCATAGGACTTGAACGCCTCTCCAAGCATCGGAAACTCCGAATCGAGAAAGGTTTCTAAGTCCGGTGACGATGTCAATTGCTCAAGGCTACGCCAATAAGTAGACGCATTTGAGTTCGATTGACTTGGCTTATTGGTTATCGATGGCATGTGGTGCAGCTCGTCATAAATTGCGATGACTGAACATGGTATTTGTTAAAGAGCTCGACGCCCAACTCCTGCTGTGTTTTGCCTGTAATAGCCATCGCGTCCCAGCCCATTGCAGTGACCGCTTCGCGAGGGCGCAAGTGCTGCAGAGGTTGTCGATGGCACTCAAGACACCAAGCCATCGAGAGTTCCTTGGCTTGATAAACTTCATCCATCTGATCGATGCGACCGTGGCATTTCTCGCAGGCCACTCCCTTGTTGATATGTGCCGAGTGATTGAAGTACACAAAATCGGGTACGTCATGCACTTTGATCCAAGAGATGGGCTGCCCGGTTTCGAAACTCTTTCGCATCGAAACCAGCATGGCGCTATCCGATTTGATGCTTGCGTGGCAGTTCAAGCAAGTTTGCGTGGGCGGTATGGCGGCAAAGGCAGCTTGCTCGACTGTGGAGTGACAATAGCGACAATCGATCTGCAATTTCCCGGCGTGCATCGCATGCGAGAAAGGGATGGGTTGCTTGGGTTGATAACCAATCGCCCGCGTCTTGGGAGAAAGCGCCAATGTAGCCAGTAATGGCAAGTACGTCAAAACGCCGATACCAATCAGAACCATCGCGGGCAACCAGTAGTTCGCCCAACGTGGAAACTGAAAGCGATCGAGTGGGCTCATGTTGTCATCACTTGCAGTGTTCATCGATTTCAACTCCACCAGAAGCAAAACCAAGTGATTAACAGCCATGCTACGGCACTGATCACCCAGCCGCCCGTGGCTAGACGACCCATCGACGAAATTTTGCCAGACGTGCCGTTCAGCAGTCGAGGCAATAGAAGATTGCTCGACAGGACTACCACACTCAGCAAAAAAAGGCCGTGAATTCCAGTAAGAGAAAGCGTTAATGTTTGCATCAATGACTGCCGACGTTGGGCGTGTCGTTTGACTCGTTCAAGACCGCCACTACTATCCGACGACACCACTTTATCGTCGACACCATTGCGTGGAACGGTAGCCGAGGGCAGTACCCAGCGGGCCAACTGAATCGCGGGCGTAGCTGAGTCCCCAGGTGCAGAAACTCCGCCAACCTGAATAGTTCTTACGAAGGCGACCAAGTGTGAGATCTGGTCCTCGGTCAGAAATGGGTTACCACCGCGAGCGGGCATGGCCTTGCCACTCTTGTTGTTCGGCTCACCAACTGCGCGTCCAGTGCGAATCACGCTCGCAACCGCCGCGTCATCCGCAACTTTAATGAATTGGCTGCCAGCAAGCGAGGGAGCTAGGTTAACAATTCCCTGGCCAGTCGGACCGTGGCAGGTGAGGCAACCCGTGGAAAACACTTTGCGTCCTTCCGCAGGATCCCCTTTCGATACAACGGTTGATGAGGCGGTACTTGAGACACCGGCACCACTCGTCTGAGAGGCCTGTGAAAAATCCATCACTAGCGGCTGCTTGGTAAGACTGCTAGCAAACATGACCGCCTGTATTCCAATGGCGATCAAGCCGCAACCGATCGTGATCGCGAAATGGTTGCAGAAACCAATCATGGACAAGCGTCGCAAAGACTGTCCGGACCATAACAGATTGACCAAAGCCCAACCCAAAGTTCCTATTAGCAGAATGGCCCAAACAGGTTCTAGTCTCCCACCCTCGACCAAGGGCGAGGAATCCACGTATGTTTTCTGAACAACGAATACGAGTCCCAACAATGTCAGGAAACAGACCAACAATATAGCGCAGAACACAAAAAGACTGCCTGGAATCGTTGCCTTCGCTCGGCGGGGCACTCGCCTAGCTGAACTTGATGGCGGCAGAATCTGCTTGCTAGCCTCATCGAGACCGTTACCCGAAGCGTAGGAATCTTCATGCAACATGTTGCTCATTAATTGTTCTCGACGACTTTCGACATATCGCTAAACATCAATTGGAAATATCTGTCTGAATTCGATTGTGGCATAGGCTTCTACTGGTGCGTCAAGCTCAAGAATTAGGGTTCAGCAAAACCGGAGAGCTCGCGCTCTACCGCTAAAATGAAAGCGGAACGGCGCGAGCCGTCCGGTATCAACTCTAAAATTAGATGTTGACACACCACTAGCCTGTGTTTGTCTCTACGCAGGCTGACTCAGCCCATCGGCTCGCTGCGGAAATTGCATTCCTCGTGCCATCTCGTAATTATTGCGAAGCCAGTGGTAGGATTTTCTCAAAGTCGGCTGCGAATGTTGTTGCAAGGGCATCGATTGTTTGAACTGTGTAGGTTTGACTCTTTCGTTCACTAGATTACAAATCGCTAACGAAAAAGGTGACGATGCACATCGAGTCGGCTTCAATCAAAACTTATCCCAAGCGACCCAGGATGGAATCAACAAAAATCATATCTGCTGAGAGTATTACCTTACACTGTGCCAATTTGCCACGAGCGACACGACTCACGCACACCGTATCACGACAGATCACCGTCGATTAAGGGATCTTTGTAACCCCTGTCACACTACGATAGAAAGCCTAGCAAAACACAGGCTAGTTTCGCTTGGGCATGTTTGGGAATTCAGAATTGCAACTTTTTTATTTTCCAATTGACTGGTGAGGCCCAAAATTTGCGATGCCACGATTGGCCACGAGCAAATTCATTGCAATTTGCAAACCTGTACAGACTGTTCGTTCGTTTTCCGGTACTTGAGTCGCCGTCGAATGCCGGGCAAATCTCGAGAACAAAGTGGTTGCGGTGCGTCAAACAGTGAGAGACTTTCGATGAAGCGAGAACCTGAAGCGGAGCAGTTGGACAGCGGTGTTAGAGACGCAAAGAAAGGATCCCCAAGGGAAACGAGTCGTCGTCAGTTCTTGTCTCAATTGATGCTCGCCGGTGCCAGCACTGCGGCAGTGAAACAGTGGGCACTCGGAGCGGTTCAAGACATTGTACCGCTGACAATCGACAATCCTCTGGGAAGTTATCCCAATCGAGGTTGGGAACAACACTACCGCAACTTATACAAATCGGACTCCTCGTTTACCTTTCTTTGTGCACCAAACGATACACATAACTGTTTGCTCAACGCACACGTGAAAAATGGGGTTGTAACTCGTATCAGCCCTACATTCGGTTTCTCAAAGGCGACAGATCTGGATGGCAACCGAGCCAGTCAGCGTTGGGAGCCACGCGTCTGTCAAAAAGGATTGGCGCTGGTCCGACGTTTCTATGGTGATCGCCGTTGCAAGCGACCTCTGCTTCGAAAGGGCTTTAAGCAGTGGGTCGATGAAGGCTTTCCTCGCGATCCGCAAACGGGTGCCGTCGATCCCGAAAAGTACTTGCGTAGAGGGCGAGACGCTTGGGTGCCTGTCACGTGGGACGAGGTATTCGATTACACCGCCCGCGCGATGAAGAATATCGCTGAGACTTATAACGGTCCTGAAGGTCAGCGGCGGTTGCTGGCTCAAGGCTATGATCCCTTGATGGTTGAAGCGACTCAAGGCTCCGGTACTCAGACGTTGAAATTCCGTGGCGGCATGCAAGCATTGGGTGCGACGCGCATCATGGCTCAATACCGTTTGGCAAACTCGATGGCATTGCTTGATAGCAAGTTGCGGGGCGTCGGTGCCGATAAGGCCTTGGGTGCCCGTGGTTGGGATAACTACACTTGGCACACGGACTTACCGCCCGGTCATCCCATGGTGACAGGACAGCAGACTGTCGATTTTGATTTATGCAATGTCGAGCATTCCAACTTAATTCTTGTTTGGGGGATGAACTGGATTTGTACAAAAATGCCCGATTCCCATTGGCTAACAGAAGCTCGAATGAAGGGTTCCAAGGTGGTTGTGATCGCCTGCGAGTATGCCGCTACGACCAGCAAAGCAGACGAGGCATTCATCGTTCGCCCAGGAACGACTCCTGCACTTGCATTGGGTTTGGCTCAAGTCGTCATTGCAGAGAAGTTGTACGATGAGAAATTCGTAATGGGGCACACCGACTTGCCGTTACTGGTGCGGATGGACACAGGCAAGATGCTGCAGGCTCGCGATGTGTTTCCAAACTACCAAAGCGCGAAACTGAAGAATGGTTTGGTCGTCCTTGCTGAAGGCGAAAAGTCACCACCACCCCATTTGCAACCGTCGGCCATCGTTACAGAAAAGCGTCGCGAGGAGTGGGGCGATTACGTCTGTTGGGATGAAAAAACTCGCCGCCCGGCGGTGGTCAACCGTGATCAGGTGGGCAAGTTCTTTTTTGACACCGCCATAGCCCCAGCCTTAAACGGGACCTTCGAAGTCAAACTGGTCAACGGCAACTCCGTTCTTTGCCGAACCGTGTTTGACGTGACGCATGAGATGCTCGATGGATCCTATACGCCGGAACAAGTCGAGAAGTTGACCTGGGCGCCTGCCGACGCAATTCGTCAACTGGCTCGCCAAATCGCAGCCAATCCTGAGAAGACCTCGTTCGTGATGGGAATGGGGCCAAATCAATTCTTTAACAACGATCTCAAGGATCGGAATGTCTTTCTGGTCGCCGCACTGACTCGCAATGTCGGCTACATTGGCGGCAATGTCGGCTCCTACGCTGGCAACTATCGCGTGGCGTTTTTTAGTGGGGCGGTTCAATACAACACGGAGGATCCTTTTCAGATCGAACTCGATCCAACAAAGCCCGCGCGACCCAAACGCTACTTTCGCGCCGAATCGGTTCACTACTTCAATCATGGCGACACGATTCTACGTCACGGCAACTCCGTCCTGACCGGTAAAACCCACATCCCGACACCCACCAAGTCGATTCACGTTTCCAACTCGAACTCGCTGATCGGCAACGCAAAGGGCCACTACGAAACAGTGGTCAATACCCTTCGACGAGTTGAATTGGTGGCCATCAATGAATGGTGGTGGACAGGCAGCTGCGAGTATGCGGACGTTGTCTTCCCAGTCGATAGTTGGGCTGAGTTCAAGTATCCCGATCTCACTATAAGTGTGACGAATCCGTTTCTGTATGTATTCCCGGCGACACCACTCCCGAGAATTCACGACACGCGTAGCGATGTTGAAGTGGCGACTGGTTTGTGCAAGGCGATGGGTAACTTGACAGGTGACCAGCGATTCATTGATTACTGGCATTTCATTCATCAGGGCACTGTTCGTCCGTATCTACAGCGAATCCTAGACTACTCAAGTTCGTTGCGTGGTTACAAGATAGAAGACTTGGAGGCCAAAGCTGCACAAGGAATTCCGGCTATCCTCCAGACGCGAACCTATCCCAAGTTCGTTGGGTATGAGCAATCCAGCGAAGACCGTCCGTGGTACACTCGGACAGGACGTTTGGAATTCTATCGCGATGAACCCGAGTTTATGGACGCCGGTGAAAACCTGGTGTTGCATCGTGAGCCGATCGATTCGACGTTCTACGAACCGAATGTCATCGTTGCCAAGCCGCATCCGTTGCTAAGACCCAAAAGCCCAGAAGACTACGGTGTGCTGCGATCCGATCTGTCCGGTGATGCGCGTCAAGCACGTAACGTGATAATGACCGTTGACGAGTTGCTCAAGACAGAGCATCCGCTAAAGAAGTATGGGTACCAGTTCATCTTCCATACACCTAAATATCGTCACGGAGCTCACAGCACACCCACGGATCTCGACATCATCGCAGTTTGGTTCGGACCGTTTGGTGACATGCACCGAGAGGATCGCAGAATGCCAATGGTCGGTGAGATGTACATCGATATGCATCCCCTCGATGCCAAGAGCTTGGGGATCGAGGAGGGGGACTACGTCTGGATCGATGCAGACCCCAAGGATCGCCCTTTCCATGGTTGGGAAAAGAACCCAGAAGCCTACGAGATGGCGAGGCTAATGGCCCGAGCTCGCTACTACCCCGGCACACCCCGCGGTGTGACGCGTATGTGGCACAATGCACACGGGGCTACGTATGGCACCGTACTGGGAGCCAAACAACATCCAACCGGCTTAGCCCAATCACCTTTGTCAAAATACAAGGCAATGTTCCGTTCGGGAAGTCACCAAAGCTGTACACGCGGTTTTCTAAAGCCGACTCACATGACTGACACGCTATACGTCAAGGAACAGTTTACTCAGGATATGGGGCAAGGCTTCGTGGCGGACGTGCATTGCCCAACCGGGGCACCACGCGAGGCGATCGTTCGCATTACACGGGCCGAGCCGGGAGGAATTGGTGGCAAGGGACTTTGGCGACCAGCAGCGCTAGGTATGCGTCCTACCTATGAGAGTGATTTGTTGAAAAAATTTATCGCCGCTCAATTTGTTGAGATGCGAAAGGCGTAGGGCTATCCCCCAAAGGAGTCGATCATAACATGGGCCGAAAACCGTGGGCTAGCGCCCTTCGGCTAATCAGCTGCGGGCGCGATAGCGTCCGGTTTAGCCCGACCTATGATCGATGCCTCCCCTAAAATTCCCGAGTACAACCCACGAAAGTAATGGACCATGGTGAAGCGATTCAACTGGCAGATCGGACGCGAGCAAGAATATCCCTTTGCTGCTGCTCCGCCGAAGCGACAGGTTGCCTATGTCTTCGATACGAACAAGTGTATTGAATGCCAGACGTGTACGGTAGCATGCAAGACTTGCTGGACAAGCGGTAAGGGGCAGGAGACTATTTTTTGGAACAACGTCGAGACCAAGCCCTATGGCGGTTATCCTCACGAATGGGATAGCCGGTTGATGCAAAAATGTGGGGCAGCGGAGTGGGAGGGGAAGAAGCTCTATTCCATTACCATCTTTGACAAAAACGGTGAAGGCAAACCACCGGTCGGACATTTGCCAAATGAGCGAGACTACTCGTCACCCAATATTGGCGAAGACGAGATTTCCGAGTCCATCGATCAAGGTGCACACTTCGACGGCACTCACAACGGTTGGATGTTTTATTTGGCTCGCATATGCAATCACTGCGACAACCCAGCTTGTTTGGCCGCTTGTCCGAGGAAAGCCATCTACAAACGCGAAGAAGACGGAATCGTCTTGGTTGACCAGGAACGATGTCGTGGCTATCAACACTGCGTCGAAGCTTGCCCGTACAAGAAAGTATTCTTCAACACGATTAATCGAGCGAGCGAGAAGTGCATCGGTTGTTTCCCACGCGTCGAGCAGGGTAATGTAGCGTTGTGCGTCGAGTCGTGCATTGGCAAAATTCGCCTACATGGATTCCTTTCTACCCAAGAAGAGCCTCGCGAGGATAACCCACTCGATTACATCATCAAAATCCGCAAGCTGGCGCTCCCCTGCTATCCGCAGTTCGGCACGGGTCCCAATGTTTTCTACATCCCACCGGTGCATGTACCTGACCCATTCTTAGACCAGCTTTTTGGACCAGGCGTTGAGGAAGCCAAGGAGATGTATCGAAATTTGAAGAATGACAGGCAGTTGCTCGGCGCGTTGATGCTCTTTGGTGCGAGCCCGCGAATCATCACCCGTTATGAAGTTCAGGGAGATGAAGCCGTAGGCTGGGACGTCGACGGTGTTGAGGTCGTACGAGTGCCGTTCACTGAGCCGACTTACTTTCGAAAACATTACGATGAGACCCACGGCACATACCGACACAATGCACCGTAACGAGGTGAGAATCATCGATTTCAACTGGTTCCCGGTAAATCATCCAACCTCGCTGTGAGCCGCAACGCGCTAGCGTGCGGGCCGGAAGTCAATGAATTACTGACTGCACCGGCCCTCATGCTAGCGCATTACCGACCGCACCGGCCCTCATGCTAGCGCATTGAGGCTCAAAATACTTTGCGTCAATTACTTCCACCGCATACTTCCACCCCATACTTCGAATGTTCAAGGAGCCGAGCGATGAATCGCGATGCAGACAGTAACCGCGTATTGATTGGTATCATTGGCGGTGCGGCGTTGATCGTGTTGACCATGATCACCGCAGTCTTCCTGGTATCTCGCCGACCGATCGTGGTAGTTGTTCCCGCAGGCGGTGCACTCTCGGGTGGTCCGATGGCACCCGCATTGCCCACGTCGAGTAGTTCAGCGACTGCGGCAACCGCATCCAAACCCATTCCTGAAATCGCCATCTCGAAGGTGGCGACCGCGCCCGGAGTCGACAACCCATTCGATCCCATCTGGGAGAAAATCGCAGTTGTAGAAGTCGATTTGGCACCGCAGCAAGTTGCGCAGCCTGTTCTAGAGCAAGTATCCATTGTGAAACTACGAGTTCAAGCCGCGCACGACGATGAGCGTTATATATGGCGATTAAATTGGGACCAGCCACAACCTATCGATCGCAGCGAAGTTGCAAGTTTCTCCGATGCAATTGCCATGCAATTCCCATTGGTCGACAACGCGCCGTACACCATGGGCGGACCGGGCCTGCCAGTTCGCATGTTGTACTGGAAGGCGATTTGGCAAAAGGACGTTGATCAAGGTTTTCAGGGCAACGAAAAACTCTACCCTAACTCGGAGGCCGACCTGTATTGGTTTGCGGAAGGCAAGGAACCCCATTCCGCATCGGGTTCAATCAATAATCCCGCAGCAAAGCAATGGATGATCGCGGCGCAGTCCGAAAACCCAATGGTCGACTTTGAACGCAAACATCCAATTGAGGAATTGACCGCTCACGGTTTTGGAAGCGGCACGCACGTGGCACAAACGCCCAGCCGAGGGCGCGGCGTCTGGCGAGACGGACAATGGTTCGTCACCATCGATCGACCCATCGACCTTGATGACCCGCTGATCCAACGATTTAGAAACAATCCCGTCAAGCAGATGATGGCTTTTGCGGTTTGGGATGGTAAGGGAAATAATCGTGGCGGTCGCAAGCAGATCACCAACTGGCTTCCCATGCGTATCGCACTTTAAAACAAAGGTTACTTGAATGAAGTCCAATGCGATCCAACACACAAACGTCATCATGATTGCGGCGCAAGCCGACTTGGTTCTACTAACGGTCGAGATGCTGCGATCACCGCAGTCGAATGCTCAAAACAACGCGCCGTGGTACGACGTTCCGCTCGAAACACTACAGCGAATACTGCGGTCGGCTCTCGGCGACGTTGCCGACCAATCAAAAAAAGAGGATGTCCCGACGCTGTCCGAAGCATTAAGTGATGTTCACTTGCGCGCGCACGAACTGGATCGGGAAGCATGGAGCGACGAGTACTGGCGATTGTTCGATAGTTCTCAAGCATGCTCGCTCAATCAAGCTAGCTACATTCGCCGTGACAAAGGGACAATTCTTGGTGACGTGTGCGGATTCTACAATGCGTTTGGGTGGCAAGGCTGCTTGACGAGTGGAGAACGCCCTGATCATTTGCTTTGTCAACTTGAGTTCACAGGTATGCTTCTGGCCATGGCCGCGCAAGCGGAAGACGATGTTCAGCGTCGAATCGCCCTTGATGCGCTCTCGGAGTTCGCTCAGCTTCACATGCATGATTGGCTGCCCTCCGTGACTTTCCACCTGATCGAAGCAACACAATTGGCTTATTTCGGTTCCACCGCGCAGTGGTTGATGATGTTGTGGGCCGCATTGACTGAGCATCACGCTTGGCCTGTCGATGCGATTCTTGAAACGCCACTTGCACCCAACATTGATCCCGAAAATCCTTACGAGTGCGCCGCACCTGATCTAATTCAGCTGCAAAGTCAAGTGCAATGAGCGCCCTGTGCAAGAACTTGCTAGTGGTCTGGGACAGCTAAAGATTAGGGTAGTCCCGTTTGCGACGCAAATCGCAGGGACTCGTCGCCTCGTCCACTACTATCAAACCCGAAATCTTAGCTGTCACAATGCACTAGTGTTGGTCTGACGCAACATTTTTCATCGCTAGATCGGAAGCGCAAAGTAGATTTGCGGTAGCTCAGCCTCGTTACGATAGTTTCAACATGTGGGTAAGTTATTGAACTACGATTGGCCACGCTCGATTCAAGCTTCCATTGCTGCTTGATAAATTGTCAGAAAATCGGCCTCGGTAACGCTTCTTGGGTTAAACGAAGCCGTCCATTGTTTTGAGGCAGAACCGGCGAGTTCTCGAAGGAATGCGAGTGTCTGCTTTCGGTCTTCTATTAATTCCTCAGGCCACTGCGGAAGACACTTAAGCGAAGTTGCCAATGAGGCTTGATTCATCCACTTCGTGAAGACCATTGCTATGATTTCAGAAGCAGTCGATCCCATGCCAGCTCCTATTCCATTGGGGAGTAGCTTAGCTAGTTCAACATAACTTTCTTCAACGACAGCGCTATTGAATCGAATGACATGTGGCATCATGAGCCCCACCGCTTGACCGTGTGCGACGCCTAGAGTGGCTGTAAGTGGATTAGCAAGCGCGTGGGCTGCGCCCAACATCGAAGCCTCGATGGCCATCCCTGCAAAACAAGCTCCAAGTTGCATTCGACCTCGACCTTCAATATCGTTGGGGGTTTCGAGTATTTGAGAAAAACCTTGTGAAAGCAACTGCCACGCTTCACGTGAGTAACACTCCGATATCGGATTCCGTTTCGTGCATACGAACGTTTCCAAAGCATGAGTTATCGCATCAATTCCCGTCAGGGCGGTAACCGATGTTGGTTGACTGAGCGTTAGAGTTGGATCGAGTAAGGCGATTCGGCAGGCGGCACGGGGATCACCACAAGCCATTTTTACATGCGTCTCAGCATCACTTATCAAGGCAAACGATTGCGTTTCGCTGCCAGTTCCCGCCGTAGTTGGGATCGCAATCATCGGCAGCATATCTCTCGTTGCTTTGCCAACACCCCAGTAGTCATGTATTCTGCCGCCGCAGGAATAAACAAAATTAATGCCCTTGGCGCAATCCATGCTTGAACCACCTCCGAGACCGATTAGCAAGTCCGGTTGGAATTCCTTTGCAACTTGCAAACCTCGTTCAATATTCAAATTAGTTGGATTTTCCGATAAGTCGTGGAAGCCCAATACTTGTATTCCTGCTTCTATAAGACTTGCTTCTCCGGACGAGAAAAGCCCTGCCTTCACAACTCCAGGGTCGCTAACCACCAAAGCCCTTGAAAAACCCATTTCCTTTGTCAAAGGCCCCAATTTCGTGATGACCTTGGATCCGAAAATGATTCGTGGACGAAGTTGGTAGTCGAATTCCTGCATGGATTTGCGTGTTCATTCATGTATTAGGGCTTTAGACAATTCGCTGTTATTATGACACTTCTCCGCTAACGCCACCAGTAAAGTTTCTCGTTCCGGGCTCTGCCTGGGAACGCACTGCTCCCGAGGCTCTGCCTCGCTTTGTAATGCAAGCGAAACACGTATGCTTGACGATTCGGAAGGCAGAGCCTGCAAGTCAGTGGGTTCCAAGGCAGAGCCCTGGAACCAGTCGGTTGAGATCAGCGAGAAGTGTCGAAAAGTGCAAGTGTTTTTAGTTCTGGTATGCGTTTTGTATCCAATCTTGGGCTGCAAGCCGGAAGCCGATCGGATTCGAGATGCGGAAGCTGCCAAGGCAGTTGCACCGCCTCAGGAAACTCAAATGCCTGATCAGGTCGCCAAAGTCGGTGTGGGAGTCCAAGGTAACTCGCTCGATGACATAAAAGGGAACGATCCAAGGTTGATCATTGTCGGGCCCGCCAAAGCGTTCTTCAATACAAAAGAAAAAATTGTTTTTGATATTGAACTTCCTAAGAGTGCTCAATTGTTCAATGCCCTTCAGGGTCGAGACCCTAAAACACACGAAGAATACATGAAGGAGGTTGTTGGAAAGATAAAACTGCCGAAACTCCCGGCGGGTAAAGTCTATCGATACCACCCAGACACCAATGAGCTTTGGGTCGAATCCGAGAAGCCTACAGAACCTTTAAAGCCATGACTCACACTCCGCATTGAATTATGTCCCCCCCCACCAAAATCCCGCCTATTTTAAAAATTCTGATTGCGGTTCTTGCAATTTGCTGTAGTTCTCCGTCGGTATGGGCGTTTCAAGACCAAGAGAATCAGGCAGGCGTAGCCTATTTTGAAAAACATATTCGTCCCCTATTCTCGCAGCATTGCTATGAATGCCATTCTGCGAAGTCGAAAGAGCGCGAGGGAAACCTTTCACTCGATAGCCGGATCGGATGGATGGACGGTGGAGAAAACGGACCGAGTGTTGTTCCGGGTGATGTCGATTCGAGCTTGCTGATCCGAGCCGTACGTTACGCGGATCCAGATATGAAAATGCCTCCAGTTAAACCGTTGTCGGCGGAAGCAATTGCTAAACTCGAGAATTGGGTTCGGATGGGGGCGCCTGGGCCGGGCCATGATCAAACGATTGCGGTGGACAATCCGTCTGATCCGATTGCGGGTAAGAATCATTGGGCATTCAAGCCGCTTGGGAGCGAAATGTCAAATGGGAGCGAAATGTCAAATGGTGCGCCCGCCGCTGCGCGGGTTAAACAAGACGCTGCTGCGCAGCTTGAGCGTGAGTGGCCTCGATCTAGTATCGACCAATTTGTTTTGGCAAAGCAATCGGACAAAGGTCTTAGTCCAGTTCAGGATGCGGAACCTCATGATCTGGTCCGACGAGTTTATTTCCAGCTCACAGGACTGCCACCGTCCATCGAACAAGTGCGAACCTTTCTTGCCGACGAACATCCAGATGCACTTGAGAGACTCGTCGATGGCTTGCTGGCTTCTTCCACTTTTGGCGAAAGATGGGGAAGACACTGGCTCGATCTAGCTCGGTATGCCGACTCAAATGGACTTGATGAAAATTTCCTGTTCCGAGAAGCCTGGCGTTATCGTAATTGGGTCATCAACGCAATCAACAGGGATGTGCCGATGGATCGATTTGTATTGGAACAAATCGCGGGCGATCTTTTGCCGTTCGATTCCATCGAACAACGTGATGAACAACGCATTGCTGCTGGCTTCCTGGTAATCGGTCCAAAGGTATTACTTGGAAACATCGAGAAGAACCAACGCATGGAAATAGCAGATGAGCAAATCGATACGATTGGCAAAGCAATTCTCGGACAAACACTAGGTTGCGCACGCTGTCACGATCACAAATTCGATCCAGTCCCTACCGCCGATTACTATGCACTTGCAGGGATTCTCGCCTCGACCAGTGTCATGGAAAAAAGGCATATGCTCAACGAACAGCGAGTTATGGAGAGGCTGGAGGGGCTCGGTCCAAAGGGCGGCAATGTCGATGATGCTTACGAAGCTTATTGGCGTGACAAACCAAAACTGGCCGAAAAGAAAAAGAAGGCCGAATCTGCGCTCGAAGCTCTTAGGAAGGGCGAGAGCGAGTTTGCGGCGCAGTCTGAGAAAAATCTCGAAGCTATTGCTACCGAAGTAATTAACTACTGCAGGACGCGCGAGGAACGGATCGCCGCACAGCAGGCCTTCATTGCCGAATTAGCGACTGCTATTGCAACAGCACCAAAGATTCCTCCACGGGCTATGATCCCCGCTGATGTCAAGGAGCCAGCAGATGAGCCCATTCGTATTGCTGGTCAGTTTGATCGATTAGGTGAAAGCGTCCCTCGCGGTTTTTTGACGGTTCTTAGTAAATCCGAAAAGATCGCCATTCCTGCCAAGCAAAGTGGACGCTTGGAATTGGCCCGATGGTTGTTTGATCAGGAAAGCCCTGCAAGCCAACTCGTTGCAAGAGTGCAAGCGAATCGCATTTGGCACCATTTGATCGGAATCGGTTTGGTACGAACTGTCGACAATTTTGGTCGAACAGGCGAATTACCCTCCCACCCTGAACTGCTTGACCATTTGGCGAGTGAACTGATTAAGTCGGGCTGGTCTACCAAGGCGATTGTCAGACAAATTGTTTTGAGTCGCACGTTTGCTTTGAGCAGTAAGTACGATGCCGTCAACGACGCGACCGATCCTGAAAACCGTTTGCTGTGGCGAGCTCACCGACGTCGGCTCGACCCCGAGTCGTTTCGTGATGCGATGCTAGAATCTGCTGGAAGACTCGATAGGTCGCGAATGGATTCCTCCGTTTCGTATCTGGGCGATCAAGCGACCGCAGTGGGTGCTAACAAAGTTCGAAGGCGTACCGACATTGCGAATCGAAGTGTTTATTTGCCAGTCATTCGAAATGATTTACCTGAGCTATTCAATGTTTTTGATTTCGCCGACCCGCACATCACTTCCGGAGCACGAGCAAATACGACCGTACCAACTCAGGGCCTCTTTGTACTCAACGATGAGATGGTCATGCAAGCTGCCGATGCAACCGCCAAACGTATTTTGGCTGATTGTCCTACAAACGACGCTGGCTTTAGAATTGAACGAATGTTCGAATTGATCCTCCAATCTCGCGCTACAGAATCGGAAAAGCGAGAACTGTGTTTGTTCGTCGCTCGAGTGGAGGATCTTTTGTCAAAAGAAGGCAACGAACAGGCTGAGAATCGCGCACTAGCGATTGGGTGCCACGCGGTGTTTGCTTCAAGTCGGTTCCTGTTTTTAGAGTAGTATCAGACGATGACATGCAATAATTTTTCTCCACGCACCACTCGCCGATCGATGCTTGCCAACAGCGCATGCGGTTTCGGCCAAATCGCTTTGGCAGGGCTCCTTGCTCAAAACTCGCAATCGTCGCAAACTCCAGACGAAAGCCCTTTCTTTGCCAAGCAACCGCATTTTAGACAACGTGCGAAACGAGTCATTTTTTTGTTTATGTGGGGTGGTCCAAGTCACGTTGACACATTTGATCCGAAACCGCGACTGAACCAAGACGACGGCAAACCATTTTCTCATGAATCCTTAGGTGGCGGACGTTCGCACCACGGAACGATTCTTGGTTCTTCCTTCCGATTTTCGCAGCATGGCCAGAGCGGAGTGTGGATCAGCGAATTGTTTCCTCATTTGGCTAAACAAGCCGATCGCTTGTGCATCATTCGATCCATGCACACCGAGGGGACAGCACACGGCGAAGCTTTGTTACGATTGCATACGGGCCAAGCAAACCTTGTGCGCCCAAGTGTCGGTGCATGGTTGAGTTACGGGCTAGGATCTGAAAACGAGAGTCTGCCAGCATATATCACCATATCTCCACCGCGCGGGCATGGCGGTGTGCAAAACTACGGTGCCGCGTTCTTGCCTGCGATCCACCAGGGAACAGCCATTGGTTCAGCGGAAACGCCAATTGCAAAGGCACAGGTCTCCAACGTTGGCAATTCTAAAATGCCCAAAGGTCTGCAACGGCAACAGTTGGATCTGATTCAAAAACTGAATGGAGAGCATTTGCGAAACGTCAACGCCGATCAAGGGATCGAAGGTATGATCGCAAATTATGAATTAGCTTTTCGAATGCAGACCACGATCCCTGAGATCATGAATTTAGAAAACGAAACACAGGAGACGCGTGACCTCTATGGAATCGGCACCGAATCGTCAGATAACTTCGGACGCCAATGTTTATTAGCTCGCAAGTTTGCAGAATCCGGTGTGCGGTACATTCAAGTATCCACAGACTATACTTGGGACCACCACAAGAAATTGAATTCCGGACTGGTCGAGGAATCTGCCAAGGTGGATCGACCGATTGCTGGACTACTGACGGATTTGGCTCGACGCGGATTGCTTGAAGATACGTTAGTTGTTTGGGGCGCTGAGTTTGGCCGAACTCCTACGGCGGAAAATGGAGATGGTCGCAACCATCACCCCAAAGCGTTCACGATGTGGATGGCAGGTGGCGGAGTGAAGGGTGGCTTAACATATGGCAACACCGATGAATTCGGATTTCAACCTGCCGAGAATCCTGTGCATATGCATGATTTGCATGCAACTTTGCTGTATGGTTTGGGACTAGACCATCAGCGATTGACATATCGCCATGCGGGCCGCGACTTTCGTTTGACCGACGTCCATGGCAATGTCGTGAAAGAAATCTGGGCATAATGGTAGGTTGGTCGGGGCTTGTCCCCCACCAACCTTGTTTTGGCGTACTAAAGGCTGGCACTTGCGAATCGACCCGTTCCCCTCGGCTTTGCCCGAATGCCGCAAGGTTAAGCCGTAGCGGAAGTCGCCAAGACTTTCGGAAGTACCAATTTCCCTCGAGAAAACGAAATTCTTGGCGAATTCCGCTACAGAGAAATCCTTATCCTTGCGGCATTCGGCTTTGCCCGCCGGAGGCGGGCAAAGCCGAGGGGAACGGGAGTTCGGACCCCCTATTGTTTGTAGTACGCCAAAACGCATCCGTCGGGGGCAAGCCCCGAACGGATGGGCTAGCGGTATTGTTTAAGTCTATTGTTGTTCGGAACAAAAAAGACTCGAAAGAAATCAGAAAGAAA
>JAYTVL010000193.1:0-24103 GCA_043744075.1 Pirellula sp. | reverse complement strand
CTTTGCCCGCCGGAGGCGGGCAAAGCCGAGGAGAACGGGTCGATTCGCGAGAGCCAACCGTTAGTACGCCAAAACAAGGTTAGTGGGGGACAAGCCCCCGACCAACCTGAAAGGCCAGATCGCAGAACGGAACAAAACTCACATCAACGCATATTTCTAAAACTGCTATTTGTCGCACAGCCCAGGCTTGTCATGTGGATTGTTATGCTTTGAGGCTAGGGCCTGAACGCCTGAACTCGGGGGAATTTCGCTTCCCACTAACGCCTAAGCAACCTGCTTGAGAAATCCCTCAAGCATCTTCGATCGAACCGGATTTTGAAGCTTCGCGACAGCCTTGGCTTCGATTTGCCGTACACGTTCCCTAGTCACTTTGAATATGCGACCCACTTCCTCGAGGGTGTACGAAAAACCATCGGTCAGGCCGTAGCGAAGACGAATGATTTCTCGCTCACGGTACGTTAGCGTTTGCAACAACGAATCGATGCGATCGCGAAGGACACCATTGCTCGCATTGCGAATCGGACTATCACTGGACGGATCCTCGATGAATTCTCCGAATGCGTTATCCTCGCCTTCACCAACCGGTCGGTCTAAACTAATTGGACTGCGACCGATATCCAAAACGCGTTGTACCTCTTCTATTGTCATCTCGGCGGCCTCCGCGATTTCGTAGCTGCTCGGTTCACGCTTGAAGTCCTGCGTCAATCGCTTCTGTATGTTGCGAAGCTTGCTCAGCACGTCGATCATGTGAACTGGAATGCGAATCGTTCGGGCTTGGTCCGCAATGGCTCGCGTGATCGCTTGGCGAATCCACCAAGTCGCGTAAGTCGAGAACTTGAAACCGCGTCGGTACTCGTACTTGTCGACGGCTCGCATTAATCCGGTATTGCCTTCTTGAATAAGGTCCAAGAAACTCAAGCCTCGATTGCGGTACTTCTTGGCAATGGAAACCACCAGCCGCAAATTGCCACTCGACAACTGACGTTTTACCGCTTCGTATTCTTTGAAGTTCTTCTTAAACTCTTCAACGCGGCCTTGCAGCGAGCGAGGGCTTTCCTGAGTGGTCATAATCAAGTGCCGCATTTCTGCGACACAGCGATTGAGCTCGGATGCTGAACCTGCGTTCTCGCGAAGATACGCGATGCGGCTCTGCAAGTAGTCCATTCGTTGCGAAAACTGCTCAAGTTGTTTCATCAACGGAATCACTCGGCGCGAGCGAAGCGAAAGCTCCTCCACCAACACCAACGCTTTCAGGCGTCGTCTTTGATAGTTTTGACGCGTACGAGCCTTTTCCTCTTCTGAAGTGCTCTTGCGGACAACGCGTTGGAACTCGCGGCGATTCTCTTCTATCAACGCATCTAGGGTTTGCAAGTTGTGCGGCATGCGGGCACTCACCTGTTCTTTCGTCAATCGCTCCGTCAACGATACTTTGATCGTCCGATCGAACGGTAGAATCCCAGCCGCAACTTTACGCAGGATCTCAACGGTTTGCCGAAGTGCGAAATCATTTCCTAGAACTGCCCGTCGGAATTTTCGACGTGTAATTTCGATCTTCTTTGCCAGGGAGATCTCTTGCTCGCGGGTGAGCAAGGGGATCTCGCACATCTGACTCAAGTACAATCGAATCGGGTCGTTCGTAAGCTTGGGCATTTCCGTCGGAGTTGTTGAAATAGACTCCTCTCCATTGAAAATGCGAAGGCTGTTTCGAGCTTCGATTTCAACGTCGGTATCGTCAACGATATTAACGCCAGCTCGTTCTAAGGCGATCAAAAGTTGGTCTAGCTTTTCGGCTGTATTGGCCTCGTCTGGCAAATACTCGCTAACTTGATCGTAGGTAAGATAGCCTTGTTTGCGACCGACCAAAACCAATTGTTCTAGATCATTGGATTGCGTTTCCACGTGTTTCAACTCCTTTTGACAGTGGTACTCTGTTGTTACTGACCGCTCGTCCGATGAGCAGTCGCTTGGGTCAACAACATGAATGCTTTTGTAGTCGATGGTGTCTCGACGTTGTCGTCCTGTTTAAGCCGCGTAGCGGCTGTCCTTGTTTCACCCGCGTAGCGGCTGGCGTCCGGAAAGCGATTAGCCATTCCAGTGCCCGCGGCCGCGCCGGTTAAACATTGGGAGGAAAGAGCCCGTGTCGTAAGCGAGCTTGCTGAACGATGTCGTGCAGTAAACTCATGGAAGTTTCCTCGTCAAATTGTTTTGTCTCAAGCGATTGGATTTGCGATCGTCTTTGAGCCTTGTCATTTTGACCGCTCAACCGTTCACAAAGCGAATGCAGTCGCTCGTCTGCTGTCATCATCGATAACGGTGTTTTGCGTGCCGCGTGTTCTTCGATACTAACTAGCACACTTTTCAGCCCCGCATCCTCCGTTGCCGACATCACACTGTCGAAGTCTAACGCATGTCCCTCAAGTTCCAAGTCCAAAACTAACTGAAAAAGTTTCTTTGCTGTGACTGTGCTCAAGTTGGAGACAGGAAATCGTTCGATGGCCATCGGCGCTAGCTGTGGATGCGTAGCCATGATTTCGAATAGCTCGCATTCCGTTGGTGTCATTTCACAGTATCTATATGCTATTGACTCGGGTGCAACGTTTTGATAAAAACGACGATTCGGCTCGGAAATACCCAAGACGTTGTTCCCAGAAACGCCCGTTGAGGGCACAAATTGCGAACTGCGAAGTTCTTGACGCTGCTTCTCGCGATTCGAAGTTTGCTCGCGAATCGACTCAAGTCGCAATCGAATTTCGGACTGCTCAATACCAAATTGCCTAGCCAGTCTCGCGATCAGTTGATCTTGCCGAAGCCGCATGGCCTCATTTGACAAGAGCGAGCTATGGGAAACTCGCGACATGGTTGAAAGAACGTCTTCCAATGCGGTGTTGGCTCGATGAGTGTCAAGCAAAGGGTCGAATCCGCGACAAACCAGACGAAGTTTATGTTCAAGTGCGTCTAGGGCTCCGCCGATTTGCTCTTTAAGTTTTTCGCCGCTGTTCTTCAGCAAATAATCGCACGGATCAAGTCCGTCGGGCAACGTTAGGATGCGCAAGTCCATTTGAGCCGTAACAAATAACTCTAGGATTTCGCTTGTCCGTCTTTGTCCCGCTTCATCGCCATCGAGAAGCAATACAACGGAATCGCAGTACCGCTTGAGCAATTTTATGTGGCTTTCGCCAAGGGCCGTGCCGCAGCAAGCAACAGCGTTGTGGATTCCATGCTGGACTGCCATGATCACGTCCGTGTAACCCTCCATGACTATGGCTTGCCGTGTCTTGCTGATTGAATCGCGAGCCAAATCGAGACCGTAAAGTTGATGGCTTTTTTGGTAAAGTCGCGTCTCGTTGCAATTGATGTACTTAGCGGAATCGGACGCTGCGCCGGGCAAAATGCGGCCACCCACTGCGATGGGTCTCGACTGCGCATCCGAGATGGGGAAAATCGCGCGACCGCGGAATCGATCGTAACGTGAACCTCGTTCACTGCGTGCGACCAAGCCCACTGCTTCCAAATCGTCGGGCTTCCAAGATTTTTCGGCTCCTCGGTCAAGCAACCACGACCACGACTCAGGCGCGAAACCAAGTTGAAACTTGGCAACACTCTCGTCGGAAATACCGCGATCCAAAAGGTACTTGCGCGCTTGGATCGCATCGGGCGATTGCAGCAGGCATTGATGGAATTCGCCAACTGCCCACTTCATTGCCTCATGCAGTGTTTTCTTGTCGTCTTGCGAACCGCGACCTTTGCGATTCTTCGGTTCCTCGATTTGGATGCCGGCTTTTTCGGCCAGCATTCGTAGGGCTTCGGGGAACGAGACATTTTCTCGTTTCATGATGAAGCTAAATATGTCACCGCCGATATCACAAACCCAGCATTTCCATGTCTGTCGATCGGGATTAATCTGCATGCTTGGTCGACGATCGTCATGGAACGGGCAGACCGCTACGAATCCTCGACCTTGACGCCGAAGCTCCATATAGGTACTCATCAGGTCAACGATATTGATCGCCAACCGGACTCGATCTTTGACTTCATTGTCGATAGCGAAGGACACTGTTTTTCCTATCGAGACGCGTTCAGGCAGATTGAATACGCGTGTCTCTTCATTGAGGGCTGGAGCGGGAATTCCAGGCAACGCTTTGCGATCAAATTTGGGCCTTGAACGCAAGAGCATTTGAGTCGTCCGTGACTCGGGGAAAGAGTATGTCTTGTGCTCAGGTGCTGCGTCAACATCAGTTTCTTTGAATATTCCATTTTACCCTCCTCACTTTCCAGAATTCATTGTAAATTATAGTCCTCGCGACTGCGCCGATTAAACAAATTACACTCAAAAAATACGCATCCATGTTCGAATTCCTACCGACTGCCCCCCCCGATTCAATCCTTGGACTTAGCGACGCTTTTGCGAAGGATTCGCGTGCCAACAAAATCAATTTGACGGTCGGCGTTTACAAAGACGAACAGGGGCGTACTCCCATTTCGGCAACGGTAAAAAAAGCGGAAGAAATCCTGCTTCGAACCGAAACAAGCAAGGGATATATGCCAATTGAGGGGCATCCCGGCTACCTCAAAGCAGTTGTCGATTTGGTATTCGGAAAGAGTATTGATACAGAACGGGTTGCTGCCGCTCAGACACCTGGAGGAACCGGTGCGTTGCGAGTCGGTGCCGACACGGTTGCTAAGCACTTTCCAGGAACGCGAATTTGGTTGAGCAATCCGACTTGGGCAAATCACGGGTCAATTTTTCAAGCCGCTGGATTGGAAACACCTGTTTATCCCTATCTGACCGCCGATAAAACAGCCCTGGATTTTTCCGGGATGCTCGGCGAGCTAAAGGCTCAAGGACGTCGTGGCGACTTGGTTTGCCTGCACGCATGTTGCCATAACCCAACAGGCATTGACCCAACGTCCGAACAATGGCGAGAGATCAGCGATCTGCTGTTCGAGAAACAAATGATTCCGTTTGTCGATTTCGCCTACCAAGGGTTTGGCGATGGACTAGAAGCAGACTCTATTCCTCTCCATACTCTTTTGAAGAAGAATGAAGAAGTGATCGTGTGCAATTCGTTCAGCAAGAATTTTGGACTGTACTCCGAACGAGTTGGAACCGTTATGCTTGTTGGCAAAGAGGCGAAGACGACAGAAGCCGCTTTAAGTCAGATCAGGCAGGCAATCCGCTGCAATTACAGCAATCCGCCCCGACATGGAGCCGCAACCGTCGCGACAATTCTTACGGATCCGACATTGCGAGCCGAATGGGTTACGGAGGTTGATGGCATGCGCAATCGCATTTCACAAATGCGAGCCATGTTCATCGGCGGAATGAAAGCATCGAATGCGAAACGCGACTTTAGTTTTCTGAATCGTCAGAAAGGCATGTTTTCCTACAGCGGTTTGAACAGCATGCAAGCGGATTGGCTCAAAAAGGAGCGCGGCATTTATATTGTCGGCACGGGACGAATCAATGTTGCTGGTATGGCGACATCCACGATGCCAACGCTTTGTGAAGCTATCGCTGAAAGTATTCAAGCGACTTGAAGCATGTTTAACCGATCGAAGCGATTAGCTTAGATCGCGGACTTCAAGAGCACATCTGTCCAATAGAGTTCGATGGGGTCATATTAGGGACCGACAGGACTGGGCGTGCCAGCCGCTGCGCGGGTTAAAAAAATCGCAATGCTTGAAGCATCACTACGAGAAAAGCCCATTCGCAAAATCTTCGGGGTTGAAAACGGAGAGGTCATCAAGCTTTTCGCCTATGCCCACGAATTTTACCGGCAAGCCAAACTGTTCTGCAATCGGAACAATAACGCCCCCTTTGGCCGTTCCGTCTAACTTTGCTAACACAATACCCGTGCAGCCAGCCGCGTCCGAGAACCCTTTTGCTTGGCTGATCGCGTTTTGGCCAGCTGTCGCGTCGAGCACAAGCAAAACCTCGTGCGGAGCCCCCTCGATCTGCTTTTCGATAACGCGTTTGATCTTCTCAAGTTGCTGCATCAAATTGCTTTGGGTCTGCAGACGTCCGGCTGTATCCAAAATGCAGACGTCAAATGATTCTGCAACAGCTCGCTGGACCGTCTTGTAAACGACGGTTCCTGGGTCTGCTCCATGCTCACCGTGAACGATTTCACATCCAATGCGACTCGACCATATCCTCAATTGCTCAACCGCTGCAGCCCGGAAAGTATCTCCGGCACCTAGTAAAACACTGTTTCCCTGCAAAGTAAGCCGATGGGCGAGTTTTGCGATGGAAGTTGTTTTGCCCGATCCGTTGACCCCAACAACGAGAATGATCGTAGGCCCAGACGCAGCCATTTTCAACGACGCGCCTTTGCTCTTAAGAGACTTCCCAACTTGATCACGGATCACATTGAGGACGTCCGTCAACTCGATGCGTCGACTGCGAAACGTATCACTGATCGAGTCCCGAATTCTTGCAGCGGTATTGCCACCCATATCGGTCCGGACCAACGTTGCAAAGAGCTGACTCAAGAACTCATCGTCAACAATCTGCCCTTCGCTTTTCCAAAGATCCCGAATGTCCGTACGAAGAAGGTCGCTTGTCTTCGATAATGCGCGTCGCCACCAGCTGACGGGCGAACTGGCCTGCGTTGCATCCTCTGAACTCTCGGATGAAACGGGGGACTTGTTCAGCGTTTTCTCGCTCGTCGGACTTGCAGGAGACAAATCGGCAGATTCATTCTTGCTGTCTTCCGACCCGACCGTCGGTTTCTTTTTTCGCCAAAATACCATTAGTTGCTTTCCATCTTTCTTATGACTATACGAACGCAGAGCTTTGTATTAGCGGTCGTAAAGAAGCAATATTCTTATCGATAACTTGCAGACCCGGTATCCCTTCTCTCGTGGTGCTACGTGGATTGTCAATGTTTAACTGTTTTTAACCGGGGTTAATCAAGCAAGTCGCTTGAAGCAATGTTTAGCCGATCGGAGCGATTAGCACAGATCGCGGACTTCTAGAAGACAAAAGTTACGATAAGACATGCCAGATTTGACAGGCTTTTGTCCTTGGCGTGCCCGCCGCTGCGCGGGTTAAACAAATCGCAGCTGCGTGCTCGGGGTTGGTTCTCTACTTTCCAGACGCCCGCCGCTGCGCGGGTTAAACATCTAGCGAAAATTGTGAAACCTTTAGGCCACCCCCAACGTCTATAGGGTGTAGGATTGAAGTTGGCAACGCCTCTTCTTACCGAGAACCTCCTCCGAACTTTGGATGCTCCTCATGCTCTCGTCCCGCTCATTCTGCCAAAAACACTCGAGATTCATGTTAATTCGAGGCCTTTTGTTGCGATTAGTCGTCTTACTTTTCGCATTTGAAATTTCTTGGGCTGCGGTGCTTGCGCAGCAGGAGACTGAACCTCCGCCTTCGGAACGGGCGAAAAGTGAACAGACTATCTACATTCCATACGACAAACTCAAAGACGTTTTTGAACGGGAGGGACGAGGCGTCTTCCTCCCCTACGACCAATTTCAAAAACTCTGGCAAGAAGCTCGCTCTGCCAAAAGCCGCTCTAAACCTGACTCGCCGCCCATCGACGTCATTCTCGTATCCGCCGAAAACACGGCCACGATAGAAAAGGAAGTGATGGTCGTACGGGCTTCCATCAGCGTTGAACTGCTTCGAACCGGGTGGCAAAAGATCCCTTTGCGACTAAATGACGTGGCAATAATGACGGCGACCGTCGACAAGGAACCTGCTCGCATCGTCCACGATCCCGCCACCGGCTATTCACTGCTATTTCTAAACATTGAAACCAAACCAACACGAATCCAAGTTGATTTGGAATACGCGAAGGCTTACGACAAGACGCCGGGTCAAAACAGTGTATCGATCATGGCTCCTCAAGCCCCAGTTAACAGATGGCTGATTCGTATCCCGGACTCCGGCGTAAAAGTCCAAGTTGATCCGATGCTTGCAACAACCGAAACGCCAGCGAAAACAGGCACGGAAGTAGAAAAGTCCGCTGAAACCGAAGTTCTCGCTTTCGTCGGTGTAACCCCCAACATTGTAATTCGGTGGGTTCCCAAATCCGAGGGTGCGACCGGCATGACACCGCTTGCGAGTGTCCAAATGCAACACCGTGTCTCAATCGAAGAAGGATTGGCGAGAACAACTGCTCAATTCCTTTATACGATCGACCGATCCGAGCTTTTGCAGCTTTCTATCTCATTGCCTCCAGATCAAAAAGTCATCAATGTCTTTGACCCAAATGTTCGCAAATGGTCCATCGAAGCTCTCAACTCCGAACAGAAAACTGCACAGAAGTTAGTCATTGAGCTTTTTGAACCAGCTCGACAATCGCAAAATCTAACCGTGGAACTTGAGTCGACCTTGGATTCAAAAGCAGAAATTCTCCGATCCATCCAGCCCTTTGATTGTTTGGATGCCAATCGACAACAAGGGGTTGTTGCAATTAAGGTTGGACAAGGACTTCGAGCAGAGCCTACGGATCGAAAAGGACTAATGCAACTGGATCCAGCCGAACTTCCCTCGCCAATAGCCAAGGAAACATGGACTTTTGCATATCGATTTACCTCCGTAGACTATGAGCTCAAACTTAAACTGGACAAAGTTCTTCCAACCATTCGTGTGGATCAATATGTCGAAGTGTTCATCGAACCACAATCGTTGACGATAGAACTAACTTCGACCCTTAAAATCGAGAATGCAGGGGTATTCCAACTAGAATTCGACATTCCACCCGACTTTGAGTTGTTGCAAGTCTCAGGACGCAGCGCGGCCAATGTCGAAGCGGCCTCGATTGACGCATATCGATTCGCAAATGAGACCAAGGACCGCCTTGTTGTCAGCCTAAATCGACGAGCCATTGGCCAAGTCGGAACTTTGATCCAACTGCGCAGAAAACTAAACGACCCGAATCTGCTTACTCCAACGGGTAGCGGAAGCACTTTGTCGATTCCTGTCCCGCGGTCAAAGGGGGACTACATTCAGTGGATTGACGGGATGATCTCAGTCTACGCGCCTGAAAGCCTGCGAATCAACCCAAAGGAAAAAACAGGCGTTCGTGATGGTGTCATTTCAGAGCTGCGAGCAAAGTGGCCATCCAATTTCCAGGAACGATTCCCTTTACTATCTGAAGTCCTAATATTGGCCCACGCGATTGAGCCCGTAACGCTTGCTTTGGAGATGGAACGCAAGAAGCCCTTTTTCACCGTACGTCAAATGCTCGACGCGATGGTGGAACCAGGCTCGGTCAAATTCACTTCGACTCTGTTTACTAAAGTCCAATACAGCAGTCTAGCCTCGATTCGACTGGATGTTCCAGAAGGACTTGCTCGAGAAATTCGAATTGCGACTCCTGGAATTCGCGAATCGGCCATCAATCCGCCTCCTGCCGATTTGGCTACAGGTTACGTTGCGTGGGAGTTGATTGGCGATACTCCCTGGCTCGGCGAGCGGACAGTGCAGTTGGGCTGGCAGCAACGATTGGATGGGCTTGAAATTGGAAAACGAGTCAAGATAAACATCCCACGATTGATACCTCGAAACGTGGACCAAGCTTGGGGGCAAGTCGTTCTTAACCGAAAGGACTCTATCGATCTTCAATTGGACGAGAGTAGCAACGGACTGAGGCCCATCGATCCTCGCTATGATCTCATGCCGGGAACCTCGTTTCCAGATGCATCGCGGGCGTTCGAATTTCAATCGGATTGGGCCATGCAGATCGCTGCGACTCGGTACGCGCTCGAGCAAATCAAACAAACGAGCATCGAACGGGCATTTGTTCGGGCCGTTGTAACGCGTAGCAATCGGATCGGTGTACACGCAACCTATCGAATGCGAAACGCAAGTCAACGGCTAGCGCTCAAGTTACCAGAAGGAACGGAGTTTGATTCGCAGCCGTTGTTGATCAACGGACAAAGCGCATCGTTGGAGCGGGGCAACGCGAATCAACTTTTCATTCCACTTGCGGGGAATGACCCAACGAAAGCGTTGCTTGTCGAACTGAGATACACGACGCCTGGCGACCACAAACAAATCGAATTACCTGTGTTTCCTGACGCACCTGCGGTGCAGACCGCTTACCTCGGTGTCTTCCTGCCAAAGGAACGAATGTTACTGGCCTCCAATGGCCCGTGGACCAACGAGTTTGAACTGCAACCAAGTGCATGGAAAGCTGAACCGAGATGCAATCTCGACGCGACGGCGCTCATGAATTGGGTCAAAGACGGAGTGAATTCAAGCAGGACAGCGGACTTTCAAACGGATGGCGTTATGTACCTGTACTCCACTCTACGTCCCGAAGACGGTGATGTAGGCTCTCTGAAATTGGTCGCGATGGACGAAAAGTGGTGGACTGTAATCATTCTCGTTGGTTTACTTTGTTTCGGTTTCCTGTTCCTATTTAGATCGATCCAAACAAAAGTCGTAGCCGTTGCGTGCCTGACCGCGATAGTGATTGCAGTTGGAGCATTTGCGTCGACGTTGGCAAGCCAAATACTTAATTCTCCCTCGTTCATTGGTGGAATGTCGGTACTGGTCCTGTGGGGGGCTCGTGAGATAGTCCAAAGGATAAATATGAATGAAACAGCAAGGGCTCCCGTTGTTGCCTCAACAGATGCAACGCCAACGACCGTAAGGGATGCAGTCGAGCAACCGACTGAATCACCTTCGACGCCATCCTCATCGGCAGAACAGGAAGGGAACGATCATGTTTAACACCTTGCGCAGCCCAAAGCTGGCTATATTCCAAAATACCGCAGGCTTGACCTGCTGGATCGTCATGATTCTAGGCTACACACAAGCTGACGAGCCTCGCGTTGCTGGCGAACTCCCAAAGTTACCAACCAGAGAGATACGCATTCCGTTTTCGGATCTTCCGGTCTTACTTGGGGGCAAAAATGAACGCATGTTCATGACGCGCTCCGAATACGATGAACTTCTGAAAAAGGCCAACATGACCCCAGAGCAACTTGCCACAGCACGGCAAGAGCAACGGGACGAAAGCAAAATCCCGACCAATGTGGTCATGCTTGACGCAGTACACAATGTAACGATTGAATCTGGTCGAGCTATCATCCAGAGCGATTTAACAATCGAAGTCCTGAAACCAGGGTTGCAAACGGTTCATCTAGCTTTGCAACATGTCGGACTAATCGCAGCAACGCTCGACGATGCTCCGGCGATGCTTTCGCCGGCATTTGATGCGAAAATCGTGGCGGGAATTGTCCTCAATTCCCGCGTCAGAGCAGGCCTTCCAGGTGCGACCCTCTTTCTAAACGGAAAAGGGCGACACAAGCTAGCCCTTAAGATGGTCGCAGCAGTTAGCACATCGGCTGCTCAACAAACATTGACCATTGCACTCCCACATGCGGCAACAAACAAGTGGACGATGAAAGTACCTGGCAATGTCGAAATCCTTTCTGGCGCAAACGTTCGATCTCGTATCGTAAACTCGGAGGCGAACATAACGCAGTTCGATTGGATTCCAAATCGATCGGAGGATTGCTTTTTGAACTGCTCCTACAGCATCGTGATGACATTGAACAACAAAATGCTCCGCGACATGCGTGCTTTAGCCGCAAAGAGTTTCTTGCTGGCTGAGATCACCGAAGCGTACGAACAGGTCACTCAACACGTCACGATCAATGTGCTTAACGGAGCAGAGAACAAGTTCCAAATTGCCATTCCGAACGGCTTTGAAATTCAAAAAGTCCAATCGCCGTTGCTATCACGCTGGAATACGCTCACGAGACCTGATTCCCCTAACGGGGCGGGACGCATTTTGGAAATTGAACTGCGAGAACCGGTTTCTGACCAAGTTGCCTTCAATATCGTTGCAAGCAAACCGACCAGCAGCATCTACTCAGAGACGCCTATCACTTGGCATTGGCCGCACTGGAAAATCGTAGATGCCGCAAGCCAATCCGCAATCCTCGCGATTAGTCTCGAGAATGGTCTGCGGATGCAGTCGATGGAATATGGGGCTCTCATCCCGCTCGACGAGGGAATCCTCGCCGCCTCGATCCCCGTTGAACAGCGTGGCCGTGACGCCGCTGTTCCAAAAGTCCGTCCTATTGCAACCATGTATGCTCCAGACTCGTCGCAATCAATAACTTCACAAATCACGAAACCAAAATCTACACCTAAGAGATCAATAAACAATTTGACGATTGTTAGCGAGTCGGGAGTTCGGGCTAGAACTTTGATTGATGTCGAGTCGAGCAATGAAAGCATCGCTAGTTTTGAGGTGTCGCTCTCCAGTGGTTGGCGACTTCAATCCGCAATGCTCGTTGACGGAACACCCCTTCCTTTCGAGGTTTTGAAAACGGATGGTTCAGTCTCCACAGTCGATGAATCAACCAGTCCAGCCCGAACGCATATCCGACTCGCTCGACCTTTAGCGCCTAACACATTGACTCGAATTATTCTGGAATGCTCTACTGTTCCAAAGGGTTGGCTATCCAATTGGAGCGAACAATCGATACCGTATCCTGTGATTACCATTGTCGGGACCGAGGTTGGAGCGAGTGTGCTTTCTGCAATTGGCGAGGGGGACATCACGCTTGAGGTTTCCAAGTTTGAGAACGTGATCGCCCTGTTTGAAAGCGAAAGAATCGCATTGCAAATCCAAGGGGACGGAAGTGGTCCTTCCTTTTCCGCTCAAAGTTCCAATTGGTCGCTCGAACTATTGGCGAAGCGCAAGAAGCCGCAGCTCACGGCCGAAGTGTTTTCGTTCTTCAAGATTGAATCCGAGGGAATTAGGTCAGTCTACGAATTGCACTTAGACATTAAGCAGGCGGCCACAGATACTTTTGAATTCTCGCTGCCTGAGTCAACTCCGCAAGAACTCACGATCCGCGGAATGGACAAGGTTTCGGTAAAAGAGACGACTAGTCGCGTTGAAAACGGCAAGCGCATTTGGTCAATCAAGCTTGCCGGTCGTGCGACAGGCAAAGTAAAGTTATACGTGGAGCACACGAAGAATCTTGAAACGGGAGTCGATCTTTCGCTTCCGATCGCAAGTGTCAGTCAAACAGTCTACCAAACCGGGGTGATCGCACTCGAGGGGGATGACGAGTTGGAAATCTCAGTTCTAACGCATCCTAGGGTAGCCGACGTTGGCGATCTAACCGAATCAAGTTACGCAGTTGGAAATCGATTGCTAGGGGTTTACGGATACTCGGCGGGAGATCAAGGAAGCGACACACTATCGGTTCGTGCAGAACGACGTGAGCTTCGATCCGTTCCGAGCACGATCGTGGAGCGTGCACAACTTAGCACTGCTTTATCGAGCCATGGAGCAAGCTATCACATAGCGGAGTTGCGATTGAGAACCATCGGTGGTTTCATTCAAGCAAAATTGCCGTTGGATGCTGCTTTGTGGTCTATCACGGTCGATGGACTGCCGTCGCTACCCCAACGCAGTGATGATCAATTGCTGATCGAATTGCGAGCCAACACGAGAGTCTCGCCGAACGCGAACTCAGTTCCCCAAAGCGGCGATCCCAACTTGCACATATTGCGAATTGCTTATGAAACGCCCATCCGATTGGTAGGAATGCGGACAGATGTTGATTTGGTAGCGCCGTTGCTGGCAACAATGGAAACAGATAGTAGTCCGTCGATTCCAATACCGACTGCGGACATGGGCTGGCAAGTTTGGGTGCCTGAAGAGCTTCGAATTATCGAGTCCAAGGGTGATTTACAACTCTCGGGTGACGATGGTCCAAAAAGCTTTCCCTATAGCATTTTTGAGATGCTCAGTTTTGCTTTCAATTTAAGAACGTTGGCGTCAAGATCTGGGAACGACGTTTCAGAATCGAGATGGCAGGAATCAACGAATTCAATGGCGACGCCAACGCTTAAACCACTTTCGAGTGTTTTAATCGACGACAGCGGCATTGATGGTCGTCGGCTTGCAAACCCAGCCAAAGCAGCACAAACGTTGCCAGTACCACCACAAGCAGCTGTGGCACAATCTTCTTCACCACGAGCAGGCGAGCCGTCGATGGATGATCTGTTCGCAGTCGCTGTCCCACAGACGGAAGCACTCTTTGAACAGTCTCCGCAACGAGACTTGGACGAAAAGCTCCGCCTCAAGGATTTCGGAGCATTTTCAAATCAAAAGTCAAATGAAGGCCTTCGCACTTTACCGATTGATTTTGAAGGGCCAACGACGTGGCACTCCATCAGTATGACTGGATTCGGCGACTCCCCAAACATTCGCCTATCTGTTGTCAACAACGCTCGGTTGCGTTGGATCGCCAATTCTCTAGCGGCGATCATCATCGCGATTGGTCTTGCGTTCCTCAATAGACCGATAGGGCAAGTTATGCGACGGACGCTAGCCATGATGGCGTTCTCAATCGGGATCGCACTCATAAGTCCGTGGCCCATCGAGACGGGAATTCTCGCGAGCGGTTGTTTCTACGCATCGTTTGGAGTCCTAGTTATTCGTCTGCTTTTTGGCGTGATTCAAAGCGTAAGAGCCATGAGTCTGCTAAACCCAAGAATCGCCGTGACCAAACTGCTGTTTTGCTTCGTCCTTTCCGTAGTGGCAACGGGTAGCAACGCAGCAGCACAAGAAGCAACTGTTGAAAAAGACATCCGAAGTTTGGACGAGTTAATTTCCATCTTGAAGTCGCATTCAGGCACCAGCGGCGGGACGATAGAAATTCCATCCGATGCGATCGTGGTTCCCTACCAACCAGATTCGCCCCCTTTGCCTGCAGGTGCCGAAAAGATCTTGGTGCCCTATTCGATTTATACGCAACTCATGAACTTGGCGCATCCAGACAAGGCCGAGAGAAAGATACTCGAGCCGCCAGTCGAATACTCGTTATCGAATCTCTCGTATGAGGCAACGCTGGACCGAGACGACTTTCTTTCTGCCACTCTTCGAATCGACATTACGCCGCATACCGAACGAGCAATCCTAGTCCCTTTTGGCTTTCAAGGAGCCGTCTTGACTTCAACCAAACTCAACGACGAAGCCGCCGCCGTCAGCAGTGGCTCAAATGGTTTGGCTCTGCTCGTCAAAGGAAGGCGATCGCATACGTTTATAGCAACCTTGCAAATTCCCATACAGCGACAAGGTGGTTGGAGAATCGTCAACGCAACCTTGCCAACAGCGTTGTCGGGCAAGATGAAATTGAGTGTTCCATCGGCAAACACGGAAATGCGATTGTTGGGCCTGCCTGATGTCGAGCAACGAGAAACGACTCAATCCAACGAAACGATTGAAACAAGTATCGCCACCGATGGCAAGTTATCGCTTCAGTGGCGTCCTAAGGTTTCAGAAAGTGTTGCCGACCAAGGATTGAGCGTTGATACGGATTATTCCCTTGCAATCGAAGAGCAAGGAATCCATGCAGTCTGGGACGTTAAGTTGGAATTCCGACGCGGTCGTCGAGATTTATTTGAATTCGTCCTGCCGAAGGATGTAGTCATCGAGCGAGTGTCTGGCAAGAACATTCGAGGCTGGACGATCGACAATCAAATCGAAAAGCAAGTTTTGAAGGTAACCCTTCTAAAATCTGCCGTTGAGTCCGAACGGCTATCGATTGTCGCTTCGCGCTCGATGCGAATGGATGCTGCAGCAGAATTAACTGCGATCGCCCCGAGATTACTGATACCCGAAGCGATGTTGCAACGTGGCAAGATCACGATCTATCGCAGCACGCTTCTAGATCTAGAAATCGGCGACACGAGTGGGCTAGTTAGGGAGGACGTCAAATCTGATTTGCAACCGCTCGTTTCCGGAAGCCCGGTTCCGCTGAAGTTGTTCCAAGCCTACCGATATACTGCTCCTGAGTACCAACTCAGCCTGAAGGTCAATGAAGTAAAAAACAAACTCAAGAGCCAAACCGATACGGTACTGCGAGTGAGCCGCAACGATGCAAGCCTGCAGTCTCAAATAAACCTCTCGGCTGGAAATCGACCGCTTTTTCGAGTCAAAATCGAATTGCCAGGGGATTGGCAATGGGATATTCCTCGAACTGGAGAGCCGATGGAATGGACTCTATCCGAAGCAATAGATGGCGCAATGATTCTTGACATTCTGTTCTTGAAAGGGCAAAGCGGCAATTTTCCGATTCGACTTAGCGCTTCGCAAAAGCGCAATAGCGACCTCCAATCAAACGACTATGCTCTTGATCTGCCAAAGATACGAACGATAGATGCAATTTCCGATCAAGGCGAAGTTCAAATCTATACCGATGTAGGAGTCAATGTTCGACCAGAGCAGCTGGAAGGCTGCGAAGTTGTCGGAAGCAAATCCACGCCTAGTAAGACTTTGCCGAATGGGCTGCCAACTGCCACACCTCAAGCGATCATTCGCTACAACGCAGGGAACTACAAAGGCCTGCTTCGCTTTCAATCGCGAGTTCCGCAGATCACTGCGATGTCGATCAGCAATGTCAAAGTGACCCGTCGATCATTGGAAGAAACCGTCTATTTCGAGTGGGACATCAAAGAAGCTGGTGTGCATCGATTTGAATTTGTGTTGCCTGGGCGTCTCAAAGATGCGGTAGTGTTGGCTCAGATGGTTCGTAACATCCAACGTATTCCAACAACAGATCAGCCGGATGCCCCGGTGACATGTGTTGTCGAATTGCAGGAGGATGTCATAGGGCAATACCGCGTGTTAGTTCAAAAAGACTCGCCCCTCCCATCGGGATTGCATACTGTGCCAATTCCAGTCGTCCTAACCGGTTCGGTCGACAACAGATTTGTGACTCTAGAGAATTCAGGACGAGATGAATTGGTTGTTGACGCATTGAAAGGAGTTACGCAAATGGTTCGAGGTGACTCGCAATGGGTCAAGTTGCAGTCGCTGTTGGGCGGAAAATCGGCAGACGTATACCGTGTAGATACGAGCCAAGCGACCACAGGGACGAACGAGCAAGGATCAGAAAACGAGCCTGTGTTATCCTTCAAGACGCAGTCACGTTCGTTGGTAGCAACGGCCAGCGCGAGGATTGGACTGGCTCATTGCGTCATCTCCGTTGATTCCGCGAGCAACTACCGTGCGACTCAAGAATTCCGGATCGAGAATACCAGCGAAGCATACCTCGAATTGGAGATGCCGGCAGGAGCACAGTTATGGACTGCGATGGTAGCGGGCGCACCGGTCAAGCCAATTCAGTCTTCTAACAAACCCACTCGAGTCGGCTCAACGCGATTTCGTTTGCCATTGGTTCGAACGCAATCCGGGGACCTCGACTATGGCGTAGAGCTCAAGTACGCGGGGAGACTAAAGAAGGCTGGATTCGCATCGAAGTTGGAATTTCCATTAATCGAGTCGATCAATATCAACGTGGAACTCAGTCAAGTAAAACTTCATCTGCCTGAGAATCATTATTGGTACGGATTTGACGGGACATTTGGGCAAGTTCAAGACGAGTCTGAGTTTTTAGCTGGTTGGCTTGCGCACAAGAACAAGCAAATTGGCCGACTATCCGAAATAACGTCGAACGACTCAGAAGTCTTTTCGAAAGCACGGGCTGAGGAAAACCTGAAATATCTGGATTTCTCGGTTAGACTTCAGCTTGGCAATTCTAGATTCAACTCCAACTCAAATCCCAATCTGCAGCAGCAGATGCAGAAGAATGATTTCGTATTAAATGAAGCGAAGACGCAGGCAGCCAAATCGGAGAGGGAATCCGTTCAGAAAACAGTACTTGACAATCGAGACGTATTCAATGGTCTATTGGATACGCAAATCAATTCCCGCGCGACCGGCAATGCAGCAGGAGTTTATCCAAGCAACCAAGAATTAGACGTAAAAGAAGTGAACAAGGCAATCGACAAGCTTGGCACTTTATCGCAAGGACCATCCCAGTCATTTCCGACGAAGCCTCTTGTAGAAAAATCCGGTAGGCCGCAGGAACAAAATGGGCAGGACTTTGCCTATCGAGGCAGACGATTAGGCGAGCAAGGTGAAAGCGAATTGTTACGCTCCGATGATTCCAAGGATAGCAAAAATCTCGCGAATCTTTATAGGAACAAGCTTCAAGGACAAGTCAATCAACCCCAAGGTGTTACTAGTTATGGTAGCATCGCGGATCTTTCAGTCCCAAGCAATGCTCCGCCCAGAGCTGGCGGTTTTGGTGGTGGAATGGGTGGAATGGGAATGGGAGCGGCCAATAACTCCGATGGTGGTGTGATAAATGGTCGCCAGAGCGGAATGGCGGGAGGCGCGGGCGGTGATGGAACACAAAACTATTTCGGCGGTTCACCTGCATTCGGTTCACCCAAATTCAATGCTCCCGACGAAACGAAGCAGTCGGGCAGTAAAGAACAAAACCAAAATCGCGAGGGCTATGACGCTCTAGCCAGAACAATTGATCAAACAATCTCTCCCAACACATGGCAAGGCACCGGCGGGAATTCCTCGATGCGTGAGTTTAGACAAAACCTTTCGCTGGTGGTGACTGCCCCACAGGAAACCGAACAAGCTTACATGGCAAGTTTGGCGATAACCCTTCCGGTGCGAGGCAAGGAATTCTTTTTTACAACACCTCGGGGCGACGTTGTATTAACTGCAAACGGAATTTCCAAGACGGTTACACAACGAGTGATTGGACTGCTGATGCTTGTCCTTGCCGTCGCATTGGTAGCTGCAACAAAACGCAGGGCACGCCTAAGCAATCGGTAGCAATGCGTCTATCAACACGTTGATTTTGTCGACTCGTTTTCTTGCAGGTCCCCAGATGGTTTTGTCCTGCGGAATGGATAAACGAACTGCGATACAAAACCCTTTGGCACCGTTTCTCCGTGAACACCGTAGTGCTTTGGCCAACGTTCGCCTGGCATGAAAAAGGTTCCGAAGAGAAAGTCAAGTAAGGGCATGTGGACTGCAAAGTTTTTGTCGATTGCCTCTGGTTCTGCGCCGTGGTGCCAATGATGGAACTGAGGCGTGGCGAAGACGTATCGCATCCAGCCAAATCGAAAGCCCAGATTGGAATGAATAAATACTGAATGCAACGAAACGAATACGATGTAGGCAACCATCGGAAACTCGTCGAAGCCGAGAATGAATGAAGGGATATAGATCAGCGATCGCGTTATCGCGAGATCCACCAAATGTATGCGGTTGCCTGCCATCCAATCCATTACTTCAGCAGAATGATGGACCGCGTGAAACTTCCAAAGCCAAGGGATTTGATGGAACATGCGGTGCACCCAATATTGAACAAGGTCTGCGAGGAGCATGATCTCCAAAAACTGTAACAACATCGGTTGCGATCGAATCGCTTCTTGAATGCTCGGGAACTGTGCCCAGCCAAACAATACTACGGCCGGTTTAAGCGTTAGGTAGGTTGTAAGTTGGACGAGCATGGTGCTAATGAAAAAGTAGGTAGCATCGAGACGCCAGCCACAACGAAAGACGCTTTGTTCAAGTCGACCAAACAATTTTTCGAGCGGGATGAAAATGATCGAATACACGATCAAGATCAGGAGCGCGTAGTCGAGTCCGAGATAGAAGTCGTCCTTTAACCCGCCATCGATCTGGACTCGTGAACCGCCAAGCATTGCGGCGACGGCGACAATTCCCATTCCAATTAGTCCTAACGATTTGTTGTGGCGCAACATCACACTGGCCAAGCCCAGTAGAAAGCCTGAGACCAAAACTAAATGAAGCAATCCACGGATCCACGGGATCGGATAGTATGGCCGAACGTCGGGGATCGTAAAGAAAGAGGGGAAATGGAAACACAATACGGCAAGTAGACCAATCGTTCCGAAAGAAACGGATGCCGCACCGCTGATCCAACCGGTGCCAAAATGACGGGGCGACTCGCTCATAGGTGTATCTGTTTGTTTAACCATAGTAGGAAGTTCTTGAACTGAAGATGCAGTATCATTGCGAAGTGATGGAGCAAAAACTCGGAATAGATTGTAGCCAAAGAGCCTTTCGAAAACGAGCGAAATGACGTTCGATTGAACTCACGATAGACTGCCTTGGGGCCGGATTCGCAAGCGATTCTTGGCCCTCCAGCCCGCACGCTAATGCGTTGCGGCTCAAAGTGAGTGCCGTTTGGCGTAAAGCGAACGGAAACGTTGCATTCGCAAGAGCCATCATACAGGATTCGAGCTCGAATGTCGCGATGCGGCCTTTGCTTTCGAAAGAGTGGACTTATTGACAAGTCGTTCGGTCGTCGTTCCCAATCGCAGGGTGTGAGGGGACAAGTAATGCTCGGGCTTATGTTGTTCCAGGTTTGAAATGGCGCGAAGCATGATTTGAACTGCCGTTCGGCCCATGGAATACCAATCGACTTGGTGACATGTGAGGCCTGGGGTCTCCTCTCCACCCGCACCCACGATGCTTACGTCATTTGGGACTCGTATGCCACGACGCTGGAGTTCCGCGATAGCAAAATTTGCCAACGTATTGTTGAAGCAGTAGAGAGCAGTCGGTCGTTGGGACAGCTTAAGAAACCGATCGATGAGCTTTTTGGCTCCAGCTTCCGTTAGTTCTGTCAATATTTCGTTCTGCTTTCGATGTGGCAGTCCGACATCCTGTAGGCCTCGTTGGAACCCCATGGGTCTCCATCGATTTTGATCGTCTCTCTGCCAGTGTGCATAAGCGATGTGGCGGTGTCCTAGCTCAGCTAGATGCAAGACTGCCATTCGAGCACCCTCGAAACAATCGTCGCGGACAGAATGGATGTGTGGCACATTTACATCTTCATCCAAGAGAACGACTGGCAGATCTCTGGCTGTTAGTCGGCGGAGCATCTTTTCTTCTGCGTATGAGGCAAGAATTAATCCTCGCAACCGTGTGTTTTCGATTAGGCCGCTCACTGCCTCGCGCCATCGAGTATGCGATGCGTGGTGAACTTCTAAGCTGAAACCGGCTAGACCCGCTTCAGCCAGTGCACCCTGTAGCATCATTCCACTGATTGCGCGGTTCGCAACTTCTTCCTTACCTTGGGCACCCAAAAAGTCAGTCTGCAGGTAGCCTAGTCGTTTCGATTCGACGGACTTAATCTGACTAGGTGTTTGAGGAGGTCTAGTAAACGTTCCTCGACGGCGCACTTTGAAAAGGAGCCCTTCGCGTTGAAGCACTTCCGCCGCCAGCCGCACCGTTTCGCGGCCGACACCTAACTGTTCAGCGAGTTCCACTTCCGGAGGCAGCTTTCCGTCCGGGAATCGGTCATCTGCAATTGCTTGCCGCAATGCCTGTTCAACTTGCGCTATCAAGCTAAGGGGCCGTTCGACACGGCCGAGCGAGCTCGAACGTAGCGTTGAGGGAACGCTCGACTTGGATTTTGCCACCGTTTGCTTCTTCCGCAATGTGAGAATGTTATTCCAACGCAAACTTTACTTAATTTGCAAACGCTTCGTATGGACGTACGCTGTCGTATTGGAACAATATTGTAGCCATTGATAGTAATTACCATTTTACCATCGCATGGTGTATTTAGCGAATCCAATGGTATAAGCACCCATGCGCAGAGCGCGGGGCGATGCCTCAACTTTACCCACCCTAAAAAGGGGAGAGGGGGAGAAATCGCAATGGTATCGTGCAAATCCATTGAAATTTCGACTCTAGTATGCATGAAATGTGGGTAAAGATGAGGGGCGATGCTCACGCGGTTAGACGAAGAAACTTATGCTTGAGTGCTTATCGACCGCGTTGACCACCAATTGGACTCTTTGACCTACAAAGGAAGTGGACATTGTCGACGCAAGTCGAGCTTACCAATCAGGTAGAATGGAGGCTTGTTGCAGAATTACGGCTCGCGAGCACATATGCGAGTGCGGTGGCTTGAATGCAAGAATACCTGGGATCGAAAAATGACTTGCTCTTCAATTATTCGCGGAATGTCCTGTTCGATTGCATTGTTTGTTTGGTTCCCCGCATCCAGCGAAGTTGCATTGCCCGCCGAAACCGAGCCTAAACAACTCTTCCATCTCACCGCAAGGCCTTGGCACCCGTTGGAAATTCAGCGAGAGCGGTATCTCGATGTTATTGAGGGCTTGTGCAGATTCAGCATTCGCCACCAGAACGACCAGGGTGCAATCATCGATCCGTTCCTTCATCGTGAACATCAATATGCAACCCCTTACTTCGCGTACGCGGTGGCAACGCTGATTGCCGAAGGAAGAGCAACTGAATTGTCGTCGCATGGAATTCTTGCGATGGAACATGCAACAGGTTGTTTTGATGGCGGCAATGCGGCCATTCCTGACAAGCACGGTGAGTTTTTCATTGCCGCACTCACGGGTGCTCTACACCTCTATCAAAATCGAACGCCTACCGCCCAGTGGGAACGTTGGCGTGAACGCCTAAAAAAGCCTCAGGAAGCCGTTGTTCAGGGAGTGAAGAACAATTGGGAGACATATCTGTTCAAGGGTGAGTGGATGCGAGTAAAGGCCGGTCTCGCAAAACGGGAGACGGCAGTTGCGATGATTGAAAGTGCGTGGACAGAGCGACAGAGCAAGCGCATCGCAGCCGCTCCATTTTTCCTATATCACGATCGTACTAGCGTGCCCGATACTTTGAGCGTGGAGGCCGTGGGACGCGGTAATCTTCTTGCATTGGTTCATCTCGGTTATGACGGGCCGAGTTCGGGCAAAATTCGGTACATCGCAGAGACCGCCACTCGCATGTCCCTTCTTCTCCAAGACCCATCCGGTCAAGCACCGACTAACGGTCGGACTGATGATCACGTGTGGGTCGACATCGGCTATCAACTCTCCTTCGAGGTGATGGCAGAGCGCATGCTGGCGAACGACCCTTTGCTTGCTGGACAATATCGCCGCGCGGCAGTTCTTGCCTTTCAAAACACCCTCCGTTGGCAGCGTTCCGATGGAGAATGGGCTGGATCGTTCTTCATCACGAAAAACCATTTCGATCCAGAGCTTCGTGTCGGGCATCAGACTGCGAGTCAATATAGCAACTATAATGGTTCGCTCATGTTTCATCTTGCGGAGGCGTTTCATGCGAGGCACAGCACCATTGTCGAGCGTCCGGCACCTGCGGAGGTCGGCGGGTTCGCCATACGGCTCGACGATGAATTTTCAACTGCATTCGCCAACGCGGGGGGAATGCAAGTGCAAGTAAATCTACGTGGTGAGACGAGCGAAGGGTATGGAAATTTCTGGACGCCACTCGGAATTGTTCGGATGTCGAGGTCTGGCTGGGACACACGATTGGGTCCCTCTGATGGTGCACTGACGAAAGAAGGAGGAGTCAGCTTCGCGCCGACATTTTCTGAGGAAGGGCGCTGGCTCCGCATGGCGGATTTGTCAGAGCGATACGAAGCGAACTGGGACGTAGCACTTGCAAGTCCCGTGTTGGTTCGAGTTTCTATCTCCTATGCACCAAAAGCGAACCGAACGGGACCGACGTTTAGACAGGATTTGGTGATTACGCCCGATGGCCTACTTTCGACCGTGGTGAAGACGTCCACGGACGATGCCAAATGGGGAGTTACGTGGCCAATCCTTGAGAACGACGGGCGCCCCCTGCAAACAAAAATCAAATCTCGCTCAGCGTCAACGAGTTATGCATCGGATTCCGATGAACAAACATTCTTTGCGATAGATGATGATGCTGAGGCTGTACCGGAGATGCAATCGTTGCGAAGCACTTATGGTGACTTGCGGCCCGTGCGAGTCGTTACCAGCGCGGCGGCAAATCACACCTTTGTATATCCGAACACTTCTAGCGATCCCGAGATCGCTAAAATGCATGAGAGCATTACGGTAACGGTAACTGGATATCGGTCACTGTTGGGGCGAGTCGATGGCAATCTCTATGTTGGACGAACAGCTGCCGGCGGAATGGGTTCCCGAATCGATCTCGATAACGATGGTAAGACCGACGTGTCGTTTAGCAGCCCATGCGTTTTCATCCTCCAGTTGCACCATGGTAAAGTCACGGCGGTTGAAACCGACTCTGACGTGACGATGACGATGACGGAGACTGAGACTGAGACCAAGACTGAGGGCATCGCGCTCAAGGCATTCACACCGTTGAGTCTAAGCCGATAATGTAGACTTATTCCGTGATCCACTAGTGCATTGTGACAGCTAAGATTTAGGGTTTGATCGTAGTGGACGAGGCGACGAGTCCCTGCGATTTGCGTCGCATACGGGACTCGTTGCCTC
>JAYTVL010000192.1:0-1960 GCA_043744075.1 Pirellula sp. | reverse complement strand
CCCACAAGTTGATATCGTAAGACAGAAATACCAACTAGGCCAGAAGAAGCATGTCTCGATCACAGTGGCTCGTAGGCGAAGCGGTTTAGTTCAACGCTACGACTTAGACAGTTTCATTGTCATGCCAAATCATGTTCACGTTCTCGGTCAGTTTCGAGCTGGATACGATTTTAGCTTGGTCAGTCAATCATGGATGCGATTTTCTGCTCGCAAAATCAATGCATTTTTGGGAAGCGAAGGTGCCATATGGCAGCCGGATCCGTTTGATCACATCGTGCGGAGTTCGGAACAGTTTTCCTATTTGCAATCGTATATCAAAAACAACCCGCGCGAAGCGAAACTGTCTTGCAGCGAATACTTGTACTGGGTTCGAGATCAATAAAGTGGCCGGAATTGTCCTCAATTCCGGCGATAACGCCAGTGAAAAGCCTCCCAGTCCAACGAGACGATATTCCAACTGGAAAAGACGTTATTCCAACGGGAAGACAAATCCGTGTGTGCTCGATACTTCCGGAGGAATTGAGGACAATTCCTCCCACTTTGGGCGAACTACTCTGGCAGTGCCTCGTTAAAGAACCGCATCCAGTTGCCATTAAAAAATGCATGGATATCCGCTTGAGGGAATCCTCGTCGTTGCATGATTGCGACGAGAGTCTGAAGATCACGGTAACGATTGAGATCGGCTGGCGTTTGTTCGAAGCCGTAGCCGCCGTCAAGGTCGGTTCCAATGCCTACGTGTCGAATAGATCCAGACAATTGACAGACATGGTCGATTTGGTCGACCGCTCGTTCCAAGGTGGCAACCGGCTTTGTCACCCCACGGACAAATCCATCTTGAAGCATGATGACATCCATCGAAACACCGAGAACCCCGTCTCGTTCTATAACGAATCGAATTTGCTCGTCGCTAAATTGCCGTTGCCAATTGCAGATGGCTCGGGCGTTTTGATGGCTGGCATGAACTCTCCCCTGAAAGTGTTTTGCGACTTGCCAAAACGAAACGTCAGATAAGTGTGTCATGTCAACGGTGATGCCCAACTCTTCGCAGTACTTCAACAATTCGATAGCATCGAGCGACAATCCAACTTCACTGCGAGTTCCACCGCCGTATCGATTGGTTCCATAGTGGGTCAGTCCGAGCGCTCTGAGTCCAGCGTCGTGGAATTCAAAAACAGTCTTTGGCGTAAGAAGTGGGTCTGCTCCCTCCATGGTCAAAATGAAGCCAAGCGGAGTTGTATTCGGTTCCGCTTGGTACGCATCAAAGTGGAACCTTAAATCGCTACGTGTTCGAAGCATTTTTAGGTAGCCATCTGCCTCCATGGCTCGATAGTACGCCAAATGTGCATGCGCCATTCCGTAGCAGGTATGGGGTGATGTCCAGCCGAACGAATGATCGATCGGTTGTTCTTGTCTGGCGAGAAGAGTTGTTAAGCAAATAGCAAGTTTCGAAAACCGTAGTTCCGGGAAACTCAAGACGTTGTGTTGACGTCCCTTTTCTGACATCTCCAGCGTTGTCTCTTGTGCGCGGATATCGTCAACGCATTGACGAAGATCGCGATTCCAGTCCACGCCATTTAAGGCCAAATCAAGGTGTGCATCGAAGATCAACATAATTAGGGTACCTATTCTGGGTTTTATTGAAACAAATTTTGTTTTGCGGTTTTTGCGTTACGGTCGACAATAGCAAGTGCTAGCTTAGTCGATCTAACTATACGACAATAGTATGCGATCGAACCTCAATTGCTGGCCGGCAGGTTCGCAAGTTGCCACTGCAAAAGCTGCACGAGTTCAAAGGACGGAAAAAAAAGACACTCGGTCCCGTTTATCGTTTAGAATAAGCAGTTGATCGTGTTTTAGGCAGCGATCACAACATGGGCCGCAAACCGTGGGCTAGCGCCCTTCGGCTAATCAGCCGCAACGCGCTAGCGTCCGGTTCAGCCCGACTTATGATCGACGCCGT
>JAYTVL010000191.1:0-24219 GCA_043744075.1 Pirellula sp. | reverse complement strand
CCTCGCGCACGCTTCGGGTTGTGATATTTCAATCTGCCGTTCGCCTTGGGAACAGTAAGTGACTAAAGTTTTAGCCAAAGCCCCTATTACGCAGTCGTGGCAAATCGCAATGAAACGTGCGATTCGCAATTCAAACGAACTGTGTGAAGCTCTCAATCTCAACTTCGAGATGATTCGTATTTCAGTTGGCGGTGAATCGCAGTTTCCTGTTTTTGTGCCTTTGGAGTTTCTACGACGGATACAAAAAGGGGACCCCAATGATCCACTCCTGCTACAAGTCTTACCGCGAGCAGAGGAGTCGAGAATCGATCCCGCGTTTGATGTTGATCCAGTTGGTGAAGCATTCGTTGAAAAAGCTCCAGGCTTGCTGCACAAGTACGTTGGCAGAGTGCTTCTGGTTGTCTCGGGAGTTTGTGGAATACACTGCCGCTATTGCTTCCGACGTCACTACCCCTATGAAACAGCTCCCAAGAGCGTAGAGCGATGGCAGCCGGCGTTGGAGTACATTCAAAGCGATTCGAGTATCCATGAAGTGATCTTGTCCGGAGGCGATCCGCTAACCGTTGTAGACGAGCGATTATCGGAATTAGTGGAACGCTTGGACGCCATCCCACACCTTGCTCGGCTGCGGATTCATACTCGACTGCCAGTAGTCATCCCTCAGCGTGTCAACCAAGAGCTTTGCGGTTGGTTGGAAAAAAGTCGGTTGTCAAAGTGGGTAGTATTGCACATCAACCACTCGCAAGAAATCGATTCGCATCTTGTCGACGCGATTTCGCGGCTACGTCGGACTAGTGCGATTGTCCTTAATCAAGCAGTTCTATTGCGAGGAATAAACGACTCAACGGAACAGCTCGAAACATTGTGTGAACGGCTGGTTGACTGCGGTGTAATTCCATACTATTTGCATCAACTCGATCGTGTGGCTGGTGCAACGCACTTCGAAGCGGACAAAGAGCGGGGGCTAGCGATGATGTCTGAACTAGCCAAGCGATTGCCGGGCTACGCAGTCCCTAAATATGTCGTGGAGATTGCCGGCGAAGCAAATAAAACGCTGATCAAGAGTGGTAGATCAGAAATCGCTTCCGTTCTCGCAGACGTCGAGTTTCCCAAGACTGAGCTCAAATCATGCTTCAAGTGATACCTACCGATCGACCTAATATTGCTCCCCTGATGATGCCTGACCGCTTCCGCAGGGAGATCGTCTATTTCATGTCGCCCGCCGAGGGGGCTGGGGCACCGACGCTAGGCAAAGACGAATACTGGATTCAAGCTGACGCTGCCGCAAAATGGCTCGATGATGGCTTTTTTAGCCTTGTTTCTCCGCTTGATGCAGAATCGGTTGCTGAAATCGAATTATCCGAAGACCAAGAGATTTGGCTCGAATGGATGGTGCAAAATAATATTTGCACCGTGAGAATCGGCTAATTTCTTCAGATTTCAGTTTTCAGGATTCAGGATTCAGGATTTAGGATTTAGGATTCAGTTTTCAGTTTTCAGTTTTCAGTTTTCAGTTTTGAGTTTTGAGTTTTGAGATTTGGATTTTGGATTTTTGGATTTTTGGATTTTTGGATTCAGGATTTGGGGGAGGCGACAAGTTTTGACTTTTTGTTTAGACTTTCTACTACTGACACGTAGGTCAGCCCGTCCTAAGGCTGACGCACAATCCCCTTTTTTTTTCGTTAAAGAGAACTGATAGCTGTGGCATCCTACAAAACCAGCGACCTGCGTAGAGGACTCAAAATTCAAATCGATGGCGAACCCTACTTGCTAACCGATATTGATTTTTTCAAGCCAGGCAAAGGAAACGCACTCTACCGGTGCAAGATGAAAAACTTGGTTCGAAACACCGTTTTAGATAGGACACTCAAGGGTGGTGACGAACTGGAGGCCGCTGATGTGGAGGAACTTGAAACACAGTTTCTGTATAGCCAGAACGGGACTTTCGTTTTCATGGACAAAGATTCGTTTGAACAATACGAATTGTCAGCCGATCAAGTTGACGAAAACTGGAAATACCTCAAGGAAAACATGCCGGTTGACATGGTTTTGTTCAACGGGAATCCGATTACAATTACACCTCCTTCCCACGTTACCCTCAAAGTAACGGAAACAGACCCAGGTACCAAAGGGGATACGGCGACCAACGTTACGAAGCCGGCCAAAGTCGAAACAGGGGCCGAATTTAATGTCCCTGGTTTCATTAAAGAGGGAAATATCATCAAAATCGACACTCGGAATGGCACTTACGTTGAGCGCGTTAGCATGGACTGACATTCGTTGCGTGACAGGTTTTTGGCTAGTGCCAACGGCTTTGCATGCTGTGCTACTTGGGGTGAAATGATGCTCCATTCGCAGACTCTTTGGAAAATTTGCCTGATTTCGCTTTGGATCTCGTTGGGAGCTTCTCGCGCTGAATCGCAACAGAAGAACAATCGGGAGAATTTCGAAATCCTACGAGAACAACTGATCAAGAACGTTCTGGTTCCGAATGGAATCAAAGACCCACGTGTCTTGCAATCCGTTGGATCAACGCCGCGACACGAGTTTGTTCCCAAAAAGTATGCTCTTCAAGCCTATCAAGATATCGCGATTCCAATCGGCGAATCGCAAACGATCAGTAGTCCGTTCATTGTCTCCTTGATGACACAATCGCTCGATCCCAAGCCGACTGACAGGGTTCTTGAAATCGGTACTGGCAGCGGATACCAAGCCGCGATACTGAGTCCCTTGGTCAAGGACGTATACACCATTGAAATTGTCGAGGATCTGGGTCAACGCACAAAGCAGCTTTTGGCAGACATGAACTATGCAAACGTTCATTGTTTAATTGGCGACGGCTTCAAGGGCTGGAAAGAGTATGCGCCCTTCGACAAAATAATCGTAACCTGTTCACCTGAAAAAGTACCTGAACCGCTCGTCGAGCAACTCAAGGAAGGTGGGTTGATGATTGTTCCGATCGGAGAACGCTATCAGCAGATGCTGTTTTTGATGCGCAAGGTCGACGGGAAATTGGAACGAGAGGCGCTGCAGCCGACTCTGTTTGTTCCAATGACCGGGGCTGCTGAGGATGCACGCGAAGTGACGCCCGATCCAAAAAACCCTAAGCTGGCCAATCCGAGTTTTGAGCAGCCTTTGATCAATGGCTCGCGTGTTCCAGGATGGTACTACCAATTCGGTTGTATCGTCGTTCAACCTCCGGATGCGCCAGATGGGCAAAACGCAATCGAGTTTAATAGCAACGACCCTAAGTCCCCAAGCATGCTTTTGCAAGGCTTGGCCATCGATGGTTCTTTGGTAAAGGAAATCAAACTTGGCGGATGGATCTCGACCGATAATGTCAAGATTGGAAAGACAGCTGAGGAGTCTCCATCAATTGCTATTCAATACTTTGACTCCAATAGAAATCGCATCGGATACAATTTCATTGGCGGATCTAAGGGGAGTAGGAAATGGAAAAAGGAGGACAAGATCTTTCGCGTTCCGCCTGCAACTCGCGAGGTCATCGTTTCAATTGGATTGTTCGGTGCGGTGGGCATGGCTCGATTTGACGAAATTTTTATCGAAGCCATAAAAACAAAGTAGTTGACTACGCCGAAGTTATAAAAACGAATTGAGAATCCAATGCGACGAGGTTGTGACAGGTGAAACCAAAGGCGGTGTTGGCTTACTGTCGAGAAAAAGGGATCAAGGCCTTTGACTTGCGTTTTGTAGATATTCTGGGTTCATGGAGGCACATTACTCTTCCCGTGTCGTCACTCACCGAAGCTTCCTTTGACGAGGGCTTTGGACAAGATATCGTTTTGAATCCAACGGACGTCAATTCCCCTAGCCATTCGATCCTAGTTCCTCAGTCAGCCTCGCATTACCTGGACCCGTTTACGCAACAACCGACGCTCGTCTTGATCGCCAGTGTTCAAGACGCCGTGATGAGGGAAGAAAGTCCGCTTGATTCTCGCTATGTAGCTGTTCAAGCCATGCGATATCTCGAGTCTACCGCCATTGGCGATGGGCTAGCTGTTCGAGCAAATTGCCAGTTCCGAATCGGCGCGACGGAAACCCCAAATTGTGAAACGGCTTCTCGTCACAATACGTTCCTTGCGTGCGGACCTTTAGACCGCAATTTTAAGATGCGATGCGAAGTTGCCGACATTGCGAGTGAATCGGGATTACACCTCGAACGGCATTTCAGCGGAAACAGTTTTAGCTCTGAAATGATCTTGAAGCCGACGAGTTTAGTCGAATGTTGTGACGACATTCTCATGCTACGTTACTTGATTGAACAAAATGCATGGAAGAATGGCGAAACTGTGTCGACGGATGATCTTTGGTTGCCAAGTCAATGGTCGATTACGCGAAAGGGTGAATCGATCTTTGTTGGCTCTTCGTACAGAGGGCTTAGCGAAATCGGCTTGCATGCTATGGGTGGCATACTCAGGCATGCCGATGCGATAACTGCAATTGCGCTGGCAAACGAAGTTGCTATAAGTAGATTTCCGTGGTTGAAGGTATGTTCGAATAGCGTGCATGAATCCATTTGCCGCGTCATCATCGTATCCAACAATCCTCGCGACAGGGCCATCGAGTTTCAAGGTGCACCTGCCGCTTGCAATCCATATCTCGTCCATTCCGCGATTCTCATGGCGATGATCGATGGAATTCAGAACAAGACGTCTATAGGTTCCGCCCTCGACAAAAAAATTGAGATCGCCGACGACGTCGTTTCAATCGCCATCGGCCGCGACGATTCCGGTAATTTCAGTCGACGTCAATTGACGGAGAGACTGATGTCGGACTGCGAATTTCTCAGTCGACGTGAAGTATTCACGAACGAACTGATTGATCTGCTTTGCCGTAATCTGGGATAGTCTACTTTTTCTGACACTTCGCGCTGGTAGCCAGTATGCAACTCTTGCGAACGCAATCGTTTCCGTTGGCTTTACGCCAAATGGCACTCACTTTGAGCCGCAACGCGCTAGCGTGCGGGCTGGAAGGCTAGTAGTCAATTGCAAATCCGGCCCTCATGCTAGCGCATTGAGGCTCAAAATTTACAAGCTAGGTGGAGAGCTTAAGTCCACGTCATTCGGATGAAATCCGACGGGCGACCGATTTGGGGGCGATCAGCGAGTGTCCTTGTTCTCGGTGGAATAATAAAGCGTGGCAAATTCAGTCGCCGGAGCTTACCATATCTTCGTTCGAAACTCGGCGTCGATCATAAGCCGGGCTGAACCGGACGCTAGCGCGTTGCGGCTGATTAGCCGAAGGGCGCTAGCCCACGGTTTGCGGCCCATGTTGTGATCGATGCCCGAAACTCCACACCACAATGACTGCACTGCACGGAGCGTCAAGCTATGACACGCTATTGGATCGTATTGATTGGCTTTTTTTGTTTGATTGATAACTTTCAGAAAGACCTTTCTGCAGCCGAGAAACAACCTAACATACTCTTCGTTTTTTCTGACGATTTGGCCTTTCAAGCCATCAGCGCCTACGGCGAAAAACGGCAATTGCTTCAGACTCCCAACATAGATCGAATCGCTCGCGAGGGAATGCGATTCGATCGGTGCCTTGTTACGAATTCAATCTGCGGTCCAAGCCGAGCTACCATTCTCACGGGCAAGTATTCCCACATGAATGGCTTCTACAATAACTCCAACTCGACGTTCGACGGTACGCAACCAACAATGGCGAAGACTATTCAGAAGTCGGGCTATTCGACCGCTGTGATCGGCAAATGGCACTTGGGTAGTGAGCCTGTTGGGTTTGATCACTGGCATATCCTGCCAGGACAGGGAATCTACTACAACCCGCCAATGATTCGAAACGGCGAGAAGGTAGTACACAGCGGATACACCACCGACATCATTACCGATCTCTCCATTGAGTGGATGAAAAACCGCGACACGACCAAACCATTTATGTTGATGGCTCAACATAAAGCCCCACATCGCGAATGGGCTCCAGCGTTGAGACATCTCGGTTGGGACAAAGATCGAAAGTATCCAGAGCCAGAGACTCTTTTCGATGACTTCGCAGGACGCAGCAAAGCGGTTGCTGATCACGACATGGGGATCGACAAAACGTTTACCGATTTGGATGTCAAGCTGGCAACGCCTCAGAATCTGAAGCCCGAGCAACTAAAAGATTGGAACGCCTACTATGGACCTCGCAACGAAGCGTATCGCGAGGCTGCACCGAAAGGCAAGGAGCTTGTTCGCTGGCGATACAATCGATACATGCACGACTATTTGGCCTGTGTCAAAGCGGTCGATGAAAGTGTTGGAAGACTTCTTGATTTCCTTGACCAAGAAGGCCTCGCGGAAAACACCATCGTAGTTTGTACTTCCGATCAGGGATTTTACTTAGGCGAGCATGGTTGGTTCGACAAGCGATGGATCTTCGAGGAATCGCTGCGGTCGCCGATGTTGGTTCGGTGGCCAGGCAAAACCAAGCCTGGAAGTGTTAGCAAGGATATCGTTTCATTGCTTGACGTTGCCGAAACTTTTCTCGATGCCGCTGGACAACCAATTCCCCAAGAAATGCAAGGTCGGAGTCTCGTTCCAATTCTTAAGGGCGAACGACCTGACAATTGGCGTGAAAGTTTTTATTATCACTACTACGAATATCCTGTTCCGCACCGAGTTCGACCGCACTATGGCGTTGTAACAAACCAGTTTAAGTTGGTTCACTATTACAATACGGACGTCGACGAGTGGGAGCTGCTTGATCGAGAAAAAGATCCACTTGAGGTGAAGAATTTTTACAAGGACCCAGCATACGCCGTAACCGTAAAGAGACTGCACGCTGAACTGGAGCGCCTGCGAAAAGAGGTTAAAGAGCCTGAGACAACTCCTAGAAAGGCGTACGGCAATGCGCCTTTGGAAAGGGAACCAAGGAAAGCAGCGCAGAAGTGATGCATCAGTGAACGTAGCTTAGGCTTCCAGCCTGAGATTCCAGGATTATCCGGATTATCCCTCACAGGCAAGATGCCTATGCTACGTTTAGAAACAGAGCCTAGTATTGCTATCGAAGCGTCCACTGCGTGTACGCTTTTTGATATCCGAATTGACGGGACCAATGCGGCGAAGGCTTCGTTCCAAACCATCCGTAAGCGTACGGCTGAATCGGTTTCGATTCGATATTGGTAATTGGAGCAACGAATGTATTCGGATGGTCTTTATTGGAGTGAGTTGCCGGCCGAGGCAGAATATTATAGTGGATCGGTGTTTGAAATCCCCACATGCCATCTGCGCGGTTGCTCGAGTTTGGCATTCCCTCTTGTGCGCATGCGCTGGATGCCAACGAAGCTAAGATTAGAAACGACTTGGATCGGATATTCCGCATAATTGTCATCCTCAATGAATGGGACGATCGAATCAAGGCCACGAATTTCGTAACCGACTCATCCCAGAATCGTGTTCATCGACTGCGCCGGACATTTTGAATTGGTCCGCTTGCGGAATTCGCGTGAAAAGCTTGTTAAGCGAGCGGCAAAATGGGTTACCGGGGAGGGAGAGACTCCTGCCGAACCAGTCAGCTAGAGAAACCATTAGCATCTTTTACGATTAGTTCGACTGTACTAAGTCCTGGATTGAGAACGCAACCAGCTCGTTTGGAATGGCGTAGACTTAACCCGTTAACGTCAATTTCGCTGTGAACCGAAAGCGCTAGCTTCGGGCCAGAATTGTAGGTGAATGTGTTCTTGGCAGGAGCCCACGGCTAGCGCCTGAGGTTCACTTAGGATACGACAACAGTGGTTTCGCCGTTTCGACATATTGGGTCTAATGTTAAAGCGTAAACTGGGGGTGCCAGTTTCCAAGGGCTAGCCCGGATTTATCACCGGGGATTTAATGATCAGCCGAAAGGCGTTAGCCTCCGGTTATAGCGAAGTGGACAACCGTGGGCTAACGCCCTTCGGCTAACGAATAATCCGGGCTAGGTCGTAACGATGGATAATCTCAATTCTTGGTCTAGACGGGACATTGTGAAGTCCGTTGCTGGAACCGCCGCAAGTGGTGCGATTCAGGCCGCCGCAATGGCGCACTTCGGCATTGCGCAGTCCACAACTCCTAACAACCAGTTGCAACAAAATATGATCGGTGGATACGGAAGCTGGGCGGCCAGTCTTGTTCAGCAACCTCACGCGAGACTCTCATTTCTTCAAAGCAAGTTCCAAGACGTAGATGCTTGGCGGAAGCTTGCTCGCTCCCGATTGTTAGAATGTCTTCAACAGCCCCTTCTGCCTCCCATTCGTGACGTCAAAATTGATGATGAGTTTGAATTTGATGGACTCACAATGGAACGAGTCAGCTGGCAGTTAGCGCATGGCCCTCGCACAAAAGCACTTTTGATCAAGCCGAAGAGTTTCTCCGGTAAACTTCCTGCCATCCTGGGTTTGCACGATCACGGTGGGCTCAAGTTTTTTGGGCACGAAAAGATCACACGCAGCTCGGATGCGATCCATCCGATTGTTCGTAAGCATCAAGCCAAAGACTATGGCGATTTGGCTTGGGCAAATGAAATTGCGAGGCGTGGATATGTTGTTCTGACGCACGACACATTCGCGTTCGCAAGCCGAAAAGTCAATATGGAAGAAGTTGCGGAACCAGCTAGGCGAAAGAAACAGCCTGTTAACGATGATTCAGAAGCCTCGGTCGTAGCTTACAACGAGTTTGCGGGCGAGCATGAGAGTATCATGGCTAAGAGCTTGTTCTGCGCTGGAACGACCTGGCCGGGGGTCTTTACCGCAGAAGACCAGCGTGCGCTCGACTACCTTTGCTCGAGATCGGAAGTCGATTCCGACCGCATTGGATGTGCTGGGTTGTCTGGTGGCGGTCTTCGAACGGTTTATCTTGGCGGGATTGACGACCGGATTCGATGTGCCTGTTGCGTTGGCATGATGACAACTTGGCGAGACTATTTGCTCTACAAATCCCACACGCACACATGGATGATCTACATTCCGCTTTTGCCGCTGGATTTGGACTATCCGGAGATCTTAGGTTTGCGTGTGCCTCTTCCGACAATGGTGCTAAACAACAACCAAGATCCGCTCTTCACGTTGCCAGAGATGCAGCGATCGAATCAAATGCTTCGCGAGATTTTTCGAAAAGCAAACGCGAGCGACAAGTACGATTGTCGTTTCTACGACGGTCCGCATAAGTTTGACGCAGCCATGCAGAAAGACGCCTTCGATTGGTTCGATCGTTGGCTTAAGGCCAACTAACGGGACGCGCAAGCTAGCGGTAATAGTGGAAGGAATTGTCCTCAATTCCTTCGTCAGCTGCGCAGACGGCGGACACCGGAATTGAGGACAATTCCCGCCACGATATTTTCAATTAGCGGTACGAGTTTGTCTTGCGCTTTGCGAGACCAGTCGAGCACTTCCTGGTGGTCGGTTGCCGATTGTACGTCTGGCGTCGCGACGTTGGTCACGATTGAGAATGCCAGGACCTTAATGCCTAACTGGTTTGCCAAGAGGACTTCGGGGACAGTGCTCATTCCAACCATGTCAGCCCCTAGCTTAGCGAACATGCGGTATTCAGCCCGTGTTTCGTAGTTTGGACCCAGTGTTGCCAAATAAGTCCCTCGCGACAGCGTAAACCCTTGTTTGATCGCTAGATGTTCGGCTAAATCTAGTAAGTCTGCGTCGTATGGATTGCCTACTCGATGCGGCAATCCCTCAAACGCAGCGCCTTGGGATGCTTCTGGGAAATTGATGCCGGATCGGTTCATCCAGTCGATGTGGTTGTCGAGCAATACGACCTGTCCGCTATGAAATCTCGGGTTTATTCCACCAGATGCGTTGGAAACAATCAGCGATTGGATTCCGAGGGCGTGCATACAACGGAGTGGAAAAGTTGCTATTGATGCGGACCAACCTTCGTAGAGATGCGCTCGACCTTGCATGGCGACTACAGGAATTCCGCCAAGATAACCAAGGACCAAATTGCCGGCGTGGCCCGGTACTCGAGATTCAGGAAAGCCCGGAATCTCGCCATAGGGAATTCGGCAATCGCCTTCAATTCGTTCGGCTAAGAGTCCCAAACCGCTACCAAGAATCAAACCAACACAAGGTCGAAAGCCATCGCTGAGCTGCGAAATAATTCTGCACGCTTCTGTTATGGAGGATTCGGCCACACGTTTATCCTTCTTGTTTGAATAAAGGCTCTAGCATCGCGCAATAAGCACCTATACACAAATAGGGGGGTATGAACTCATGTAGGCGAGCCTCTCCGAGAATCGCAATTTTCAGCGTCTGCGGAGAGACGCTGCTACGTGGTAGTGCCAAGAAGCCTGTGCATAGGTGCTTATGTAGAAGAAATGTAGCAATTGTACATGAATCGATCGCAGCCCGGGAACGATTGAGGACAATCGTTCTACCATGGCAAACTAACGAGAGAGCACTTGAATCCGCAAGCTCTTTGTAACGGGTGTTGTTTGGCCTAGGCTCGTTACAGAAGCAACCAATTCCCCCACCTCAACCTGGTCGTGCCTTAGTTGTAGTACGCACGAGAAGGAATCGTTAGGACGGAAGTACTTTATCGGTTCAAGGTCTAACTGGCGATCTCCATTAGTGAGTTTGTATTGCAAGTCCTTGGCGCGAATCGATTTTAAGACCGTCCCCTCGGGAGTCAGCAAAGTCAGTGAGACTCGCTGATCCGGTTTGTTAACTAAATTCTCAATGCGAATTTCGTAAGTCCCGACGTCCCCCTTGAAAATGGAGTTGCTGACGGGCTGAATCGTGACACCTAATCGTTGCGATGTTTGATTGTTGGGTGATATTGCGGGCTTGTTAAATGCACCAGAGTTGTTAGTTTGGTTGTTGTTTGGCATAACATCGCCGGTTGCTCCCGAGTTGCCAACATTGAGAAAGAATGTCTTCCTGTCTTCGATCCGTTCAGCCTCAACCATTACGACAACACTCGACTGATTTCCAGGGGCTATTCCTTTGAATCTACCGGACAGCTCAAGTCTTCCCCCGGGTGGCAAGTCAGGCAATCGTAACCATTTGCCGACTTGATTTTCGACCTTGTAATCTACGCCCTGGCTCAATGCCGAAACTTCGAGATTCGGACTATGTTGCATTGATACAACTGGGTTTCGCAACGTCATTGGCCCAGTATTGTTAACAAACCAAGTGAATGTGAACTCTCCTCCGACTGGAACGACGGGCTGAAGTAGATCACTTTTTACTTCAAGACTAAGCGAGGGGCGTTTGGGTGTCGCGGGCAGTCCGCGAATGAAAGCTGTCTGAGTCGCAATAACTTGACCAATTGATTCTACGGTTGCTTTAATGGTCAAGTCGCCTTCCTTGGCTACACGGAATACGCCATCGAGTTTTCGGCTTTGGCCTGGGGCTAGGAAGCCAATGACGTTTGTTACTTCGTTCGCGTTATCTTGGCTGTGTTGCAAGCCAGGATCACTTTGAAGTTTGATGCGTACGTCGTTCAAAGTTTGGGTGCCCGAGTTGGTGACCAAGATTTCAAAGACGGCTTCTCCGCCCACTTCGATTTGATTTGCGTTCTGCTTAGGGGCAATTTGCAAGGTGACTTGCGGGCGTTGAACCGAAGTGCGAACGGATTTTTGCTGTCGAAGATTTGTACCGACAGCTTCAATGACTATTTGAGCATCCATCTCCGCTTGTGGTGTCAAATTGAAATTGAGGTCGAATGCACGTCTAGGCTGGAGCGGACCCAGCTCCCAAGCGTAGGCACCGTTCGTTGCGTTACTTGGTTGTATGCTAGACGATGTCAAGGCCATTCCTTGCGGAACGACAGCTCTGACTATCACGTTTTCTGCATTAAGATCTCCGGAATTGACAAGCGTTGCGAAGTAGTTGAGTGATTGACCTGGCACAGCAATTTCAGGTCCGCCGACAGTTAAAAGTAGCTCAGCGGCGCTCCACGTGACTTGTGTTACTCCTCGTCCCAACGGTAGTTCTGGGATGTCACCTCGCTTGGGGCGTATCACTTCTATTTCGACCATGGCTGTGCCGTGTGGGACTTTCCCTTCGACTTGCTCACCAAGAGCGATATCGACCGTTGCAACCCCATCGCTGTTGACTTCGATCTGCGCGGTTTCGGCTCCAGAAGGGAGAAATTTCGCTAGTTCCGGATTTAGAACTCGATAACGAACAAGCCAACCTTCCGCAGGTATGTACCCATCTGCTTTCACTACGCTTGTAACCAGTCTTACTGTATCACCGCTTAGTGCGGGCTGCGGCTGTGGGAATTTCCAACTTGCATCTTCTACCCAGTAAATAGTGGCCGTTTGACGGCGTTGGTCCCAGACATCGCTATCTGGCGCAAGTGCGGTCACCTTCGAAATGCCTTCGGTGGGACTGGTGATGCTGATCCAGGTTTGCCCTTTGCGAATTGGCAAGTCGTCGGATTTGGTCGACGTGCCTCGGGATATATTTCCTGCTTCTCGGCTTGTTCGACCTCTTGCAAAATCGACGCCTAGTTTCTCGACTTTGGGCCCGACGTCCTTTTTCCAAACAGAACGACGCTGCCCCTTTGAATCGTCACCAACCTCGACGAATGTTCCAACGCTGCCTGGCGATAACATCCATTCAATCGGTTCGTTTGTGACCAAGTATTCATCTTTGCCACAAACGCCCGCGAGCAAGATGACTTCACCACCGACTGGTGCAACAATACGAGTTGGAGTCAGGAGCAACTGTCCGCAACGTCCGCGGACCTCTTCCGCTTCCCTCTTTTTGGCTAGACATCCTTTGCCGGTCAAACATCCCAGGCATAGCTTCTTTTCCCTACCATCTATGCCTTGCATGCAAGGGGGCGGTGAAGGTGGAGTCTGGAAGGCAGGTTGTTGAGAAGGGTAGCCATTATTAGGGTCATGCGGCGAGATAATTCTAGTAAAAGCATTGGGGCCGCCAGCAAAGATCCTGTTTCCGGTGGGATCAATAGCAGGCAGCGAAAGCGTACTGCAACCGCTTTGTGAAACAGAGGCGATGGAAAGGATAATAATCAGAATTACGCGAAAAAAACGACACTTCTCGCCGATCGCAGCCAACTGGTTCCAAGGCTCTGCCTTGGAACCCACCGAATTGCAGGCTCTGCCTGCCGAGCCCATGAGTATTCGCTCTCGGCCCTCATTGCGATGCGAGCCAGAGCCTCGGGAGCAGTGCATTCCCTGGCGGAGCCAGGGAACGAGAATTAAGAAGCGAGAAGTCTCAAAAAAACAGCGCTGAGACAGAGATCGCGAAACGCCGACACGAACGCGGCCAATGACTTGGCCGGTCATTTCCGATAATTGGGTGTTATTTAAAGCTTGATTGCGGAACATCCGTTGTTACCGATCCTATCCTTCGTACCGTTTGCGTTGAGCTTGCGGTCTCCGATTTCCTGTGATGCGTTCACAGTGGTCACAGTGGTCACGCTTGAGAACTCTAGGCACAGACCGCTGGAAGGTTAACCCATGATTTGCAACCGATCCAATATTAGCTCTAAATTCAATATTGAAATGGGGTGGGTATCGAAACTAGGATTCTGTCCTTAACGATTTGCAAGTACTTTGCAAATTGTGACGATTCTTCGACACTTTTCAGGCAGCCCGGGCACAACAAAAATCCCAAACCGAGGACGAGACCGCCAACAATCAGTAGTGGGCGGAAACCGCAGCGAAACAACAGCTACCAATTCATAAACTTTTACTCTCGGTATACAGCAACCAATAGGTAACAGGGATTACGAACAACGTGAATAGCGTTGACGCAATGAGTCCGAAAATGAGCGACCAACCTAGGCCCGAAAAAATCGGATCGAGCGTAATCGGAATTGCGGAGAGCATAGCGGCACCAGCAGTGAGGAGGATTGGTCTCAGCCGAACTACGCGACTCTCGAGGATGGCATCGAACAGTGGTCGCCCTCGTGCGACGGACTGCTGCATGAAGTCGACCAAGATAATCGAATCGCGTGTGACAATTCCTGACAAGGCAATCATGCCAATCATAGCGGTCGCTGTAAAGTAGACCGGATCAGGATATCCTCCGATGGATTGGCTCAACATCGCATTGAGAAGATAGAAACCCGGCATCACGCCCAGTGCAGTCAATGGTATCGCGAGCATTACGACAATTGGGACGAGAAACGATCCCATCTGTGCAACCAAGATGATGTAGATCATAAGCATCGCTGCTCCGAAGGCGAGGCCAAGATCACGAAAAACGTCCAAGGTAATCTTCCATTCTCCCTCACCAGCAAACGTGACCGTTGTTCCCATTGCGACTCGCCAATCAACTCCGCTTCCATTGCTTAGAAAGGTTCGAGTTGCAACGGATCGGGGCTTGCTGTCCGCAACAAAATCGGCTCCTCCTGGCAATTGATCGCTCAAAATATCGATGACACAGTCGGCTGGCGGACGTCCCACGCACTCGGCAAATACGTACGCGACTCGTTTTAAGTTCTTGTGATAGATGGTTTGGCTCACTCTTTCGCTTCGCCAATTGCCAATTTCACGCAGTGGTACGAGCTGGCCCCGAGAATTCTTTACACTCAACTGAGATAGGCCCTCTTGACTGGATCGCAACGCTCTGGGCAATCGAAAAGTCAACTTAAGCGGATTGCGCTCCCCAACAACTCGAAGCGAGGTTTGTTGATCACCTTGTACGGCAATTTGAATCGTGTTAGCGATTTCAGCGACCGAAATACCTGTAAGAGCCGCTTTTTCTTGATCTGGTTCGAAAACCAAACGAGGTACCATTGCTTCTCGTACATCATCCACTTCTGCTACACCAAGTTCGCGACGCATGCGATCAGCTACGGTTGCAGCTGACTTAAGTACATCGTTGTAGTCGCTACCGTCATGACCGTAAACTTCGGCAACAAGCGATGCCAATACAGGTGGACCCGGGGGCAATTCTACGATTTGCAACTTGGCGTTCTCAGACCTAGCCACACTTTCCAATTCGTCTCGTAATCGCAGCCCAATTGCATGGCTCTGTTGTGTTCGGTTTTTTTTGCCTACGAAATTGGCTCGCACTTCCGCTTGGAAAGCTCCGCTTCGTAAGTAGTAATGCCGAACCATACCATTGAAGTCAATTGGGCCAGAGGTCCCCACGGTGCTTACATAATTGATCACTTCGGGCTGTGCTGCCAATACGGATTCAATGTTTCGAACCACAGCGTCGGTGCGTTCCAGGGTCGTTCCCTCCTCCATATCTAACAGGAACAGGATTTCGTTCTTATTATCGAAGGGCAGCATCTTCAGTGGAACCATGCGCATGAGGCCCAAGCTCATGGCAGCAGCTGTTAGGCATCCCATGAACGCCAGGAAAAGTAACGCACGCAACCGGGTCTTGAGCAATGGCAACATCAAGGGGCGAAAAAAACGATAAAGCAGCGTTTGCTGGACGACCGCCGGATCGTATGCCTCTTCATGGACCGGTTCCGTATCGCTCCCGTTTTCGGTCGAACCTGGGATGCTTTCTGACTCCGGAACAAGTTTTGTTCCCCATGTAAGTATATGATAGGACAACCATGGTGTAATGGTGAACGCAACCAACATCGACATCAACATTGCTACCGGAACATTTAATGCCATGGGCGACATGTATGGACCCATCATTCCCGTAATGAAGAACATGGGCAGGAAACTGACAATGACAGCTAGCGTCGCACTAATGAGTGGGGGTCTTATCTCTGAAACCGCATCCAACACGATCTTTCGCGTGGCTCTCTTCCGATGTTCAAAGTGCCTCGCGATATTCTCGACATCCACAATGGGATCGTCGACCAAGAGTCCTAACGCAAGTATCAGTGCGAAGAGCGTTACGCGATTGATTGTAAAACCGAAAAGTAAGTTAACTGCCAGCGTCAATCCAAACACGACCGGAACCGCGATGGAGACAATCAGTGCCTCTCGCCATCCCAAACCAAAGGTCAACAGCAGGACCACGATTACGATTGCAACACCGAGTGCTTCGATCAGCTCGTTTACTTTTTCGTTGGCAACAATTCCGCTATTTCTGGTGACGATCAAATTGACATCGTCCGGCAGAATCTCCTCTCGCAGCCGATTCGCCTCTCTGATGACGGCCTCTGCCACTTGGACAGCGTTGGCTCCTTTCTGCTTTGAAATCGCAATGGTTACGGCCGGTCTTGATTCTTCAACAGCTACATTGCTTGAGCCATTGACTTCGTGGTGCGCTGAATGGCTTAAACCAATTGTCCATCCAGGGGTCGATTCATGCTTTTCGAACAAGCGTGCTGCTCCCCAACCGTGTCGAACGTAGTTGGTTAATTCGTCAGGACCATCGGAAACATCAGCGATGTCTTTCAGAAAGACGGGGCGATCATCAAAGACTCCGACCACTAGGTCGCTAACATTCGCAGATGAATGCAGATGCGGCTGGACTGCGACTTGAACCTCGCGATCCATACGTGAAAACGATGCTGCCGGACTAGCCACATTTGACATGGACACGGCGTTGCGCGCTTCACCAATTCCCATCTTGTATGCCAGCAACCGATCAGGCTCAAACTCGATCTTGATTGTGCGGGCTTGGCCACCGATAATAAACGCGCGACTTACTTTGGGTACAACCGACAAACGCTCGACCAATTCCTCGCCGATACGACGTAAAGCAAAACTGTTGTCATCGGCACTGGTGACAGCCAAAGTTACGATTGGGACGTCATCGATCTCGACCGGCTTCATCACCCAGCCGGTTACGCCAGGTGGAATGGATTGGACATTCTCATTCAGCTTCTTAAAGAGCTTGACTAAACTTCTTTCTCGATCTTGTCCCACATAGAATCGGACCGTGATGATCGCTGTGTCGTCTCGAGACATGCTGTAGACATATTCCACTCCGTCGATCTGATAGAGCATTCTTTCCAATGGAGACGCAACGAGTTGTTCGACTTCGGCGGCAGTGTGCCCAGGAAAGCTGACATAGACATCAGCCAGCGGCACGACAATTTGTGGATCTTCTTCGCGGGGCGTAATCCAAAGAACCGCGAACCCGACGATCAGCGACAAAATGATTAGGATGATTGACAGATTCGATTCAAGAAAGATTCGGACCAAAGAGGTCAACGGGTCACTTGGCTCATGCGAGGTGTGCATTTCTCGCTTATTCACGGCGAAACTCCTTGTCCTGCCGTATCAGGAATAAGCACGCGTTCACCGACCTTGAGCCCCGAAAGGATTTCGATCTGATCGTTGAAACTACGTCCGAGTTGAACAGACCGACGAGCGAGATATCCATCCGATTCGATTTGAACGAAAGTGAGTTGCCCTACTCGTTGGATCGAATGGGCAGGGGCTAATAAGACTTGTTCATCCTCGAGCGGAAGCATCAACCGGCCGAACATGCCGCTATAGACACCCGGCGGACAAGGGCCCGTTACTTTGACTTCGAAAGAACGACTTGATACGTCGGCTTTGGGGACCACTTCGCTAACGGTCGCAAGGCATTCGTAGCCGAGCGATTCCATTCGAGCGGGAAGCTTCTGTCCGACTTTCAGTTTCATTGCCAGCGACTCGCGAACGTTGGCAACCAATTGCATGTGAGTTGGATCGTAGAGCATAAGTAGCGTTTGGCCAGGGCTAACTGTGTCGCCTGGTTGAACAGCTTTGTCGACGATTACACCGGTAAAAGGAGCGATAACGGTGGCGAAATCGAGATAAACCTTGGCTTCTTCAACCGCTCGATTTGCCCGATCCGAGTTGGCCTGGGTAGTTTGCACTCGAGTTATGGCGGTATCATATTCCGCCCTCGAAATGGTATTGCTTGCAATCAACTGAGTCGCTCTCGCCATTTCGGTTTTTGCCAATTGCAATTGGGCGAGCATGGAATCGCGTTCCGCTTCCGCTTGGCGTACTCGCGACAGTTGTTCGTCGTTGCTTAGCTTTACTAGTACGTCGCCCGCAGCAACCTGCTTGCCCGCGGTTACATTGACCTCTAATACACGAGCAAGAATCTTCGAAGCCACATTCGATTCGTGAACCGGTTTGATGGCTCCAATCGCTGACTCGTATCGCGGTTGAGTTACTTCCTTGACTATGGCAAAACTAGTACCCGGGGGAATTGGCTTCAGACGATTGCGAGGCTTACTCTCGACCTTTGCGTGGAAGACACCGGCGAATACCATTAGGAGGAAGGTCACGCCCGCCATACTGACAAACATGAGTAGCCAATTGAACGCGAAACGGACTCGAACCATGCAATGGCGAAAAATACTCGGCTTTGTCAATTTTCCGACGTTCATCGTTTCCTCATCGTAATTTTTCATTCGACAGCTGCGACCAGACTATGTATCTAAACGTAGCATAGGCATCTTGCCTGTGGAGATTTCTCATCAGTACTCAGGCTGGAAGCCTAAGCTACATCGACGACAGGCTATTCGCCAAACAGTTGCTGTTTGAGAAAAGTATAAGAGATCGCTTGCATGAAGGCGGATTGTCGATTGTTAGCAGCACCGCCGTGGCCACCCTCGATGTTTTCGTAGTACATTACCGAGTGCCCTTGCTCCTCCATCTTTGCCATCATCTTGCGCGCGTGGCCGGGATGGACGCGGTCGTCGCGAGTCGAAGTCGTGAACAAAATATTCGCGTACTTCGCACCTGACTTGACATTATGGTATGGAGAAAACGATTTGATGAATTCCCACTGTTTCGGGTCGTCTGGGTTACCGTATTCCGCCATCCACGATGCACCAGCAAGCAGTTTGTTGTAGCGTCGCATATCCAACAAGGGAACTTGGCAAACCGCCGCTTTGAAGAGACCAGGGTAAAGTGTGACCATATTGCCAACCAATAGCCCGCCGTTCGATCCCCCTTGAATGCCAAGTTTGTTTGGCTGAGTTACCTTGCGAGCATAAAGGTCTTGTGCAACGGCGGCAAAATCTTCGTAGCATCTAAGCCGGTTTTCTTTGAGAGCTGCTTGGTGCCATCGAGGGCCGTATTCTCCTCCGCCACGAATATTCGCCACGACATAAACTCCACCTTGACTTACCCAAGCGCGTCCGACCGCCGCGTTGTAGCCAGGCTGCATCGAAATTTCAAAGCCGCCATAGCCGTACAGAAGCATTGGATGGTTTGAATCAAGTTTTAGGCCCTCAGCTGCAATCATGAAATAGGGGATACTTGTGCCATCTTTGCTAGTTGCAAAATGCTGCGAAATAGATAGTCCCTTGGCGTCAAAGAACGCGGGCAATCGCTTAAGCTCAGTTGGTTCTGAGCCGATCGTACCCAGCGAAAGCGTTGTTGGATTGAGGTAGTTCGTGGTAGTCATGAAGAAATCGTTCGACTCGTCCGCGTCAACCGAAGAAATGTTGACAGTACCAAGACTTGGTGCCCCTTTGAGGGGCTCCTGAACCCAGCCACCTTCCGTAGGTTTCAATACATAGATTCGATTCTTTACGTCTTCCAAAACGTTGATATAGGCATAGTCCTTTGTAAAACCGAAACTGGACAAGGCCGTAGAGTCCGAAGGTTGGAAAACCATTTCGAGATTGAGATCGCCGTTTAAGAACGCTTCTAATCTTGTCATTAAGAGCGCACCAGCCGGATAGGTTTTGCCTCCGACTTCCCACGGCTTTCGCAATTCGATCGCTAGAAACTGATGAAAGACCGCTTTTTTGGCGCTGTTGGGGGCGTCGATCTTGACCAACTTTGATTTGTGGTCGAGTAAATAGAGTTCGTCGTTATAGAATGCCAAATTGCGATCCACAAAATTGCGTTCAAAGCCTGGGGCGTCATCATGGAATGCGCTGACAGACATGTCGTCGCTCTTGCCTTCGTAGACCACTTCTGCGGATTCAAGTGGCGTCCCGCGTTTCCACTTTTTGGCAATGCGTGGATAACCGGACTCAGTCATTGACCCAGGCCCAAAGTCGGTCATCACAAAGACATGGTCTTGATCGATCCAGTCCATACCACCCTTGGCTTCGGGGCGAGCAAATCCATCCTTTACGAATTCGCGTTTTTCCATATCGAATTCGCGGGTCACGTCTGCATCTGCACCGCCACGAGATAGTGTCATTAGAGCTCGCTTGTAGTCCGGACGAAGTAACTTTGCGCCCTTCCAAACCCAGTTTTCGTTTTCCGTATTGCCGAGCGCATCCAAATCGAGAATCAACTCCCATTTCGGTTCAGCTGCCTTGTATTGGTCTAGCGTCGTACGGCGCCAGATTCCACGCTCGTTTTTCTTGTCTCGCCAGAAGTTGTAATAATATTCACCTTGCTTGCCCACAAAGGGAATGCGAGCATCTGAATCGAGGATGGCTAGCAGATCTTCGCGAAGTGCATTGAATTGAGGGTCCGATTCCATTTTCGCCTGTGATTTGGCGTTCCTAGCCTTGACCCACCCGATTGCCTTTTCACCAGTTACGTCCTCAAGCCATAGGAACGGATCTGCGTCAGGCGATGCTGTCGCTACTACTGGACTTTGCTGAGCCATAGATGTTTCGTTAAAGAGTAAAAATCCGAATGAAAAAGCCGCAAGGACGAACGCAGCTCGTAATCGATAATGCATTTGCAGTTCCCTTTTGAGCACCACTTTTGATGTTGTTCAGGTATTTGGTGTTGTACAGGTATTTAGCGACGACACTTCTCGCTGATCGCCAGTATGCAACTCTTGCGAATGCAATCGTTTCCGTTGGCTATACGCCCAATGGCACTCACTTTGAGCCGCAACGCGCTAGCGTGCGGGCTGGCAGGCAAGGTATCGCTTGCGAATCCGGCCCTCATGCTAGCGCATTGAGGCTCAAAACTCACAAAGTGAGTGCAATTTGCTTTACGCCAGCAGGACGGCAACCGACAGCTACATTAATCGCCAAAACGAATCCTCCGCTGAAATCCTACGGAAGGCCGATTTGCTGGCGATCAGCGAAAAGTGCCACAAGTTTTAGCTATTTTGGAGAGCAGTGAATCGCTTAAGTGCATGATGACGATACACTTAGTTGTACATCGACGTAAACATTCGCCGAAGGTGTGAGCGGCAAGGCGCTGGCCGCCGGTTTTTCGCACGACACCGGCGGCTAGTGCCATGCCGCTCACATCGACTCGCAGCCCATAGTTAAATAGATGGTAGCCAATTATCCTTGGAGGATCAATCATGCGGTTCTATATTGCGTTCCTTGTCGTCGTTTTATCTCAAGATCTTCCGGATGGTCGTCAATTTGCGATCACCGGTGAACCCACACCATCGGGCCTGGGTAAACCATCGGACCTGGGTAACTTGAAACGAATCAAGGACGCCGTGGTCGCGGGGAATAGTAAATCTGCGATTTCGGAACTGCGAACGCTTCCAACGCGACAGCGGCTTGAATGGTTAAGCGAACTGCATCAGTCCGCCAGCGAACAAGATCCAAACGGCGGATCTTCGATGGCAGACTACACCGCATTAATCGATCTAATCGAAAACGTCATTGACGCCGAGTGGGCAGTCAATGGCGGTTCCGCCTCCGCGATTCCATACCGTCAAGGCGTACGAATTGATTCGAACGGATTAATAGAACGTCTGGATTCGAACAAGGCGATGCTTGCAACACTCAAGCTGCCTCGCGATCAGGACCAAGCTAACGTGCCGGTGAACATTCCGCTCGATGAATTGGGCGAATGGCAGCAAGCGAGCTCATTGCGATGGATTTCATTGCACCAATTGGATGCACAAGTCGCTGAACGCTTGCACGACACGTCCAAGAAGTCTCGAGCCAACATTGCAATGGAATTGCTGGGCGGACTCTATCGGATTGACTTCTTGGCGTTCGACAAAGAGTCCCGAGAGTGGTATCTGGGCGGTCCTGCGGGGAATCTCGTTGCCAACAAGTCAGGAGAAATATTGAATCCGGAAACAGGCTTGCCTCCCGTTCTCTTAGAGGATTTGCTCAGTGTCGCCCCGCATGTATTGGGAAGCAAAGGAGAATTCGGATGTTCGATTGATCCGGATCCCGAGCGATTGACTGCAGCGTATGAAATGGCCCGAAGCTCGTCTGCAATGCGTTCGATGCAACGTCAACCAGACCGATGGACGGAACAATGGCGCCAAAAGCTTGGCAAGCAGCACGCCAAAGTGATTGGATTAAGTCAGGATTCTCCTACTGGCTATGCCCTATTGATTGCAGACGCACATATGAAGCGACTGGGGCTTGGTCTAGAACATTGCCCGCCCCCAATGAAATCCTATTGGCAAGAAAAAGCGATATTTGATAATTCGAGCAATGGCGCCGATGCAAGCATGGTTCGATGGTGGTTTTCTGTATCCGATCAAAAAATACCGATGGATCCCGATCGCAAGTTCTACCATTTCGCGTCTTCAAATGTCCAAGTGCTCAGTGAAGCTCAAATGATGAATGCGAAAGGGGAACGAGTCGCAACGAATTCACCTGACTTCGCCGCTGATACGTTTGCAAAAAAGTTCACTCGCAACTTTGACCGATTGCAACGTGACTATCCTGTCTATGGCAGATTGAGACACATCTTTGATTTGGCAATTGCATTGGAAATAATTCGCAATGAGATTCGAGGCGGAACGGGTAAACCATTCTTAGCGATCAACAATCCTGAAGGGCAGCCGAGGTTACCGGTTACTCCACTTGAACTGGACTCCGTAGCTGCAACGCATCGTATGCCCAAGGGAGTGATGTCGTCAATCATTAGTGGCGGAGTCACCATTCAAACTTCTGACCTGTCGCATCGACTTGCAGTCGATAAATCGCAGACGAACAAAGTTGCGTTAGAATCGTCAAATCACACAAGCAAGATAGCCAGGACAGAGTCGGAATCAGTTCATTTGATTGAGAATCCCGACAAGATATTGCGGCCAAGGCGCGATATACCGTTTTGGAAGTGAGCTGAATTGATCTTAAGCGTGCGGCAGACTGAAATATACCAGGGGATCGGGTGGCACGCTCAGAGGCTGTGATTTTATGGTACCCGTCACACTCCGTGTGACGGCCACAGTTCAAAAACCTTCGGTTTTTGAGGCAACATCACACGGAGTGTGACGGGTACTTTCTTAGGATTCAAAAAAATCACAGCCTCTCAGAGCGATTGGCGTGGATTTGAGGTCCAACGAAATTAACACTTCACACGCCCTTCGTGCCTCAGGGCTGCCACCTAATTTACAGGTAGATTTCAAGCTACCCCTCGCTTTAGTGTCGAAATCCTACCTCCAAGCTTGCGAGATTCTAGAGCTCCTTTGCCTTCTGCTGTACGACACCTTTCAGTTTGCCGAGCCCACCGTCAACACCAATTGTTTGGCCCGTCACCCAGGACTGTTCCGGCGATGCTAGCCAAAGTATTGCCCTTGCAATATCCTCCGGCTGGCCAAATCGTCCAATCGGATGCATTGATAACGACACTTCGGCGGACCGTGGATTTCCCCAGATCTTCTCAGTCAGAGGCGTTTGCACAAGTCCGGGGGCGACAGCATTGACTCGAATTTGCTTGGATGCATAGGTCATTGCGGCGGATCGAACCATGCCCTCGATTCCAGCCTTGCAAGCTGCTATTGCTTCATGGTTTGATAGCCCAATGGTCGCGGCTGCAGAACTCATGAGGACAACCGAACCACCGGATGCTACCATCCGCGGAACGCACGATTTTAAAAGTCCAGCAGCGGAAGTTAGATTTGCCCCAATGGTTGCGTCCCACTCAGTACGGCTGGTTAAATGGATAGGTTTGAGCAAAACCGAACCAGCTAAATTAATGGCGGCGTTGATCCCACCAAGTAATCCTTCGGCACTGGACACAACGCCATCGAGTTGTGTCCAATCCGTGCCGTCCGCGACTGCATATCCCCAACCGTATGCTTGCGACATCGCTTTCAGCTTGTCCACAGAACGACCAATCAAGAACGCTTCACCCCCAGATTTTGCAAGTTGACTGCATACCGCGTGGCCTATGCCACCCGTTGCTCCTACGATTACCGCCCTAATATCGTTTGATTGGTCACTCATTGATTCAAAAAAAGTACGAGGGACGACTAAACAGAATTTGGTAAATAGAACGTCTTTAATCCGGCAGTGTAGAAGCTCGTCAAGTGCCAGACCAAATAGAGTTTTTAAATTGCTCAAAGAAAGAAATTCTCGTTGTGCTTTTTTTTGACACTTCTCGCTGATCGCCGGTATCGATATCGAAGTTTTATTGGTTTAACCGCGTGCCCATCGGGCCGCGACGACAGTTTATCGGATGCAAATACGCGGGGCGATGCCCACGCGGTTAAACGACTATCCAGCCCGACCTTAC
>JAYTVL010000190.1:0-6302 GCA_043744075.1 Pirellula sp. | reverse complement strand
CACTACTATCAAACCCTAAATCTTAGCTGTCACAATGCACTAGGTTTCTACTTGTTCCACCACCCAAGAATAATACTCAGGAGTCGACTGTAGGGCACAAGTGATAATTTCGGGCAAGTCGTAGGGATGGTGAGCTCTCAGATAGTCAATTAATTGTGGAAGCCGTGATGTTGTGGTCTTACAACACAATGAGAACTCCTGGTCTCTATTGAGGTCTCCTTGCCATCGATAGACGCTCAAAATCGGTCCCGTTATCTGGACACACGCTGCCAATCGTTTTTCCACAAGAGCCGCTGCGAGTTCTTCCGCAGCCGCTTGAGTTGGAAGCGTGGAGTTGACTTGTTCGATGATGACGAACGGAGCGGTCAAGCCAATCCTCGTTCGACCAGTTGCCGCTCTTGGCTTTCTTCCTCGAGGATTTCCCGATGCAATCGCTGGAATTGATCGGCGATGTCAGCGATCTCATCTCGTTGCGGGTCGTAGTTTTGGACGTGATGGATCGTAAAGTCTAGTTGATCGATAAGACGGCATTGCCAACACTCGATCTCGCGAAGATCATAATAAAGACCAGGGCGCTGGCAAGCGACGTTTTCCAAATAGCCTTCACCCGCAACCCGAGTGAAATGCTGATCGAGTACCCAACGAAAACTGACTAGATGCTCCATCAGTTTACTCCAAGTTGCTCGCTGATGAGGATGCTCCTGCCACGAACGGAAGTCCTGCTCCAATTCTGCAAGCCCCTCCTCGATGCCAGATTGACTGTGATTGAGGCACATCTTCATGCCATTTAGTTCCGAAATGTTTCGATTCATTGCCAAGAACCTCAAACTAATTACGGGATACTGACTTTGAAAAACCGGAAGCCGCTCTAAGATACGTGTGGGATCGTTACGGGTTATCGATTCCACGCAATAGGCGTAACCATTAGTGTCGCAAACTTTAGATTCCCGCGTCAAGCATTTTTGGAAAATAATTGTTACATGGAATTGAGTCGCCGAAAGTACCTCGGACGTATCGCTATCTGGACTCTCGGCTGGAATGCGGCCCAACTAGTGTCGCCTAACTTGCGAGCATATTCCTGTATTGAAGACACAAATGGATTCGAGGCCGAGTTTCCGTCCATGGGCTCAAAAATCAACTTGAGATGGTACAACAACTCCGCCACTTCCAGCCATGTCGTTGAAGCTGCCGAAAAAGTCGCCGATCAATGGGTCAAAGTTTTGAGCGACTACGATCCGACGAGCCAGTCGACTTTGGCTTGTTTGAAAGCAGATTTGGGGAATTGGACTCCTCTATCGGAGGAGCTTTGGAGCGTGGTTGAGATGTGTGATCAGTGGCATCGTTGGAGTAACGGTGCTTTCGATGCCGCACTAGGGGCAATTACGCGACTGCGAAGACAACGAAAACAAGTGTCGGCGGATAGATGGGATGAAGCTCGACGCAAGAGCGGTTGGCGTTTGATCGAACTCGATTCGTGTAATCAGGCAATTCGGTTTGCAACCCCCGGTGTTCGATTCGACTTTGGCGCGATTGGCAAGGGGGTCGTGGTCGATCGAATCGCGGCGAAGCTTCAGGAAATGGAGATTGAGCGATATGTTGTCAACTCTTCGGGGAATATGCGGATTGGCACTCCCCCTCAGGGTACAGAAGGGTGGCCCATTGCAATCGATGTGTCATTCGGGGACTCAACCAGGATGGCCAACGAACTGCTTCGGATGCGATTGAGTCGATGCGGCATTGCGACATCGGGTGATCGGTGGCAACGGTTTCCTGATCGGCCACGCGCTGAAAAAAACGAGTACTCAAGTCATATCCTTGACCCAAAGACGAACGAAGGAATTACGGGCAATCAAAGTGTGACGATCATTGCTGAAAACGCGACGGATGCCGATGCTGCTGCGACTGCGACCTGTGTTCGAGCTGGGAGAGATCTCGCGGGATGGCTTCAGAATTTGGCAGAAAACAAGCCGAAGTCGCGCGCGATGGTACTTATTAGAGACGAAGCCGCCGGGGCTGTTCGCATGATTAGTACCGTCGAATTTGATAGTCGCTCGACAATAGAATAAAACCAGATTTGCTAGCAATAAATCGGAGGCAACATCCGCAAAATCGACAATGTCGAATTAATCGGCTTTATTTTCCTTCGCCACATACCGATGTTTCAAGAACACAGTCCATCGCATTCGGCAGTGGGCACGTTCTATTCGATCGAAAAGCTGTGTTTCCAACGTCCTAACGAACATAGTAGGGGCCATGTTTCCTCGGATCAGCAACAATTCAGAACGAATCATTGCGATCCTTTCCAAGAATCGCAAGCCGAATCATATCGCATGGGGAATCGCAATCGGGATCATGCTCGGTTTGATCCCAAAGGACAATCTCGTTGTCTTGTCACTTGTCGTTGTCCTTGCTTGCATCCGTGTCAATCAATTGGTCGCGTGCTGTACCGCCGTATCACTCAGCTTCTTGGCCGGATGGTTTTACCCCTTGACCACGTACTTTGGCTCATTACTGCTTTCTCAACCAAGGATCGCCAATGGAATTTTTTACCTCTATCAGATTCCGATGCTCCCCTGGACTTGCCTGGAGAACGCGCTGGTAATTGGAGGGATCGGAGTGGGACTTGCTGCTATTCTTCCCGCCTATGCCGTTTGCCGGTGGTCAATATTCAAGGCTAGGCAGAAACGGCAAAGTATCGAATTAGAGCAAGTTGCAAACCAGGCAATCCAATATAGAAAGTCCGTTGCAGATCAATCAAGAAGTCGGCAAGAGAAACTAATTCCATCACTTAAGTTGCTTTCTGTTGACACATCCGTTGCGAAAGATAGCAAAGGCACTATTCAGACTGAGTCAGCCGGGGCTCCCTCGAATCCAACCGAACCAACCTACATCAATTCGACATCTAAGGTTTTACAAGTAACCACCGACGCGGATGCTAAAAAGCTTGACTCTGAATCGCTTAAATGGGCGAATCGGAGCAAAAGACAAAGAAAAGTCCCAATGATATTCACGGACGAGGTCCTTTCTGAGGGGAACGACACGTTCCTTCGCGAAACAATCATCGAAGTAGTCCGCTATCGACGCCCAGTCAGTTCGACGCGCGAGTCAATAAAAAGCAAACCCGACTCCGCTGCTTCTCCTCTTTCACAAGGAATTTTTATGCCTGTTGGAAATGCCTCGACTTCGGATACCAAAGAGATCGTAAACTTGGGAGCTCCAGCTTCAAAAATGACGGGCCCCGTTGGCCAATCGATTTCCTTTGATACTAGCCACTCGTCAAGCCAAGCGAATGGCCGAGACGAATCGTTGAGGTACCTGCTCTGGCACATCAACGGTTCGCGTGAAAGTGTTCGAAAGCAATCGGAGAAAACTGCATGACGTTACGTCGTCGATTATTGGTTGTCACCGTGACATTGGGCGGTGGTATACTTTGCTTTCAACCAGTGATGCGTGCTAGAATGGAGTCTCGGATTTCCGACATCATTGGCGCTCGAGTTGACATTGGCGAGTCAAAGATTTCTTTAGTCGACGGTACCATTGCGTTCCGTGATGTCGTGGTACATCACTCCAATTCGCTTAGAGGAATAAACGACCACGAATCACCGCGACTGACGAAAATCGAACACGCAGCATTGAAATTCAATTGGAACAGTCTCCTATTCCGCAATCTGCAGGTTGATAGTTTCGTCGCATCAAACGTTCATTGGCAAATCGACGAGCCGAGTCGACAGATCATTCCATCGGCTGTCGAGGGCATTGGACCAATCACTTTTGTCCCCGCAGGTGGCACCGCCGACACAGGTGTCAACATTGAACCAATCGTTTCTCCGATCAATCTGAAAATTGTGCAAGAAGCGTCAAAACAAAGCCGCGTTCACCTCGACGTGTCATCACGAATAAAGAAGGTGATGGAGCAGCTAACCGAGGCTATGCCCATCGACGGTTCTTTTAATGTGCTTCGACAAACTTCCATCGTGGACGACGCGAAAAGAGAACTGGCTATGATCAAGCAGTCGATTGCGGAAGATCGACTTGCCCGGAAGGAATCTGACAAAGCAGTAGTTTCTTTGAAGCAATCGGCTGAAAAGAATCTTATCATCAGCCTAGCTCCGATCCCAGAATTCGAAAGCTCAAAAATAAACCAAGCTTCATTACAGCTCGCCAAGCTTGCGGTCGCCAGGGAATGGAACAGCAATCGTTCAATAGTCCAGGTCGTACTACTCGCTTTTAGAGTACCGCAAAGCGAGAGAAACTCAGAAGACGATCAATTCGGGGATAGGTTGCGAGATTCCCGAACAGAGTTCCTGTCTCAACTCTCGGTCGGCGTCACTCGTTTTGTGGCAGGCAAAGTGAAAGGGGTGGTTCAATTCCCAAGTGTTGCAAATGTTTCTTCTGGTGCAACTGCTAGTTTCGAATTTCAGTTTAGAAACTTGTCCAGTCGAGACATCTCGGAGCAAGATAAACCAGCCATCTCCTTGACAATGAACCACGACTTACCGCCGAACGCAACGCCTTGGCTGGCATGCACTGCGCAACAGATTAGGTTGCCTCAGTCGGATGCACATCAACTTCAAATTGGCCTCGAACGAATCCAGCCGGGGCAAAGCAAATCTACGACTTCGATCCAACATGCAAACCAAGGTTGGGCAGCGACGATCTCGTTACCGATAAAAAGTTGTTTCGAATTGGCATCGGCAGAGCCGTTGTGGAATTCCAGTTCGCTGTCGAATGAAAAAACAGCAATTATTGGCAAACTGGTTGGAACGACGCTACCGAAAGACAGCGAACAGAACGATATGTTTATTGACATCGACAGTTCGAGTGTAAACGTACTAGAGGCTATTCTAACACCCGGATTCCGATCAGTCGCAGAACGGAAACGATCGCAAGCTTCCATTCGAGGAAACGAGCTTCTCAATAGCGAGTTGCAAAGAATCGGCTTGCGCTGGGATCAGCTAGGAGACGAACATTCTCGATTGCACGAGGGTTGGGAAATCAGTCTCAAAGAACTGAATGACCAATTGCAGAGATTGGAAACAGCGATGAATCGGACTTCACGTACATCCCACGGGTTTACACGTTGAATGATAAAACATTCGCGAAGGCGTGGCGGCGATGTGAGCGGCATGGCGCTAGCCGCCGGTGTCATGAGAAAAACCGGCGGCTAGTGCCTTGCCGCTCACACCTTCGGCGAATGTTTACTTGAATGATTTGCGGAACCGGAGTCTCTACAATTCTGAATAAACCCCAGCGAGGAGTCCTGGATAGTGCTCTGCAGAGGTGCAACCTGAGCGTTGTGGAGCCCGAAGTGCCCACCAAAGTGTTCTCAAAGGTCCGGACAGCAACTATCAAATCGGGGTGGATCTATCAGGAAACGCATGGGCACAATCTGCGTCGGAGTGCTAAACCGACGCATGCTGGACTGTCAAAATCGTCAGCGTTGCCTGCTCCGAACAAAATTCGATTACTCCCTCAGGACACGCCCTCATGAGGTAGTCGCGCCGGTGCCGCTTCTTCATTTCTGAGCCTCAACGGGCCTATCATTGCTTCGACTTCACGAACTGGTGAGAATATGCAAAATTGAAGGCCATTCGGGCTGTCTGACTTCTCTTATGCCGTTGCTCGCTGCAGCGTCGTTTTGGGAGACCGACTTCAAACGCAACTAAGAATCAGCCAGTTTCGCAGGTTGGCTGGGGTAGTTGCCTTTGACAGAGTTGCTTGCGACAGCTGAGTTTATTTTGGCTTTTCGCTGAGGTTCCTGTGAATTTCCGTTGGAAAAAGCACGGCTTTTCGTGCGAGCTTCTGTCGGCAAGTATTGCGTGACTTCTTCAGCAGCCGAGTTCTTGCCTCCCCCCGTTTCTGCATGAGTCTCTTGTGTATCGACTTTATTTGCGTCCGTCTTCCTTAATCGCGCCGCTCGCTCGTAAATTCTAAATTCTCTACACGTTGTGCAATCGTGGACGGCAAAATCTTTTTGGGAAATCCGTGGCGAAAATGATCCGTTAGTCCCATAATTTGGCAACAGGCGAAAAAGTCGCATTACGTAGTGAGCCATTTATGGCCAGCCGAAATTCGGCGTTCAAGTTGTTTCGATGTATTTTGGATTACGAGGTGTTTCGGTGAAAAGGTATTTATTTAGGGCGAGAGGGCTCACGCTTGTTGAACTTCTTATTGTGATTGCCATTATTGGGATTTTGGTTGGTTTGCTGTTGCCAGCCGTTCAAGCGGCACGTGAAGCCGCTCGTCGAATGCAGTGCCAGAACAATTTGAAACAGCTAGGGCTCGCGAATCACAATCATGAG
>JAYTVL010000189.1:0-6313 GCA_043744075.1 Pirellula sp. | reverse complement strand
TAGTACGCCAAAACAAGGTTGGTGGGGGACAAGCCCCCGACCAACCTGAAAATCCAGATCGCAGAACGGAACAAAACTCGCATCTACGCATTTTTCGTAAACTGCTATTTGTCGCACAGCCCAGCTAGCGCCTGCGGCTCAACCCAGAAACCAAGGTAGAATGGCTAGCGGATCGATCGAATCTGTTTGAGCTGATCCAGAAGATAAATCCAGGGAAGATAGATCACCAACAGGTACGACAATCCCACTACGATGGCGACGGATATCGAAACCGAATACACAATCCATCGTCCCTGTGATTCGATTTGAACTTGGGAGTGGTCGAGCAAGCAGCGCGAAATATCTGTGTGCATCGCCACAGCCTTGGCAGGTTCGAGAACTCCTTTGCCGAGCAATTCGAAGATAGATCGGCTAGCTGGATCTAGGTAAGTCGTCGAACTTGCCGGCATACCCAGTGAAGTCACCACTAATTCTTTTGCAACACCGGAGGGCACGTTGGACGCGATAAGCTTTGCAGCTAGAGTCGACGCATGCGACTGAAGCAAGGTTCGATACGCGGGATCTCTCGGCCACCCTTTCGGATCATAAGTCGCGCGTCTCCATCCGAAATAAAGAATCGGGAAAAGGCTCAATGCAGTGGCCGTGATTCCCCAGAAAATCAAGTTTCGATAAACAAATTCAATGTATTCAAACCAGTACGGAACTTTCGCATGAATGCTTAATAGGTTCGATCGGTATTGCGGGACTAACGTCTGAATCGAGAATCCGATCGCAAACACAGTGATCAGGATCAAGAAAACGGGATAGACCAATTTCAATCGAAAGCGCTTCTTTGCAAGCGCGCGAGCCGTCTGAATGGCAGCCCAGCTTTCCATCAAAATGCCTAGGTCGCCAGACATCTCTCCTGCCGCGATCGTGGCGGACAAACTGCGAGATTCTGGTCGATTTCCACCGGCCAGAATACTCTTAAGCGGTTCTCCGTTCTCCAACCGGGACTGCATCGCATTTGAAATACTGCTGAGTCGCTTTGGCAAATCAGTCGCCATCGACTTGAGACCTCGATCCATCGGTAACCCAGACTGAATCAGCGGAACAATATGAGCGCACAACTCAATGCGTTGCTTTTCCGTCCATTCAGTCTTTGGCATAGCTCATCTCAACTCGATTGAAAGTGACGACGAAAAACAATTTCATCCAATTCGCCTCGATCCAGTGACTCCATCGCAATTTCTCGCAAAGGCCTCATTCCCATCGCTTTTGCTGCGGCCTCAATTCGCTCTGCTCCCCCCTCGGAAAGTATCGCCTCTCGCAATTGCGATTCCAATTGCGGTAATTCCTCAACTAGTAAAATACGATCTCGATCTGCATTGGTGTTTACATTGGAACGCACCAAACGCTGTGCAATTAACAGTAATAGTGCCGAAAGGATTTGATGTTTCGGAACGTCCATATCGATTAAGCGTGCAACCGCATCGGCAACGCTGCGAGCGTGCATTGTTGAGACAACGAGTTGTCCGGTTGCGGCTGCTTGGAAAACAACTCTCGCGGTTTCGGCATCTCGAATCTCGCCGATGAGCATTACTTCTGGGTCTTGTCGAAGAATGGCTTTGAGGCCTGAGGCCCAATCGAAGCCAACGTTGGGTTGGATTTGCGATTGTGAAACACCGTCGATTACTTGCTCAATGGGGTCTTCCAGCGATACGAGGCATCGCCGAATACTCAAGTCTGCATTTGCGAGTTTTTGCAGGATAGCATATGCAGTCGTAGTTTTCCCCGAACCCGCCGGGCCGCAAACGAGCACTACACCGGATGGGGAATCGAGCGATAGCTTCAGCCTATCTAGAACACAAGGCGGCAGTCCTAGATCTTCTAGTTGCCATTGTTGCGTTTGCGATACAGAAAAACGAATGGCCAGCCTCTCGCCGTGAAGAGTAGGCAGAGTACAGACACGAGCATCGGCCCCGGATGCGAGGCTAAGCCGACCTTCCTGAGGAACATCAGTGCGGTAAGTTAGCATTCCAGCCAATGACTTAATGCGGGCGATGACTTGTGAAGTCTGGCCGTACGGTATTTTAGCTAGTGTTGAGAGCAAACCTTTTGCTCGCATGCGAATTATCAATCCCTCGGCAAGCGAGTCCAAATGCAAATCGCTAGCTCCATTTTCGTTCGCAGTTTGTAGCAATCGATCGGTGATTTTGGCCGCGAAGTCATCCGACTTGGGATTCAGGTCACTGCCCCAATTCGTCGTCGGTTTAGTCTGCGGAGTGTGCTTTGAATGCAGCATTGCGGCTGTTTATTTTCGATCTTGGAAAGGCAAAGTCAGTGAAAGACAATTCTACACTTCTCGCTGAACGCCAGTATGCAACTCTCGCGAATTCAATCGTTTTAGTTGGCTTTACGCCTAATGGCATTAACTTTGAGCCGCAACGCGCTAGCGTGCGGGCTGGAAGGCTATTAATCAATTGCGAATCCGGCCCTCATGCTAGCGCGGATTATTCACAACCCGCTGCGTAAGCGAGGAACCAGCAACAAAATCCCTCGCTTACGCAGCGGGTTACGAAAAACAGTCAGCATTTAAACTGCTTTTCGCAATGTCTTTCGCAGCATTACCTTAGCCCATGTTTTGACGGGCGAGACGCCCGTGCCACGAGTTGGCTACGGTAGGATTTCAACTGCCCCTCGCCTTATCTTCGGACGGTAGAGTGAGATCACCCTCTTTTCGCTTTTCCCGTTTTGCTTTTTAAATCGACCTGGGCAAGGAAAGAAGCAAATTATTTGAATAGCCAGTTGCTGAATGGTTCTATCGCCCGATAGTAGCTGAATACGATAGGAAAGAAAGCAGTCCAGATGAGTAGGCTGCGAATGGAAAACTGCGGTCGCTCAACTCGTTGCGTTGCATCCCAAAGACGGCCATACGTACTACTACCGAAAATCGCGAGACTGAATGTCGAGAGGGCGGATTACTGTCTGCAAATCCTCAACGCGCCCAACCAATACGTGAATCACTCCCTGCCGGTTCTCCAGAATACCATGTACGAGCCAAGCGTTGGATTGCTTACACAAGAGATAGTAGTGTTTCCACGTTTCAGGACGAATTACCAAATTGATCGATCCGGTTTCGTCTTCCATCGTTACAAACGTAAAGCCCTTTGCAGTCCCGGGCCTCTGTCGCAATAGTATTAGCCCCGCCACCCGTATGAATCGACCGTTCGGCGCATTCACCAATTCATTTGCCGGTGTGACTCGCAGTTGCGAAAGCTTGTCTCGATAGAAACCGATGGGATGCCCTTTCAGCGAAATACCTGTTGTTTCGTAGTCGGTATAGACCTCCTCGAGCGGCGTCATTCGGGTTAGGCTTCCTGGAATGTCTTCGTCATGATCCATCTGGCTGGCATCGAAAAGCGGCATCGCAATCTGTTTTCGTTCCTGAGCTAACGACTGCCAATAGGCGGCACGGCGATCGCCGGAAAGCGACTCCAACGCACCCGCATCGGCCAAAATCGAAAGGATCGCTTGCGTGAGCCCCGCTCTACGAACTAAATCGGTTTGATCCACGAATGGTGAAGCGACCGATTTGGCGTTTACGATCCGTTGTGCATCCTGTTCATGCAACCCGCGAATCATTCTAAGCCCCAATCGGATCGGCAACTGCTTATTGGTTGTCGCGGGTATCAATGTCAACTCCGAGTTTCCAAGTGTGCAGTTCCATTGGCTCGCATTGACATCCGGAGGAAGCACCTCGACACCATGTCTCCTAGCATCCTGAATAAGCTGAGCCGGTGCGTAAAAGCCAAGCGGCTGGCTATTGAGCATTGCGCAACAAAAAACCTCCGGGTAATGATGCTTGAGCCAACACGAAGCATACACCAACAAAGCAAAACTTGCCGCGTGCGATTCAGGGAAACCGTATTCACCAAATCCCCTCAGCTGATTGAAAACGCGTTCCGCAAACACTTCATCCAACCCATTGACCTGCATCCCTTCAATCAATTTCAACTTGAACTTGTCGATCACTCCCGGTCGTCGCCAAGCTGCCATGGCACGTCGCAACTGGTCCGCTTCGCCTGGCGTAAAGCCAGCAGCGACAACAGCCAATCGCATCGCTTGCTCTTGAAAAAGCGGCACGCCCATCGTTTTGCGGAGCACTTGAGCAATCGCCTCGTTCGGATACTCAGGCTGAATGCCCGACTGTCGTGCTTTCAAATAAGGATGCACCATTTGGCCTTGAATAGGGCCTGGTCGAACAATTGCAACTTCAATAACGAGATCATAAAAACATCTGGGACGCAGCCTCGGCAGCATGCTCATCTGCGCTCGGCTCTCGATTTGAAAAACACCTACCGTGTCCGCTTCGCAGATCATGTCATAGACCGACGAGTCCGCTGCTGGTATCGATGCAAGATCAAGTGGACGTTGGTAATGGTCCTGAATCAAGTCAAAACTACGATGGATTGCCGAGAGCATTCCAAGTGCCAAGCAGTCTACTTTGAGAATCCCTAGTTCATCCAAGTCGTTTTTGTCCCATTGAATGATCGTTCGACCGGGCATGGCCGCATTTTCGATCGGGCACAATTCATGAAGTGCCCCTTGGGTCATAACCATCCCACCAGTATGCTGCGACAGGTGTCTAGGGAAGCCGAGCAATGACTGAACGAGGTATGTGTACCGAGCGCCGATCGTTGAATTCGGATCGATGCCTGCAGCAGTACACTTTGATTCAAACGATTCTTCGCCGCCCCGTCCCTCAACGATCTTTGCAAGTGAATCGATTCGATCTTGGGACAGTCCAATTGCTTTCCCACAATCCCGCACAGCCGATCGCAATCGATAGGTTGTGACGGCGGCGGTCATTCCCGCTCGATTCCGTCCGTACTTTTCGTATACGTATTGGATGACTTCCTCGCGGCGTTGATGCTCGAAATCGACGTCGATATCGGGAGCTTCATTGCGTTCGCGACTGATGAAGCGTTCAAACAGCAGATCGTATTGGCTTGGATCCACGCTAGTGACACCTAGACAAAAGCAAACAGCACTATTGGCTGCCGAGCCGCGGCCTTGACACAATATGTCCTTAGATCGGGCGAATCGAACCAAATCCCAGACTGTCAGAAAATAGGGTTCGTAACGCAAGTCTTGAATGATCGAAAACTCATGTTTTAACATTCCAATTACGGAATTCGGGACGCCACCCGGGTAGCGTTCTTTGGCCCCTTTCCAAGTCAACTGCTTGAGGTAGTCGATAGGTGCGACACCGGTCGGAGAAGCTTCAAGCGGATATTCATATTGCAGCGACTGCAACGAAAAATCAATCCGCTTGGCAATCTCTATGGTGGCAGCGATGGCTTTGGGGCAGTCCCGATAAGCACGATGGATCTCCGACAATGACTGCATCGCAAAACTCGCATTCATGGGACGCGAAGCAGCAATGGCATCGATAGTTGTCCCAGTAGCAATTGCCGACAAACAATCCTGGAGCAACATTCTCTCCGGCACGTGATAGAGACAATCGCCCGTTGCCAATAACGGAACGTTGGACTCGCAACTGATCCTCATCCAACGAGCCAGTGAAGCTTGATCGTCGACTCCACGGTGAAGACTCGCAACCAGATAGCCTCGGTCTGCAACCGTTTCACGGAACTGATTTAGCCATAATATCCAACATTGCATATTATTTGAGTCGAAGTTGGCACCTGCTTCGCACCACGGATAGCTTGGGATCGGTTTGACAAACAGCGGAGTGGAGAGATCGGTTGTAACCCGCTCGTTCGTTTTTACAATCTGCGCATCAGGAAGACGTGGAACAAATCCGACGATGCATTCGCTGTTGTGCTCAGCGATATCGTGCCAGCACAAACAGCAGTCTCCTTTGTCGGCACGCAGCCGACCAATAGAGAGTAGTTTGCAAAGATTGGCGTAGCCCTGACGGTTTTTTGGCCACAGAACAACCGGTGGGCCATCGACAGGATGAAGTTCACTTCCGACAATGAATGGGAGAGGTTGGTCGCGGGCCGCTGTATGAGCGCGAACGATTCCGGAAAGGGTATTTCGATCGGTGACTGCCAGTCCAAGATAGCCGAGTTGTGCAGCTTGCTCGACTAGCTCATGCGCGTGCGACGCTCCCTCTAGAAATGAAAAGTTGCTTTTGCATTGAAGTTCCACATATTGAATCATTATTGAGTCGTAGACATGATTCGAGGCTTTGTCCAAAAAACAACAAAGTAGTAGTTCGACCGTAAACATTCGCCGAAGGCGTGGCGGCGATGTGAGCGGCATGGCGCTAGCCGCCGGTGTCGTGCGAAAAACCGGCGGCTAG